>JAEUQG010000383.1 GCA_016789755.1 Bryobacterales bacterium
CTGTCGTCCATCCGTTGCAGCACCGCCCGTTCCGCGTATTCCTCGAAAATCACCCGCCGAAAGCGCCCTGCCTCCGTCAGGAGCGGCGGAAGTTCGCGTCCATCCGCGATCTGTGTCTCAATATTCCAAATGCCGTAAAGAACCGGGCGCGGCGCGCCCCCGCCATACTCGAACCATTCGCCGTACGCTCCATGGGTTTGCACGATGAGCCAGTACGCCGCAAACAGGCACTGGCACAGCACCGCCCCCCGCCACGCGAGTTCCGGCGCATTCGACCGGCGCGAAACGCGGTGCACAATTCGCAGCAGGCCGGCAACGGCGGGCAGTGCGATCAGCAACGACATTGCCAGCAGGTGGAACGACAGCAGCTTCACAGGAATGCCGTACGTCAGATTCAGCACGAAGATCTGTAGCGAGGCCGCGCAGCACAACAACGCGCCTGCCGCCGATGTCCACGGCAACAGCACCAGCGTTCCCGCCACCACTTCCACCAGGCCCAGAAACATCTCGTAGCCCGGCGACGCGCCGATCGACGACCACAACACCCCCATCGGAGAGAAATTCCCGAACGGTTCCACCAGCCGCGACAGCGAAGGGAACGGCATCTGCAACGGAACCAGTTTCGAAAACCCGTAGCTGAGCATCTGCGTCCCCACGCCGCAGCGCAGCAGCAGACAGAACCAGCGGTAAAGCGGCGTGCGCAACACGGCATCCGGGCCAGGGCGTGAAAGCACGCTCCAAATCGCCGCCCCGAAGAACGCCAGCGCCACTCGTAGAAGCATCCACACCCAGTCGTACGTTTTGTCCCCGCTCCCGCTGGGCGCGTAGGGAATCTCGCCTTGCAAGCGCAGCAGATGCCGCGCTACCCACAGCACTAGCGGCCGGATCGGCGGAAGCGCGTCGATGTCCGGCAATTCCATACCCGGGATGGGCAGCAGCATCGAAGCGATCTGAGAGGTGAAACAGAACAGGCCGAAATACAGAACGGCAAAGCGCAGCGCAACAGTGGCGATCATTCAACAGGAAATACGTTGCCCGCAACGCGGCGGATTTAAGGCGGCCCTTGCAGTACGAACGGAGCCCACAGTGCGGGATGCTCCTCTACCACCGCCGGCCCGGCCGCCGTCTGTACCTCAAACCTGCCCGAGCGCAGCCGCGTGAGCAGATCCAGTTGCGCCTTGCGCAGCGCTGCGCCCGCATCGGATGAGCGCAGGTACTCGCGGTGAAACACCTCGGCCAGAACGCCCGATGTCTGGTCCGCGGCATCCCAGATCGAGGCCACGACGCGCGTCACTCCAGCCGAGAAAAACGCCCGGGTCAGTCCCAACACTCCGTCGGCGGAGATCTCCCCGGTGGCGCTGCGGCAGGCGCTCAGCATCACCAGCCGCGCGCTCAGCGTCTGCGCGTAGATCTCCCGGGCCGTGAGCCGCTCGCCCTCGCTCAATGCCAGGTACGAATCGAACGGCCGTTGCTGATCGACAATGGCGTGCGTGGCAAAGTGCAGTACCTCGGCTTCCTGCATTGCATCCAACAAGGCATCGAGGCGCAATGCCTTGCCCGAAAACACCGCCGCCTCGGCCGTTTTCCCCAAACCCGCGATGCGTGCCAGTTCCCGCTGCGATCCAGGCAGAGCGGGCAGCGGTTTGGCCCCCTCAGGCGCCGCCGCGCGCAACGGGTGGCCCGCGAGCAGATAGCCTTTTCCCCGAGCCGGGCTTTGCGCCGCGTCCAGCGATGCCACCGAAGGCGCATAGTGGGTTTCCCATTTCTCGATCAGATATTTTCCCTTCCCGTCCAGAAAGGCCGCGAATGGCACCTGAAACAACAGCCCGTGCGGGATCACCGTCACCCGCCCCTGTAACGCCGGAAACTGCGTTTCAATGGGTGCGATCAGTTGTCTGTACAGTTGGCGCAACGCGGCGCGGCTGGTCTGCCCGTCGCGCGATGCCGCCTGCCGCACCAGCTTCTCCAACTCGCTGTAAGCCAGCGGAGTGCGCACGCTGGCTCGCAATCCACGCCGGTCCACCACCCAGGAGTAGACTTCCGCGTTGCCCGTCCAGTAGGAAACGATCGTCGAAGACAGACGCCCGGCCGCATCCTGCATGCGCGGGAGCGTCGCCGCTTTGCGCGCAACATTGCTCGGCAGTTGAGGTTCCGCGGTGGCAAGCCGCGAGGGTTCTTCGATCGGTATACCATCGCCGTTGCGCATCGTCGCCAGCAGATCCACAAACGCGCGGGCACGGCCCTGTTCCGCCACTTCGATCGCCTCCGCGTGGCGTTTTGAATCGTGCAGCCAGGTCACCGCCTCCTGAACCAACTGCTGGTAGGAACTGTCGAAGCCGCGCTTCAGCAGATCGTCCGGGGCCAAGTGCTCCCTCATCCGTTCCACCACCCGCAATGACTCCATCGCATCTTCGATCGCCTTCTCGCGGTGCCCCATCGACTCCAGCGCCAGCGCCCGCCAGCGCAGAGACCGCGCCAGCGGCTCCGACGCCCCCACCGACCGGCATTCCTGCACACCGAGGCTTGCCTGCTGCACGGCATCCTCCTGCCGGCCCGTCCGGTAATAAGCGGCGGCCAGGGGCCAGCGGCTCTGGCACATCTGGCGCGCCGCGGGATTCTCCAGTATCTCGATGGTCTTGGCCGGCTCGTTCAGCATCAGATAGGTGATTGCAGCGCCGGTCAATCGCTTCGCCTGCGGCCTTGGTCCGGACTGTCGAACCAGATCCAGGGATTGCTGCAGCGTGCGCAGCGCTTCCTCCCGCTGTCCTACCGACGCGAAGTTGAGGGCCAGCAACTCCAGCACGTGGCTCTTTGCCGCTGCGTTGGCTCGTCCTTCCAGTAGATCCAGCGCTTTTCGATACGCCTCGCGCGCGCCGGCGTAGTCCCCGTGAAGGCGGTAGATGCGTCCAAGCCCCGTCCATGCGTCGGCTTGCATCGGTCGCAGCGGGCGTTGCGTCTTGCTCTGCAGCGTCTCGATCAGCCGCCGGTACGTGGCCATCGCGCCGGCCGCGTTGCCTTCCCCAAACTGGCTGCCGGCCCACGCCAGCAGAAGCTGCGCTTCCAGCTTGGGGTGCGCATTCGCCCCGGCCTCAGCCACGGCGGTGCGAAGAATTGTTTCCCTGATTCGGAAGTTCGATTCAAGCTGCGCCTGTTCCAGCACAGCCTGGGCGGCAAGGTCATACCGCTCCGCATCCCGCAGCTTCTCCGAAGCCAGTGCCAGCTCCATTTTTGCTTTCGGCCGCCGTCCCTGTTGCCGCAACACAAGCCCGTACTGATAGCGAGCCATGCCTTCAAGATCCGCACTATGGAGCTTGGCGGAGAGCTGCGCGGCTTCCTCAAGGAACACGCCTGCCTCCGCATAGCGCGCCAACTGGTGGGTTCCCCAGCCGAGGCCGAACGCCATCCACGCCTGGTGCGATTCGTCCTTGGCCACCTTGGCCGCTTCATATTCGGAGCGCAGCAGTTTCTCGGCCGCCGGTGTTTGTCCGCGTTGGTGCAGATTGCGCGCGCGGGTCAGGATAGCTTGCGAATCGGCCGCCCACGCGGCGAAGGGACTGGCGGTCAGCGCAATCGCCCCAACCACGAGCAAGCCTGCTCTCGCTACGGACTCACGGCATTGCCCAGCGGCTTCCATTCCCATCCCACGCTCATGAACCACTGTACTTCATCGCCCAAACCCTGCGGATGGACAGCCGGTCCCCGGCGTCAACAGGATACGCGCAGCCGCACCCAGGCGAGAACCAGTCAGCAAATGCGGCACCCCCGAACAGTCCTGCTCATCCGCCCATCGGCGCCCCCAGCCGGAAACGGTCAGCGCAAATGCGGCAACGCCGAGCAAGCCTGCTCACGATACGCACCCGCCGCCTCGCACATCTTTCTCAGCCGCACTGCGGCCTGCTCAGGATTTCCTGTCCTCTCAGATGCCGCGCTCAAGAACCACTCCACATCCTCGCGCAACGCCTGCGGATGAAGCGATTCCGCCCTTTCCAGTGCTCCCTTTGCCTCGGAGGCTCGATCCGACAAGAGCAAACTGACGCCATGGTAAAACGCTGCCTCGGCAGATTCAGGGTACTTCCCCGCCAGCTTCCCGAGCCGCGAGGCCGCTTCGCCGTAATCCGCCGCACGGTACGGCGCAAGCGCATCCCCCAGTTCCTTCAAATACCCATCTCCACCAGCTTTACCCTCCCCGCGCCAGGTGATCGCTGAATTCAACGAGAGCTTTACGGGAGGTGCTGTAAGTTTCAGAAAAAACTGCGGCTTGACGGACTGGATAACCACTCTGGAGGAAGCTGGATGTGGCGCCGGGGTGCGCCGAAGTTGCACCGCCACACTCAGGCACGCCACCGCGCCCGCCGCTGCGGCCAGAATCTCCCAGCGCCGATACCAGGGTCCTCGGATCGGTTTGGCGATCGCCCGGTCGAGCCTTGCTCGAATGCGTTCTCTGTTCTCCAGCGTTGCCGAGCTCGATTCGCCCTGCGCGAAATCCGCGCATAGCGCCTGACAGAACCGGCACGATTCCAGATGTGACAGCAAGGGTGTGGCTTGGGCTTGCTCCAGGACCCCAGCCCGTGCGGCCAGAACCAGGTCAAACGCCGGGCAGCCCATCCGGTCGAGACCCGCCCGTCGCACCAAATCCCGCTCCTCACGGTCGAAATCCCGATACCGTTCAGGCATGAGGACCCCCTTTGCCATCGATTTGGAACTTGTCCCTCAGCAGCTTCAAACCGTACTGCAAACAGCTCTTCACTTGGTTGAGCGACATGCCCGTGGCCGCAACGATCTCCTCCCGTTCCATGCCATGTACATAGCGCAGGATCAGGCAGGCACGGTGTGCCGGCTTCAGTGCCTCATGATCCAGTATGGATTCAGCCGATTCGGGAATCCCCGAAACCCCCGGCAGGTCGGTGTGCTCGGGCAGTTCCCGCTCCCGTTGCCGCTTGCGCCAATGGTTGACCGCCAGATTCTTCGCCACGCGCAGCAGCCACGCCTTGCGCCACGACGCGTCCACCCCCGGGAAGTTGCGGTAAAGGGCAAGAAACGTCTCGCTGGCGATCTCTTCGGCCACTTCCCGCCGCCCGGTGCAACCCATCGCGTAGCGAAACACGTGATCCACCTCTTCCCGGTACACCTGTTCAAACTCCTTCAATTGAACATCGTTCAGAGTGTGCGCGGTGGAAGAAAAAGACTCCGGATTCTCGGACGGGCCGGAGGCCATGGCTTAGGGCAGCGTCTTGATGCGGATGTTACGGAACTCCACCATCGTCCCATGCCCCAGAAATCCGATATGTCCATCTTTGCGCCGCAGCCCCGGATGCCTCTTGAGCGTGGCCGCCTCCTGGACATTGTTCAGATCGGCGTCCACAATGATGACCCCGTTGAGCTTGATCGTGATCCGCGACCCTTTGGCCGTGATTTCTTCCTCGTTCCACTCCCCGGCTGGCTTGGCAAAGCCCGTGCGCGCCGGAATTACGTCGTAAATGGAGCCGGTGTGTTGCTCGGGTTTGATGCGCCCCTTGTACTTGGCGTGCTGATCGTCGAGAAGCTGGATCTCCATGCCTTGATAAGCCGCGTCGCCCACCAGTGGAGAACGGATCCCCACCCCATTATTCCCGCCCGGTTCCATCCGGTACTCGAAGCGGAAGATGAAGTTGCCGTATTGCTTTTCGCTGAACAGGTTGCCGCCTCCATCGGCGGGGCAGTGGAGAATGCCGGGTTCTTTGATCACGTAGCCCGGGCCGGATGGTTTGATCAGTTGCCAGCCTTTGAGCGACTTGCCGTCGAACAGTGGGGTGAAGCCGTCTTCGGCCGGGTACAAGGCGCATGCGCCGAGCAGGAACATCGCGAGGGATCGCATTTTCATATAGGTATCACAATGCGGGGGGGCGGCGATAGAAAAAGGGCGCGACCCTTGCGGATTCGCGCCCTGAACAGGAGGAGCTATCGCTTCTGTCTAACTATTGGGCCGCATGCACGCGGTCGACAGAGAACTGTCCGGTCACGCCGTGGCATGTGGAGCAGCTTTCACCGATCGCGTTGGAGTTGGCCGCCGCATGCGCCGCCGCTGACTTCGTGGCATGGCACCCAAGGCACGCTGCTGTTTCCGGTCCCGGTTTCGTGATGATACCCCGCGGATCGTTCACAGGCAGGTTGGTGTCGGGCAATGGCAGCCGTTGCGAGTTGTTGATGTGGCACGCGTTGCACTCCGTCAGCGGGCTCGGGTAGCCGACACCGCTGTAGTCGTGCGGAACGTTGCCGAATCCGTAGATGATGTAGTCACGCCCTTGGTTCCGCCCGGCGTGAATCCGGTGAATCATCGTGGCCATGTGGATCGACTCCGGCGGATTGTTGGTGGCAGGCCGCCGCGCCGCATCCGTCATCGTCGGGTTATGGCAGATGACGCACTGGTCGATGGTGTTGCGATTGGAGCCATGCAGTTCCAGGAACCCATGGCAGTTGTTACACTTCGCCAGAGAAACCGACTGCCGGCGCTGTTGCACCGTGCCGCCGGCCACGGCGAACGAACGCGTCACGTTGGTGCCCGCATCGCGCACCGTCATCTCACGTGCCGTCCCGCCCAGCAGCGCCCAGTTCCGGTAGCCTTCCATTCCGATCGTGTACGAGCCCTTCGCGTCCGCGGGGATCGTGGCGTTGAACGTATAGGCGTAGCGGCCTCCGCCGACTGCCGTCGCTCCACGCGCCGTTTCGGAAATGTAGGTCGAATAGTCCGAAGTCGGCCCGGCCAGGATCAAGCTCAGCGAAGTCATGTCAGCCGGTGCAATGTCCGCCCCGGTGCGATCCTTCACCGTGAAGGTGACCCGCGGCCTACGACCGGCCACGCCATCGTCGATCGAGACGATCGCAAACGTCGTGCCGGGCAGCGATGCTGCGCGGGTTGCCGTCGTGTGCGCCCCGATGATCGATGCGTCAAACTCCAGTTCGCCCTGCGGAATATGGCAGTTCGAACATAGGTTGTCGCTCGTCTGCGGCAAATTTACATGATGTTCGCCCGTGGCAAAGTTCACGTTATCGTGGCACGATCCGCAGGCGGCGCGGCTCGGTTTGTTCAGGTGCGCATCGGCCTGGGCAGGACGTTGGGCTGCCGGGAGGTTGGTCTCGTGGCAGACTCCGCAGCGCTGCGGGCCAGCGGGGAACTCGACATGGCTATAGTCGTTTACGCTTTGGGCGTTGCCGATGATTACGTACTTGCCACCCGCAACGACGGAGGGCAGTTCCGCGCCCATGTGGATCTTATGGGTCATGACTGGCATGTCCACAGTGTTTCCGGTGTCAGGGTCGACGGTTTGCGGGGTGTGGCACAGGATGCAGCCTTCCATGCTGCGGCGGTTTCCGCCGTGGAAAGCGAGCTGGGTGTGGCACTTGTTGTAGGTGGCCGAGCGGATGACGTCACGCGTTTTGGTGACCGCCCCACCGGCGGGAACCCAGGTATACACCGTGTCGGCACGGCTGGTGCCGAAATCGAACTCAATCAGATTCCGGGAGCCGTAGATAAGTATGGAGTGCGTTGCGGTACGATCAAACCCGGCAGGCAGCTTCGTGCCAAACGTGTAGGTGTACTCCCCTTCGGCGATCGTCGCATAAGTGCCACCCGTATCGGCGGAAGCTTGTATCGCTGCGCGTCCGTTGATCGGGCTGGTTTGCGTTCTCGTCGTGTAGGCTACATACTGGGTTGCGTTCTGTGGAATGTAAGCAGCCACGAAACTGGTGGCTACAACGCCGGGTGAGGTTACTCCCAGCCGGTCCAGTGGAACATTCTGCGGATCGGCGACCTTGAAGGTCACCCGCAATGTCCCGTCCGTTGCGATTTCGGCCCGGGTTACCGTGAACTTCAATCCGGGCCGTACGAAATTCACCGTGCGCTCATCGACTGTCTTGACGACCCCCGCCGCCAGAATTACAGCGGCGCCGGCCGCAAGCACACCGAATCTACTTCGCCGAAATAAACCGGCGAACCATGCTTGGGGCATGGCACCCTCCTTTCTCGCGGCTCACCCGCGTTCAGGCAGAAGTTTTCGGGGCTTGCACGGTATGGGATGCACAGTCGCGCCAGCCCCCCCATTGCGTCAAGTGTCTACTTGGCGCAGGTTTTCAGGTCTTTCTTCTCGTGGTAGCACTTCCCCGTATCGTTCAGGTCCTTCGACTTGGCGCTGACATGGCATGCCACGCAGGCCTTCTTTTCTTTCTTCGTGTATTCCGGCTTGCCGAAGGAGGTTGTCGCGCTCACAAAAAACACGACGCCCAGAACCAACGAGGAAGCGATCAAAGGCAATTTCTTCATGTCTACTCTCTCCTGTTCAATTAATGGATCCGGATCCCAACTGCTCCTTGGTGCGTCCGGAATCCTTCAAAGCGATAGATCTGTTGCGAAAGTCCGTACCAACGGTATTCTGCGAATAGGTCCAGATGCGAATACACCGGTGTATTCAATCGCACCATCGGCTGGTAATAATCGGTCGGGCGCGTCCCGCTGGTGAGATACATCGATCCCCCCGCCGACAACGTCGGCTGCCACGTCCATCCCACCGCCATCCGCCATTGCACCATCCCCGTGAGCGTATGTGTATTCTCCCGGTAGTGGGACAGCGTGCTTTGCAGTACCTGTGGGATCAGATAGTCCATTTCCGATTTTACGGCTGCTCTTGAGTATTCCCCAGTCATCTGAACGGTGTTACCACCACCCGGCATCCACTGCAATCCAAGGGCCGTTTGATGGCTCCGGAATTCAAACCGGTTGAATACCGGCGGATTTGTATTATTCAGTATCTGTACAGTGCCATACAGGCGCAAATGAGTCAATAGTTGGTACCGCCCACGCATCCTCACCCTTTCATAATCGGTCAGCGAGGTGCGGAACATGACCCTATCGCTGCGTGCTATTTCCACATCCGCGTTCAATGACGCTTTGTCCGTCACCCGGAAACCCGCCCCCGCCAGCCCTACGTGTCGCTTCAGTTCTGTCCGTTCGGCCGGCGTCGGCGAAAGCTGTCCCGACCGCGAAAGCCCATCCCCCCACACATATCGATACCCGCCCCGCAGTGTAAGCCTCGTAACAGGCTCAAACACTGCTTCCGTCTGGTGCTGGTTGTAATTCCATTCCAGCCGCTCGGCCAGCGGCGATCCACCCAGCGTAGGCTCATTCTTCAAACGGTCCGTGACGAAGCTCGACATCACCCGAAAACTGGAGAACGGTCGCAATTCCAATCCCAAATTCCCCGTCGTGTGCGGTTGCGACGCCGCCGAAAGCAATCGAACGCTCTGCGTATTGAAGAAAAGCAGCGAATCCAGATCCACAAACCTCCCGTCATTCTGCTGCGAATACACCACATCATTCCGCGGACGGCTGTATTGTAATCCGCCCGATACATCCAGCCATCCCACCGGCTGCGCCGTCATCAATGCCTTCGTATAAATACTGCTCCCGTCCACCGCATACGCCTGCAGCAGATTGTTCAGAAACAGCGATTGCCCCAGAATCGGATTCGGCCGGTTCCCCGCAATCGCCCCAGCGTTCACCAGGTTCTGATCGTCGTTGAACTGTATCCCCCCTTGTTCCAAAGTGGCGTGGAAGCGTTTCATTTCCACCCGCAACCCGCCCCGATACAGATTCGTCCGGTCGTTGAGATTCGTCAACACCGGGTACTCGTTCGAGTCCGCCACGAACAACGACGTCCCCCGCCCAAAGCCGCGGTCGCGCATATACCCGAAGAAGGGGATAAACTTCCCGCCAGGTAGAAAATCCACCTGAAGGTCCGTCAAACGACGGTTTGTATCGAACGCTCGCTGGTTGGCGTAAATGCCCCGGTCCAGCAGCGGATTGGCAAACGACGGCAGCGCGTTGAAATAGGCCGTATTCCGGTGATCGGCGTTGAAACGGAAGTACTTGCGCCGCTCAAACTGAAAGTTCAGCCATTCCGAAGGGTCACCCCCCCAGCCCGCCCCGCGGCTCGTCGCCACCCACTCATCCTTGTGGAATCGGGCGTCCCAATTCATGATCCGCACGCCTTCCCCCAGGTTCACTACGCTGCGGTAGGTATCGCGATTCCCCAGCACGTTCTGCTGCCACCGCGTCCCTACTTCCAGATCGATCTCGAACATCCGTTCTACCGCTGCGGCATCCGCTGCGGCTTCCGGCTTCGCCTCTTCCTTAGGCGCTTCCTTGGCAGCCTCTGCCGCGGCTTCCTTCGGAGCCTCTTTTGCGGGCTCCTGGGCAGGCTTGTCCTGTGCGTACAGTACGCCCGCCATTAGCAATGCTAATAGTGCCGGTGTCATCGCAATAATGTCCTATTCACATGCGATCCGTGGATCTTCACATGGCACCCCGTGCAACTGCGGATGCGCGGATTTGCCAGGTCGTGGAATGCCGGTGGAATCCCTCCCAACGTGCGGGAGTTCGTCCCCAGATTGGAGTGGCATTCCAGGCACTGCTGCGCCACTTGCGGGCGGGTCAGCATGCGCGGATTCGACGATCCGTGCGATTCGTGACATGCCGAACAGCCTTCCATGCGCATCGGCGCATGCTCGAAGGCGAACGGTCCGCGTTTGTCGCCATGGCATCGCAGGCATCCCGGCTCGTTCGACGATACGTCCCGAAGGGCGTTCGTCAGCAGCCTGCCGTGCGGATTATGGCAGTCCACACAACCGATCCCGCCTTCCTGCAGCTTGTGCCGGTACGGGCGCTGGAATTGGGCCAGCGTCGCCACATGGCAGGTCCCGCAGTTGGTGACGTAATCTTTCGGCTTCGGTTTGTGAACACTGTGGCAACTGGTGCACGCCACCTGATTGCGTGCGTGGCCGCCCCGGATGGCGCCCACCCGCGATGGTTGATTCAGGTGGCATCCCAGACAAACGCGATTCGATTGTGGCGCCGACAAACGCAGTGGGTTACGGATGTCGCTGGGTGTGGCAGATTCCGCATGGGCGCTTCCTGGCCCATGACAGCTCTCGCACGATTTCTCCGCGAAACCATGCTTGGAATCCGTCTCCACCCGGTAGTGTGGACTCTTTGTAAATGATTGAAAAAGTTCCTCGTGGCAGCCCTGGCAAACGGCGCTCCCCATATACTCGGGAGCCGCCTTTTTCTCTTGCCCCACTAAGGGCATCCCCAGAAGGATGATGACCAAGAGCATTCTCACGCGTTCACCTCCTGCACGTATACTTCCAACGCAACTCCAGGGGTAACGCCTATCCCTTCTCGCCTCGCCCGTCGCACAAACCAACTCCTACCATAGTGCTTCCACCATCCCTCGATTGATTTCATCCCATTCCTTCCGCAACCCGGCCAGCCGCCCCGGTTCCTCCCCCGCCCGGTTCCTCATCTCCGCCGGATCTTCCTTCAGATTAAACATTTCGTACCCGGATTGTTTCTGCCCGGGACCAGCCTGCCGCACGATCTTCCAATCCCCACGCCGCAACGCTACGCTCGAGTTGTAGCGCCAGAACAGCGCCCGCTCGGGCATCGATTTCTCCCTCCCCGTCACCCGCCCCAGCAGACTCACTCCATCCAGGCGCAGCCGCCCCGCCCCCAGCGAGGCCGCCTCCAGCACCGTCGGAATCAGGTCCAGCGAAATCACCGGATCGTGCACCGTCTGTCCCGCCGCGATCCGCCCTTTCCACTGCATCAGAAAGGGTACTCGGATGCCGCCTTCGTACAACTGGCCCTTCCCGCCGCGCAACGGAGCATTCGACGAGGTCAACTCCGCCGTCGGCCCCCCGTTGTCGCTCAGAAACACCACCAGCGTGTTCTGCTCCAACCCCAGATCCCGCAGCTTCGCCAGCACCGTCCCCACCGCTTCATCCATCGACGCCGTCATTGCCGCAAACAGGCGGCGCTGCTCGTCCCGGATGTACTCGAACTTCTTCAAATACGGAACCGGCGCCTGCATCGGACTGTGGATGGCGTTCAGTGCCACATATAAAAAGAATGGCTGCGACGCGTTGCGCTCGATAAAGGCCGCCGCTTCGCGCCCGAAAGCATCCGTCAGGTAGGAGGATTCCTTCACCTCCACGTTATCCCTCAGCACCGGATTCTCCTCATCGTAAGGCGGCTCATTCACGCGCAGCCGCGTCACCCCTCCCCGGTACGGAGGCGGGTAGTAGAAATGCCCCTCATGCAGAAAACCGAAAAATTCATCGAACCCCCGCACGCGCGGATGAAAGCGCGCCGTCCCTCCCAGGTGCCATTTCCCGATCAGCCCCGTCCGGTAGCCCCCGGCCCGCAGCCGTGCCGCCAGCGTCGTTTCCCCCAGCGGCAGCCCGTGATCGGGATTGAGATTCGCCTTCCCAATCAAATTCCGCTCATGCCCGAAGCGCGTCTGGTAGCGCCCCGTCATCAATCCCGCCCGCGACGGGCAGCACACCGGAGCCGTCACGTATCCATTCGTAAACCGCGCTCCATTAGCCGCAATGGAGTCGATGTTCGGCGTGGGTATCTCCCCGTTGCCCTGGCAGCCGAGTTCCCCGTAACCAAGGTCGTCGGCGAGAACGAATACGATGTTCGGTGGGCGCGAGGATTGCGCCGCACCCGCCACTCCCAAACCCGCCGCGCCGCTCAACGCCGTCAAAAACCGCCGGCGATTCACCGCTTCATTGCCTCAAGGCGCTCAGCCGTCTCCTTTTCCACATCCGCGTGCAGGCTGTTGCCATGCGCATCCATGGTCACGATGGCGATGAAGTTCTCCACATCCAGATGCCACATCGCCTCCGGAATGCCGAAATCGAACAGATGTACACCCTTCACCTTCTTCACGCTGCGCGCGTAATACTGCGCCGCGCCCCCAATAGCGTTCAGATACACCGCGCCGCATTCCTTGAGCGCCGCCAGCGTCTTCGCCCCCATCCCGCCTTTCCCCACCACCGCGCGTACTCCGTAGTTGCGGATCACATCCGCCTGATAAGGCTCCTCCCGCGATGACGTGGTTGGCCCGGCCGCTTTGATGCGCCACTCCTCGCCGTCCTTCAGCATCACCGGACCGCAGTGATACAACACTGCGCCGTGCAAATCCACCGGAGGCGGATTCTTCATCAGATGCTTATGCACGGCATCGCGCCCCGTGAAACACTCCCCTGTGATCAGCACCACATCGCCCACCTTCAGCGCTCGCATCTGCTCTTCGCTCAGCGGCGGATGCAGCACCACTTCCCGCCCCGTCAGCGGGAACTGCTCGCTTTCCGCCATTTTCTCCACGGTGCGCTCCGCATCGCGGTACAGCCAACCCGTAATGGCCCCGGTGGAGGCATCCAACCGCACCCCAAGCCGCCGGAACGCCCAGCAATCGTAGGCGACCGAAACGAAGAAACTCGCCGGCAGCCGGTTCGCCGCCCCGATCTTGCACCCGATCAGTGAAGCCTTTCCTCCGAAGCCCATTGCCCCCACTCCGATGCGGTTGGCTTCGTCCATGATCTCCGCTTCCAGCTTCGCCAGTTGCGGGTTCGGATTCACGTCATCCAGCGTGCGGAAAAGCTGCATCTTGGCCAGCAAGTAGCCGTGCGCACGGTCGCTGCCGATACATACGCCCACCGCTCCCGGCGCGCAGCCCTGGCCTTGCGCCTGCCATACCGCATGCAGAATGCACTTGCGCACGCCCTCCAGATCGCGGTCGGCGCGGCCCAGATGATCGAGCGCCGCCGGCAGCGAATACTGAATGTTCTTGTTCTCGCACCCGCCCCCTTTGAGCAGCAGCTTCACCTCGATTTCGTCTTCTTCCCACTGCTCGAAGTGAACCACCGGAGTCTCTTCGCCCAGGTTGTTGCCGCTGTTCTTGCCCGTCAGCGAATCGACCGAATTGGGCCGCAACTTGCCCCGCCGTGTCGCCTCGGCGACGGCCGCGATCACCGCCTTCTTCACCGCGATCTGATTCACGCCCACCGGAGTGTGCACAATGAACGTCGGCATCCCCGTATCCTGGCAGATCGGACCTTCGTCCTCCTGCGCCATGTCGATGTTTGAGGCGATGATGCCCAACGCCTGCGAGGATTGCGTTCCCGGCTGCTCGCCGGCAATCGTGGTCCGCATCGCCGCCCGCACATCCGGCGGCAGGTTGGTCGAGGTCTGGGTAATCAGTTCAATCAGGCTGTTTTCGAGAAATTGCATATCGGTTCTACTTAATTGGATTATGTTATCTTAATTCGCACCGCGGCGGACATCCCGTGTTTGATCGCCGGATAGGGCGAGGTGAATTCGACAATCACCTGGTTGCCCTTGATTTCTTTCACCGTGCCTTCCAGTCCTTCGCTCGTCACATCCGGCACCTGGATCAGGGCCGGCATGCCCGGCTGCAGGCGTTCGAGCGCGGCCGCATCCGGTTCCACCACCACTTCCAGCAAGTCGGGATCCGTGGCAATCTGCACCAAATCCTGCATCGCCCGGCTCACTTCCGCCCCGGCATCCACCCCAAGCTTGATCACCAGCCCGTCCACCGGAGCGAGAATATTCGCCGATTCCAGATCTTCAGTCGCTTCTTCTAGCGCCGCCTCGCGTTCTTCCAGCCCTGTCTTCATCAGCTTCAAATCGGCGTCGAGTTTCGCGATGCGTTCCCCCGCCCCCTTGGCCACGGCGGCGGCGGTATTCGCCTCTTCCTGCGCCGCCTTATATTCTCTCTCCGACTTTTCATAGGTGAGCCGCGGCGTGGCCCCCTCTTTGATCAACATTGCCTGGCGCTGGTAGATCTTCTCCAGCCGCGACGCCTCCGACGTCACGCGCGAGGCTTCGGCGTCGGCGCGCGCCGCTTCCAGTTTCGCCGCCAGAATCTGCGATTCCATGTTCGAAATACGGTTCTGAAGCGATTCAAGTTGTTCCTGTGCCTGCTGCCGCGCGTCCGCCAGCCCCGAATTCTGAATATTGCCGAGCAACTGCCCTTCGGCTACTTCCTGGCCCACTTCGATATCCCACGCTTCCAGATACCCATCCACCGGCGCGGCGAGAGGAGTAATGTTCGCCGCCTGGATCTTCCCCATCAGCGCGATTTCGTCCCCCGCCTGAATCGCCTTCGTCGGCTCGGGGGCTTGCTTCTTCGTGGGCTCCGGCTGCTGCCGTAACCGGCTCAGCGCTCCTGCCGCGATGGCGATAAGAATCACGGACGCGGAGAAGAGAAGCCACTTGCCTTTCATGGTTACGATACTAGGGTATCGCGGGTCAGGCCGATTGCGAATCGGAGCCCGGCTCCGGGGGGCGCAGTTTGCCGAACAGCTTTGCCGCGTAAGCCACGCCGCGCGGCGCGCGGCTATCGCATCCCTGACCAGGACAAACCCGCCAAGACGCCGCCCTTCACCCAGCAGTTGCCGATTCGCTGCCGCAAGATCGGCCCGCACCTGGACGCCCTCGCCCAGCAGAGCTATTACTCACCCTTTCTCGCCTGTCCACCACGTCCAGACCAATACACGTTGCCCTATTTGGGATCTGGCTTCACCAACAGGGTAGATTTGAGGCGAAGTTCCTGAACGTCTCTTTTTGGGCGCTGCGTCGTTCCTTTGCAAGCAAGCAGCTACTGATTTCGTGGAAAGATTCAAGCAACCGTGTTGAATCTATGTTTGCGGTTGACCCAGACGACGACAGGTGGAGTTGATGGAACCTTACGCGAGTGTCGAGGAAAATTGGTTTCATCGTCTCGCTGCATGAGACAAGATCACTTCATGACAGCAGGCCCACATTCCGGTACTGTGGAAAGAGAAGGCGAGCCATGAGCGTACAAATCGAGCTTTCCGATCAACAGGCGGCGGCGCTGCAGGCGAAAGCCGCAGCACAGGGCCTTATGCTGCAAGATTGGCTCAAGAAACTGGCTGGTCAGGAACCAGACCAGGCGCGGCCCGCCAAGCCCTTCACCACCGGGTACGGCATGCTCGCAAAATATGGGCAGGCCCCATCCGCCGAAGAGATCAATGAGAACCGCCGCGAGATGTTCCACGGCTTTGCGGAAGACTTCTAGATGTTCGCAGGCGTCGCGGACACTCACGCCGCATTGTGGTACATGTTCGGCGATCCGCGGCTTTCGGCAGCCGCAAAAGCGTTTATAAGATGAGGCTGCACAGGCCTCCGCAAAAATTGCTCTCTCGGCAATCAGCCTGGCCGAAATCCTCTATCTTGTCGAGAAACAGCGCATACCAGCGACCGCCTACGACGACATCAAGAAGGCTCTGCGCAATCCTGACCATGTTTTTGAAGAAGCGCCGCTCCAGGTTCCAATCGTTGATGCGATGCGGAGCGTGCCTCGTACGGACACTCCCGATATGCCGGACCGCATCGTAGCGGCGACCGCCATTCATCTGGGTGTTCCTGTCATCAGCCGCGATGGGCGTATCCGTACCTCCGCTGTGCAAACGGTCTGGTGAAGCCGAAATCTCGGGCTTAAGCTGATAGGACAGTGAGCCATCTCCAGCGGTTCTCGAGGCTTGGCATCGATTCCATCAACTGCACCCTGAACATCGATCCGACGAGCCAAGCCTCGATTCGGAGTCCGGGATGCTACACGAAGTCCGCCAAGCCCGTACAGACCCGGGGAGTCGTTGCGAGGTAGCGAACCGTCTCGAGCAGTATGGATACTAGGGTATCGCGGGTCAGGCCGATTACGAACCGGAGGCCGGTTCCGGCGGGCGCAGTTTGCCGAACAACTTTGCCGCGTAAGCCACGCCGCGCGGCGTCAAGGTCCATCTTTCGACGCCGGGGATGTAGGAGGTCTTTCCTTGATGTCCCTCATCTTGGCTGATCGTGATGTATCCCAAACCAAGGAACTGTATGCGGATGTCCCTCAGCATACTCTCCAGGCTGTCCCAATCGATCCCGACCTCGAAGTTGAATTTGGAGACCACGCGCAGCCAGTCATCCCACCGTTCGCCCCCGCCCGTGGGAGTGAGTTGGGCAACGGTCATCCTAAGTTGTTTCCTGACTTGGACCTGCGTCACCGAGGCGTTTCTGCCTGCGAATACAGCTTTGAACACCTCTTCCCAGGAGAGGTTCGGTTCTAAATATTCAACCGGCGGATCGAAACCAGGACCACCAAGGCCCGCACGCAACTCGTCGATTACTTCGTTCAACTTCACGCGCCACGTTACTCGCTCTTCGCCTTGGGCAAGAAGGTGCCGCGCATCCTCCTGCGTCGCTTTCAGCTTCGCAATCTCCTCCCGTGCCGCAATCAACTGCGTCTTCAGTTGATTCAGCTCTTCCAGATCCTCGGCTCTGCGTGCCTGAGTCGCCCGAACCCAGCCCGTTTGCGGTTTCCTTTGAAACGAGGTCGTCAACGCCAGCAGCGCTTGGGATTTCAACTCGTCCGCGTTGCTGTAGAATTTCACCAGCTTATTGGCGGAAACTTTGTCTCGAAACGCGCGCAGTTTCTCTCTCCTGCCCGCATCCTCTTCCAACCGGCTCCCCTTCAGTTCCCCCAAATCCTTGAACAGAAATCCTAGGACAGGCTTCCCCAGTCCCACCGCATAGTCGTACTCCTTCTCCGTGTAGCTGACGCCATCCTCAGCCATCGAACCGTATTTCCCCGCCACGATCACCATGTAATAGTCGGACGACTTGATCTCGCCCTTGATGAATTCCCATTGCTCATCGTCGGCGGATGGGAACAACTCCATGCCCGCGGGAAACGCGTTCGCCTCCAGCACCGCCTGCAGCACTTTCTGCCGCTCTTCCGTCAAGTCCCGAAATGTCGAACTGACAAAAACCTGATAACGCCGTTCCTCGCCGATGAACATATCCACCTAGTATCCGCGTTTTTCTCCATCATTTGTGGCGAAAGCCCCAGTCTCTCATTGCCCGAGGCAAGCGCGCTCAATCCACCGCACCGCGAACGGCACAAGTTCCCTCGCCTCGAACAAATACGATTCCGCCCCCCCGATCATCCCCTGCCGCCCTTTCCCCTCCGCCAGAAAATCCATCGCAATCCGCTCGAAGCAATTCCCCGGCAGCGCATCGTGAACCGGGTCCCCCGTGTCGAACTCCTCGAAATCCACCCAACCCGGACCCTCCGCCCCCGCCATCAGCCTCCGGTATCGCACCACGCGCTTGTCCGGAATCGCCGCCAGATGCTCGGCGTAATGCAGCAGCGTGATCGTATCCAGCGGTGCCCCGATCATCGCCACGCGCCCATTCGCCTCCACTATCTTCTCCAACGGCGACCCCGGTCCATAACCATAGTGAAACGGATGATCGCGCGTCAGCCACTCCGCCAACCGCCCAATGGCCCCCACCCCCGCATCGGGATGATCCGATCGCAACGCCCCGGGCCAGCGCCGCAGCGTCTCGTGAAGAATCCCATGATCCCGTGCCGCCTGCGCAATGCGTTTGTCGAACACCGGAATCTCTTCGTCGTCATCCTCGTAAAACGGCTCGAAGTCGAGATAGGCCGCCAGCGTCCCCTCGACCCCGACAACATCGAACAACGCCTCCACCAGCGTATTCACTCCCCCCACAACCGGCCCCACCTTCCGCATGGAGCCATGCACCATCAACAGATCCCCCGGCCTCACTCCCAACCGGTCCAGATCCCGACGTAACGAGCTTCGCGTCGCGCTCATTCCCCCATGCTAACCCGGCGCATAACGGCAAAAAGGGCGAGCCGCAAGGCCCGCCCCTTCTTCAATTCATCGGTTCCCGGACGCAGCGCTAAATCCTTCGCCTGCGAAGCACCACTCCCGCCAGTAGAGCTGCAACGCCCATGCTCCAGGTGGCCGGCTCCGGCACATCCGATCCCACATTGTAGTAAATCGTTCCGTTCCAAATTCGATCCGTAATCGGGGCGTCGACAAACGGAACGGCAGTGCCCACTCCGGCTGTGATCTCCAGGTTCCCGTCGCTCGTCGAAGTCGCGCCGTTCGTGTATCGAATCGCGCTGGCTGTCGAGCCGTCGGTGGTCACAAACAAACCGTAGGTCCCCGCCGTCAGGAACAGCCCTCCCACCGGAAGCGCAGTCGGTACGTCGCTGCCGGCGCTGGTGACGGTTGCTGATCCCAGCAAGGTCCACGCCGCCGAATTCAACTCGAATCCAGCGTACGTGCCGGACTTGTAATATACGAATATCTCTTTTTCCAATCCGTTGGCGAGGTTTACATCGAAGCTTGTGATCGTCAGCGGGTTGGAGACGATCAGGTCGAACATGTTGCCTCGACGGGAATTGTCAGATGCGAAGGTGGTTGTGATTTGGGCTCCAAACAGAGCCGGAGAGAGAAGGCTACTCAGTAAGAGTAGGGTGGCTGATGTTTTCATTTGTAATCAGCTATCGGTAGCACAGCAATGCTGCTTTAGCGGGGCGTGCAATAATTGCATTAAATTTCCTTCACCGCCGTGTCCCCGCCACCGGCACCCCCACCTCATA
The DNA here is from genome assembly GCA_016789755.1 of Bryobacterales bacterium. Classification (GTDB taxonomy): domain Bacteria; phylum Acidobacteriota; class Terriglobia; order Bryobacterales; family Bryobacteraceae; genus CADEFT01. The sequence continues at coordinate 19,326 of JAEUQG010000383.1, forward strand.
CACTCCCTTCCCCGCCGTCACATACAGCGTCTTCAGATCCTTCCCCCCAAAGGCGCAGTTCGTAATCGTATCCTCCGGGATCGGAATAAACCGAATCAGCTTGCCCTCCGGAGAAAAAACATACACGCCGCATCTTGTATCCAGCGTTTCACTGCTGCCCCGCCGCTGATGCAGTCCCGCCGCCGCATGCAGATTCCCCGCCGAGTCCATGCATAACCCATCCGCGCTCCGCCCCGGCGAAAAATTATGAAACACCCGCATGTTCCGCAGCGTTCCGTCAGGCTGCAAATCGTAGGCCCGCAGCATCCGCGCCCCGCCCTCTGCCTGATTCGCCTCCACCAGGTACAGCGTCCGATCGTCGGGCGAAATCGCAATCCCGTTGGGACGCTGGATCTCGGGCCGGTTCAACAGCCGCGTTATCTTCTTGTCCGGATCGATGCGGTACACCGCTCCGCCGGGCAGGTCCGTGAAGTACAGCCGCTTCTTCGAATCCATCGTGACGTCGTTCGGCCCATCGAAAGGCTGGCCCTCGTAGCCGTCGGCCAGCACTTCCACCTCCCCCGTCCTCAGGTTCGTCCGCGTCACGCGCGCCTTCGGCTTCCGCGAGGCGTAAGGACTCTTGGCGTTCGACGCCGCTCCCTCGCAGGCGATCAGCCTCTCTTCTTCATCGAACAGCAGCCCGTTGGCATTATTGGAGGGATCGCGAAAGATACTCAACTTGCCCGCCGTATCCATCTTCAAAATCTGCTGATGAATATGCTCGGTGAAATAGATGTTGCCGTCCTTATCCGCCGTCGGACCCTCCGTGAACGCCGTGATGGACGCCGCCGTGGCTTCCAACCGCGGCACAGTCTCCGTGACATGGACAACCTTGGTCTCCGCGGGATGGTGCGCGCAGGAGACCAGCAAGAGCGCGCCAAAGGCAGCAACAAATCGCATGCGCAGGAGTATATCAAGGACGCAACCGCCGCCAGGGCGCATGTAACATAGAAACATCGGCCGTCTCGCGCACATCTTCACTGTCAGTCTCTCCGCCCTGCTCTTGTTTCTGGTGCAGCCCTTGCTCGCCGGCTTGCTGCTGCCCCGCCACGGCGGCGTCGCCGGAGTGTGGGCCGTCGCCATGTTCTTCTTCCCTTGCGTGCTGCTCGCAGGATACGCCTACGCTTCCTTTGCCGCCCGCAAGCCGCGCATCGCCGCCCTGGTGGCGCTCCTCAGCCTCGCCTGGCTGCCGTTGCGAGTGCCCGAACTCGGTTCCGATGCGCACCCCGTCTGGACCCTCCTCGCGACCCTGCTCCTCAGTTCGGGACTGCCGTTTTTCGTCCTCTCCGCCACCAGCCCCACCGTGCAAAGCTGGTTCGGTTCCTACCGCCTCTACGCCCTCTCTAACGCCGCGTCGCTTCTGGCGCTGCTCATCTATCCCTTCTTGATCGAGCCCAACCTCACCCGCAGCATGCAGTTGAAGCTCTGGTCGGCGGCCTATGCCCTCTACGTGATCGCCTTCGTCCTCACCACATGGCGCGCCGCCCCACCCGCCGCCCACGCCGTGGACGATCACTCCGGCTGGCCCTTATGGCTGGCCCTCAGCGCCATCCCCGCCGCCTTGTGGCTTGCCGTCGCCAACGAAATCAGCCAGTCGGTGGCCCCCGTCCCGCTCCTCTGGATCCTCCCGCTCGCCACCTATCTGCTCACCCTCATCCTCTGTTTCGAAGGCAACTGGTACCGCCCCGGCCTGTTCAAATGGCTCCTCACACCGGCCGTCGTGGCCCTCCTGTTCGCATCGAAACAGCATCATTGGAACACCAGCCTGCCCCTCGGACTCGGCCTGTTCCTCAGCGGCTTGTTCGTCTGTTCCATGATCTGTCACGGCGAACTAGCCCGGCGCAAACCGCATGCCGCCCGCCCGGTTCGCTTCTATCTCGCCATCGCCGCCGGTGGAGCGCTCGGCACCGCCTTCGTCAGCCTCCTCGCCCCCGCCGTCTTCGCCGACCGCACGGAGTTCCACATCGCCGTCGTCGCCGTCGTCGTGGCCGGCTTCGGATTACTCTTCGTCCATCTCACCGCCGGCAATCTCCTCCGCCTGGCCGTGGTCTCGACCGCGGCGTTCGTCTTCGCCCAATATCAGCAGGGCGGGGGACTGCGCGTGCGGAACTTCTACGGCATTCTCGAGGTGCAGGATAAGCCCGAGACCCGCCTTCTCTCAAACGGCACCATCATTCACGGTGTGCAATTCCGCGACGCCGCGCGCACTCGCCTCGCCACCGCCTACTACGCGCCCGAGACAGCCATCGGACGCCTATTGCAAGCGCCGTCTACCCAGCCCCGCCGTGTCGGCATCGTCGGTCTCGGCGTCGGCACCCTCGCCGCCTACGCCAAGGACGCCGACACCTACCGCTTCTACGAAATCAATCCCGCGGTGGTCGACATTGCCCGGAAGCACTTCCTCTTCCTCGGCCAGTCCAAGGGGCGCACCGAGGTCGTGCTCGGCGATGCTCGCCTGGCCATGGAAAGGGAGCCTGCGCAGCGCTACGACGTGCTCGTCATCGACGCCTTCTCCGGCGACGCCGTCCCCACGCACCTGCTCACGCGCGAGGCCTTCCAGGTCTACTTCCGCCACCTCGCCCCGGGCGGAACGCTGGCCCTCCATGTCACCGGCAAGTACGTAAACCTGGCCCCAGTGGCCGAGGCCATCGCCCTCTCGCTCGGCTGGCGCCCGCGCACCGTAACCAACGCCCCGCTCTCCGAACGCCAGGTCTTCGCCGCCACCTGGGTACTGGTCGAAGGCCGCACAAACTCCCGCCCCGATGCCAAAGTCTGGACCGATGACCGTGTCGCGCTCTGGGAGACGATGCGCCGCTGAGCCCGCTTCATCCGCCACGCACGGCGCCCTTGCAACGGCCCAGCCTTTTGAATCCAGCGCCTTGGCTTGGTAAGCTGATTCGCACTGTGCATCGCTTTGGACCATTCGAACTCGACCCCGCCACCGGAGAACTCCGCAAACACGGCATCCGCGTCAAACTCCAGGCCAAACCCTGCGAGATCCTCAAAGCCCTCCTCGAACAGCCCGGCTCCGTCGTCGCCCGAGACGAACTGCGGCGGCGCCTCTGGCAGGACGAAACCTTCGTCGATTTTGAGAACGGACTCAATACCGCCATGAACCGCCTCCGCCTCGCCCTCGGCGATTCCGCCGGCGAGCCCCGCTACATTGAAACCCTCGCCCGCACGGGTTACCGCTTCATCGCGCCGCTCGAACGCACCGCCGCGCCCGCGCCGCCACCGCCCCCCGTATCGCCACCGCGGCCCAGAGTCCATTACGCCGTTCTCGCCGCCGTCGTCGCCGCCGCCCTCATCGGTGTCGTCTACGCCCGCCTGCCGCGCGCCGAAGAGCCCGAAGTCCGGCAGTTGACCTTCCGCCGCGGACAGGTCTGGGGCGCTCGATTCGCTCCCGATGGCAAGA
>JAEUQG010000430.1 GCA_016789755.1 Bryobacterales bacterium
CTGTCCTTCGTTGCCGCAGTCGTAGGTGCGTTGGGCGGAAAGGGGGAGAACGGAGAGCCAGAGAGCGATTGCGAGAGCGTGTTTGGGTCGCATGGTGAGTACGAGCGTACGGCAGCCAGGGGGGTAAGAGGCAATGGAGCCGGGATGAAGCGCGGCTGAAACCGGATGGTTCCGGGCTGAACTGATAAGTGATTGATAAGGAAGAGATTATGAGAGCATCTGAGCGGGTTCAGACAAGTGTTATGCTGAAGGCGATGGGGGCGATGCCGGAGTCAGCCGGAGGACAGATGGACCGTTCGCCGGTTCGATTCGGCACGTTCGTGCTGGACCGTGCGGCGGGGGAGCTGCGGAAGAACGGATTGCCGGTGCGGTTGCAGGGGCAGCCGATGCAGTTGCTGATTCTGCTGGTGGAGCGGGCGGGAGAGGTAGTGAGCCGGGAGGAAATGCAGCAAAAGCTGTGGACGGCGGACACGTTTGTCGAATTCGATGCGGGGCTGAATACGGCGATCAAGAAGGTGCGGCAGGCGCTGGGGGATACGGCGGAGAATCCGCGGTTTGTGGAGACGGTGCCGAAGGTGGGATATCGCTTTATTGCTCCGGTGCATGCGGTGGTGGTGGAGATCCCGCTGGCGGCGCCGGTGGTTGTAGCGCCGGAAGCGGCGGCGGTGGAGTCGAAGGCAGGGCGGCGGTGGTGGCCGGTGGTGGTGGCGGCGGCGATCGGGCTGGCGGGTGGGATCTGGCTGCTGGTGTCGAATGGAAAGAAGGTGGCGCAGGGTGAGCCGACGCGATTCGAGATCCAATTGGCGCAGGAGCATTCGCTGGGTTCGCGCTACTCACGGGGGATTGCGCTTTCGCCCAACGGCCGGACGCTGGTGTATGCGGCCTATCAGGCAGGGCAGTGGCGGATGTTCCGCAGGGGGATGAACGAGTTGGAGGCTCATCCGATTCCAGGGACGGAGGATGCGTGGAATCCGGCGTTCACGGCCGATGGCGGGCGGATCGGCTACGTGTCGGGATCGGAGTTGCGCACGAGCGATGTGGACGGGGGCAACGTGAGGACGGAGGTGCGCCTCAGCCCAACGATGGCCAACGGGTGGGCGGCGGCGGCGTGGGGGGAGAACGGAGACCTGTTTTATAGCGATGCGCCGGAGCGGGAGGGGGGGCATCTGCCGACGGTGGCGGTGTGGGTGAAGCAGGGCGAGACGCGCCGTATGCTGACGGGGGGCCTGTTGGGGCGGGGGCCGGAATGGCATTTTGTGCAGCAGGTGTTGTGTGGGGGGAGACATGTATTGTTCTCCGGAGTGCGCACGCCGGAGGACCGGGACATCGCGTTGTATTCGTTGGATAGCGGCCGGTGGAAGGTGGTGGTGCGGGGAGGTACGGGCGGCCGGTACTTGCCGACGGGTCATCTGCTTTATTCGGTGTACACGAAGGGGAGAAAACTGCATGCGGCGCCGTTCGATCTGGCAGCGATGGAGGTGACGGGGACGGCAGTGGAGTTGCCGGCGGTGGGGCACGACAGTTGGCGCAAGCCGACGCTGGCGGTATCGGAAACGGGGACGCTGGTCTACCGTCCGGAGCCGGCGGCGGAGGCCAACCAGTTGACGTGGGTGGATCTGGAAGGAAAACAGACGGCTGTTGCGGTTCCGCCGGGGGCTTATGCGGTATCGGATGTTTCGGCGGATGGGAGGCAGTTGCTGATCGCCAAACAGGAGCCAGGGGACGGGTTGTGGTATGTGTGGCGCTATGCGTTGGGGTCGGGGGAATGGACTCGGATTCCGTATGGGGCACAGGTCCGGCCGCAAGCCATCTGGTCGCCGGACGGGGCGTCGGCGATCCTGAGCACGGATCTGCATGGGAGCACGCTGCCGAACATGTACCAGGTTGGGTTCGACGGGTCGGCGCCGAAGCGGGTTTGGGAGAGCCGGCTGGGGCAGCAGGCGGGATGGTGGAGCCGGGCCAACAACATGCTGCTGTATGTGGAAGGGACGCATCCGCAGAAGGGGAGCGATATCTGGGTGAAGCCGATGAACGGCAGCGAACCGGCGCGGGAATGGCTGGCTGGGGCGCGGTTCGAGGTGAACCCGGCGTTTTCGCCGGATGGGAAATGGGTAGCGTATGCGGAAGAAGGGCAGGTATTCGTGCGGGCGTTTCCAGATGGGGAGCGATCGTGGCGGATTGCGGATTCGGGGACGGGTCCGCTGTGGGCTCCGGACGGGCGGACGGTGTATTTCCGGCTGAAGGGCGGGGTGCGCTCGGTTTCGTTTCAGGCGGGGGCGGCGCCGGTGATCGGGCAGCCGAGGGTGGTGTTCGAGGGGGACTACGCGATGCCGGATTCGTGGAGCCGGGGATACAGCCTGTCGCCGGATGGGAAGCGGTTTCTGATGTTGAAGCTGGAGCCGAACCCGCTGCGCGAGCGGACGCTGCGGGTGGTGCTGAACTGGTTTGCGGAGTTGCGCGGGGGCAGGTGAGACGCGGGGGTTAGGCGATGCGGCGCAGATCGACGGCGAAGGCATCGAGGGCGATGCTTTTCTGGATGTTGCGGCGGGAGAACACGACAAGCTCGTCGACGCGTTTGACGGCGGCTTCGAGCCATTGAAAGCTGGTACGGTCAGCGATGGTCTGCAATTTGGGGGCGAGGTCGGGGTGGCGGCGGGCGGCGGCGCCTTCGCGCAGGAGCAGAATATCTTCGAGTAAACCGTACAGAATTGCGAGATAAGAATCGAGTTTTTCCGATTTGCTGGCGGAAATGGTTTCCGAGTGTTTCACCCAGCCGGAGAATTTCTCGACGCCGCCGGCCACTTCGAGCAGTGCGAGCATGCGGTGGCGGCGTTTATCCCATGCTTCGAGATCCATGGTGACGGCGAGGCCTGGGGCTCCGGCGGCGAGTTGGACGCGGCGCTCGGAGGGGCTCCAGCCGCGGGAACGGGCGAAGGCGGCCATTTCCTCGGCGGTGAGCGCGTTGAGGTGAAAGATGAGGGAACGGGAGCGGATGGTAGGCAGCAGGTCGTAGACGTTTTCGGCGGTGAGGATGAGGATGAGGTGTGGGGGCGGCTCCTCGGTGATTTTGAGGAGGGAATTGGCGGCCTGTTCATTGGCGCGGTCGAGGTGATCGATGAGGAAGACGCGGTGGCCGCCCTTCAGCGGGCCATACTGGGCTCGCTCCTTCAAGAGGCGCATTTGCTGGATGGAGATCTGGCGCAAGGGGCCGTCGGGGGGGAAGGTGACGAAATCGGGGTGAGAGGAATAGAGCAAGGGATCGTCGGCGCGTTTTTCGGAGGGGAGCTTTTCGCGTTCGGCGAGATGTTCGACTTTGTCGGGGAGGCTGAGGTCGTCCTGCTCGATTTTTGCGGCGTCGCCCAAGAGCATGGCGGCGAAGCGGCGGGCGAGGGTGGCTTTGCCGACGCCTTCGCTTCCGGCGAGGAGAATGGTCTGGGGGATGCGGTCGTGCCGGACCATGTTGGCCAGCGCCTCGGCGACGGAGGCGTTGCCGTAGAAATTGGGGAAGCTCATTGTTTCATTGCTCCGGCGAGGGTTTCGGAGAGTTGGGCGAGGCGGTAAGGTTTTTGCAGAAAGGCCTTGGCGCCGGCATCGATGAGGGCGTCGACGCCGGGGTCCTGGCTGTAGCCGCTGGTGATGATGACGCGGACGCGGGGGTTTTGCAGGCGGAGTTGCTCGAAGACGGCTTTGCCGCTGAGACCGGGCATGACGAGATCGACGATGACGACATCGATGTCGCGGGCGCGGCGCTTGTAGTATTCGACGGCTTCGGTGGCGGAGCCGAGGCAGGTGGCGTGATAGCCGAGCGTTTTGAGCATACGGGCGGCGACCTGGCGGACGAACTCCTCGTCGTCGACGACGAGCACGGAACCTTTACCCCGCTCGGGGGGATGGGCGGCGGCTTCGGGCGCGGCGGCGGCGCGGTCGACGGCGGCGGGAAGGAAGATATCGAAGCGTGTTCCGGGCTCGCGGTCGTGGCGCAGTTCGATGCGGCCACCGGCGGCGCGGACGATGGTTTGGACCACGGTCAAACCCATGCCGGTGCCTTTGTCCGCGTCTTTGGTGGTGAAGAAGGGCTCGAAGATGCGTTCGCGCAGATGGGGAGGAATGCCGATGCCGGAGTCGCCGACGGTGACACGGACCCAGCCGTTGTCGTCGGCTGTGGCAAGGCGCAGGGTACCGCCGTCGATCATGGCGTCGCGGCCGTTCAAGGCGAGGTTGAGGAAGACCTGAAACAACTGGCTGGGGTCGCCCATGACGCAGGGGGAGCGGGCGGCGAAATCGGATTCGAGGCGGATGCCCTTGTCGATGGTGTGCTTGAGGAGGGTGAGCACTTCGGACAAGGTGGTGTGGATGTCGATCTTCTCGCGCTTAGGGTGGCCTTTACGGGCAAAGCCGAGCAGTTGGCCGGTGAGATGGGAGGCGCGGTCGGCGGCGTTTTCGATGACGTCGAGCGCCTCGACGATTTGCGGCGTGAGACTGGGCTCCTCTTTGAGCAAGCTGACGTAGCCGAGGATGGCGGTGAGGAGGTTATTGAAATCGTGGGCGACGCCGCCGGCGAGGGAGCCGATGGCGAGGAGTTTCTGTGCCTGGTGGAGTTGCGATTCCAGTTCGGCCACGCGGATTCGCAATACCTCAATCTCGCTGTTCTGAAAGCGAGATGCGGGTGCGGAATCCGGCATGGCGTCCCTGCGGTATCGGCCGTGATTAGAACAGGTAGAGCGGAGTACCGGGTTCGGGTTCGGTGGGCGGCACGGTGACCTCCGCCTGATCCTTCACCTGCCGCACAAAGAGCCCGGTGTCGCTGAGGTAGACCTCCAGTTCGGCGGGCTTCGGTAAGGAGCCCTGAATGAGGGCTTCCGAGAGCGGATCTTCGACGTACTTCTGCAAGGCGCGGCGCAACGGGCGCGCGCCATAGCTGCGGTCGGTACACGTCTTTTCGAGGATGTACTTGGACGCGCCGGTGGCCAGGCGGATGGTCAACTGCTTGGGGACCAGATTGACGTTGATCTGCTCGACCATGAGGTTGATGATCTGGAGCAGGTCTTCGTCGCCGAGCGGATTGAAGAGAATTGTTTCATCCAGGCGGTTGAGGAATTCGGGGTTGAAGGCGCGTTTGACTTCAGCCATCACCTGCTCTTCGACGCGGGGGGCCATGCCTTCGCCGACTGGGGCGGCAAAGCCCATGGGGGATTTGCGATCGAGGAAGCGGGCCCCGAGGTTAGAGGTCATGATGATGATGGTGTTCTTGAAGTCGACGGTGTTGCCGAGGCCGTCGGTCAACTGGCCGTCTTCGAAGACCTGGAGCAGGATGTTGTAGACATCGGGGTGTGCCTTCTCGATTTCGTCGAGGAGGATGACGGAGTAGGGGGAGCGTTTGACGCGCTCAGTCAACTGGCCGCCCTCTTCGTAGCCGACATAACCGGGAGGCGAACCGATGAGCTTCGATACGGAGTGCTTTTCCATGAACTCCGACATGTCGAAGCGGATGAGGGATTTTTCGCTGCCGAAGAGGAATTCGGCGAGGGCGCGGGCGACTTCGGTTTTGCCGACGCCGGTGGGGCCGAGGAAGAGGAAGCTGCCGGCGGGGCGTTTGGGCGATTTGAGGCCGGCGCGCGAACGGCGGATGGAGCGGGCGAGAGCGCTGATGGCCTTGTTCTGGCTGATGACGCGTTTGTGCAGTTCTTCTTCGATGCGCAGCAGCTTGCTGACTTCTTCTTCGCGAATGGCGGTCATGGGGACGCCGGTCCAGCGGGCCACGACGTCTTCGATATCGTCTTTGGTGACGACGCCGGTGGAGGTGTCGTCGAGGTTGTACTTTTCGCGCAATTGGCGTAGGTTCTCGCGTTCGCGGCGTTCTTCGTCGGAATAGAAGCGTGCCTTTTCGAACTCGTGGTTGGCGATGGCGTTTTCCATGCGGTGCACGATGAACTTGATGCGCTTCTGAATTTCGGAGACTTCGCTGGGGACGGTGGTTTGGCGCAGCTTGATGCGGGCGCCGGCTTCGTCGATGAGATCGATAGCCTTGTCGGGCAGAAAACGGTCGGGGATAAAGCGCGAGCTGGAGTGCACGGCCGATTCCACTGCTTCGTCGGTGTAGGCGACGGCGTGGAATTTTTCGTAGCGTTCCTTGATGCCGAAGAGGATTTTGATGGCGTCGGACTCGCTGGGAGGAGGAACCTTCACGGCCTGGAAGCGGCGTTCGAGGGAGCGATCCTTCTCGATGGACTTGCGGTATTCGCCGGGCGTGGTGGCGCCGATGCACTGGATCTCGCCGCGCGAGAGGGCGGGTTTCAGGATGTTGGCTGCATCGAGCGAACCTTCGGCCGAGCCGGCGCCGACGAGGGTGTGCAACTCATCGATGAAGATGATGGCGTTCTGATTTTCCATCAGTTCCTTCATGATGGTTTTGAGGCGCTCTTCGAACTGGCCGCGGTATTTGGTGCCGGCGACGATGAGCGAGAGGTCGAGGGCGAGGATACGCTTGTCGGCGAGGAAACTGGGGACGTCGCCGTCGGCGATGCGCTGGGCGAGGCCTTCGACGATGGCGGTCTTACCGACACCGGGTTCGCCGATGAGGACGGGATTGTTTTTGGTGCGGCGGCAGAGAATCTGGACGACCCGTTCGAGTTCGAAGTCGCGGCCGATGAGGGGATCGAGCGATCCGTCTACGGCGGCCTGGGTGAGGTCGCGGGAGAATTCGGAAAGCAGCGAGGATTCCTTGGGCCGGTTCGATGTCATCTTTTCAGAAGACGAGCGGGCGATCTCTTCGCGCACCTGCGAGAGGCGCAACCCGCGCTCATGAAGGATTTCCGCGGCGAGGCATTTTTCCTCGCGCAGCAACCCGAGCAGGAGGTGCTCCGTGCCGATGTGCTTGTGGCTCAAGCGTTCGGCCTCTTCGGCGCCGTAGGCAAGGACGCGCTTGCATTCGTGGCTCAGCGGCAGATCGACGGAAGTGGAGACCTTTTCACGGATGGTGGTGTGCGCTTCGATCTGTTTGCGAATGGACTCGATGGCCGCCACGGACCGCAGAAAGCGGTTGGCGAGCGCTTTGTCTTCGCGCAGCAGACCAAGCAGCAAGTGCTCCGTCTCGATGTAGGGGCTACCGAACTGGCTCGCCTCGTAGCGCGCGAAAAAGATAACCCTTCGTGCTTTCTCGGTGTAGCGTTCAAACATAGAAAGATCCGATCGGAGATCCTTTGGTTCCGGGTAACGGAACGGGTTGCGATTCAGGGACTGCTACGAATGGATGCAACTGCCCCTTTTCTAAGCTTAAAACTCTGTGACAGCGTTTGGCGAATTCAAGATTGTGAGTAACGACGATGCTGGTGAGCCCGTGGTGGTCGTGGAGGGATTCGAGGAGCGAGACGATGCTGCCGGCAGTGCGGTAATCGAGGTTGCCGGTGGGCTCGTCGGCGAGGAGGACTTTGGGGGAAGCGACGAGGGCGCGGGCGAGGGAGACGCGCTGCTGTTCTCCGCCGGAGAGTTCGCCGGCGCGATGATGGCCGCGGGCGCTGAGGCCGACTTCGGCGAGCTTTCCGGCTGCCTGGGGCGAAGCCTGCGAAGGCGGGACACCGCGGATGAGCAGGGGCATCATGACATTTTCGAGGGCGGTGAATTCGGGGAGCAGGTTGTGGCTTTGCCAGACGAAGCCGATCTGGCGATTGCGGAAGTCGCTGAGCGAGGAGTCGGCGAGTTGGGTGATGTCCTGTGCGCCGAAGAAGACGCGGCCGGAGGTAGGGCGGTCGAGTCCGCCGAGCAGGTGGAGGAGGGTGGACTTGCCGGTGCCGGATTCGCCGACGATGGCGACGCGCTCACCCTGATGCACTTCGAGATGGAGGTCCTGGAAGACGACGATTTCCGTCTGACCGGAAGGATAGCGCTTGGTTAGACTCTCCGTTCGGATTGTGCAGATCTCCGCAGGCCCCGGCACTCTTCCTTCAGGCTAGCACGGCGGGTTGCGGGAGGGAGGCACGGGGAGTGCAAACGAGTGCAGCGGCTGTTTTCGTGCTAATGATAATCCAAAGGTTGCGAATATGCGGATCATTCTTTTCGGGTTCCATTTGGTTGTGGGAGTAACGGCGATGTGCGGAGTGGGGTTGGCATCGGGTCCCCCGTTTGCGAACTCAGGCCTGTGGATCGAGGAGAATGGCGGACAGTTCCCTGCCCCGATGCGTTTCGGCGCTCGGGCAGGAGCAACGACTGTGGGGTTTGGAGAGCGTGTCGTGTACCGCAACGGCTCAGCGTCGGTGGCGATGGAGTTTGCGGGAGCGCGGGGCGTAGCGCCGGTTCCGGAGCAGGTGCAGCCGGGTCGCATTCATGCCTATCGGGGAGCGGACCAGCGCCACTGGCGGCGCGATCTGCGGGCGTTTTCCGCGGTGCGTTACGCGGGGCTGTATCCAGGCATCGACTTGCAGTTTCACACGGGCACGGGAGCGATGGAATACGATTTTCTGGTTGCGCCGGGAGTGAATCCGCGGGCGATTCGCTTCCGTTTCCGCGATGCGCGGCGCGTTTCGCTGAACTATGAGGGCGATTTACTGGTGGAACTTTCCAACGGCGAGGTACTGCGGCATCAGCGCCCGGTGGCGTATCAAGCGTTTGGCGAGGAGCGCCGTGCGGTGGCGGCGTTTTTCCGTTTGCGCGGGGAGGAAGTTTCGTTTCACGTTGCCCGCTACGACAGGTCGAAGGCGCTGGTGATCGATCCGGTGCTGCGCTTTGCCACGGTGATGCAGGCGCCGCTGACACAGATCGCCACGGATGCCGCATCGAACTCCTATGTTGTTTCCGGATTTGCGTTTGCGGGGGTGATTGACAAGGACTTCATTTGCTGGAAATTTGATGCGCAGGGGAAGCTGATCTACAAGGTGTATTTGGGGGGCGTGGGCTGGGAAGTTCCGTCGGAGGCGGTGGCGGATGGAAGCGGCAACCTCTTTGTGACAGGGACGTCGAACTCGGCCGACTATCCGGTGAACACGAGTCCCTGCCGCGGTCCGAACAACGATGTATTCCTGACCAAGTTGGGTGTGACGGGGGCGATTCTCGCCTCGCGTTGTTTCGGTGGAGTACGCGCGGAATCGGTGGCGGGGATGGGTCTGGACAGCAGCGGGTTCGTGCATGTTGGGGGGACGACGGAGTCGAACGATCTGCCGACGACGGCGGGCGCGTTTCAAACGCAGCCGCGGTTGCCGGACGCCAAGAGCGGGTTCGTCACGAAGTTCGATGGCACGACGCTGGCGGTTGCCACATCGACCTTGGTGGGCGGGTTTGGGGTGACCGAGGTGCATCACATGGTGGTGGAGCCGAACGGGGCGGCGTTGCTGGTTGGGGCGGCATGGCAATCGGGCTTTCGTGTAACGCCGGGGGCGTACCTGACGACAGGCCCAAGCAGCCAGGTGAACTACCTGCATTTCCTCACGCGCGTCGCCCCAGGGGCAGCCAGCCTGTCGTATTCCACCTTCGTTCCTGGAAACTATTCATCGGTGATCCGGCTGCGTGCCGGCGTCGATGGCGCGTCGCAGGCGGTGGTGGCGATCGACGACGGGTTGGAGAGCGTTCGCTTGTACAAGTTCAACAGCAGCGGTTCGCAATTGCTGTTCAACAAGCTGGCGCCGGGACGCAGTGGCGCGGCATCGATGGAGGTGGATGCGGCCGGGAACATTCTGCTGGTTGTGGCGGACACCAATTCCTATGCGCTGTCGGCGGACACGCTGCAAATGCGCAGCGCGAACATGGTTGTGGTGAAGTACGATCCGAGTGCGAGCAATGTCCTTTTCGCTTCGGCGATGACGGGGGCGGGGGCGTTGGCGAAGTTCGGGCCGGGGAATGAAATCCTGGTTGCGGCGAGGCTGACGAGCAGCGCGCTGCCGCAACGATTTCCGATCACGCCGGGAGCGAGCAGCGAGACGCCGAACGCGGCGCTTCCGTTAGGGAACGAGTTTTTCGGTCTGTACCGCATAGCCGCGGGGAGCGCGGCGTGCAATCCGGCGCTGGAAGTTTCGCACCTGCCGCTGCCCGATGCGGGGCAGACGCTGACGCTTGGGGTGAGCGCGCCGGCGAATTGTACGTGGGCCGCCTCGATCCTGCAGCATCCGGGGGGATGGGTGACGTTGGAGGGCCCGAGCTACGGGACAGGCAACGGGGGATTCATGATTTCGGCGAAGGCGCTGACGGCTCCCGAAACAGGAAGGCTGGCTGTTGTTTCGGTGTCTCCGTCGGCCTCGGTCACGTTGACGCAAGGGGCGCCGCCGGGATGCACGCCGATCACGGCGGGATCGTTAGGGACCGACGGCGCGGCCGCGATTCGGGAGATCCATTTCAGCCTTCCCGATGCGTGTCCCTGGACGGTGACGTCGGATGCCTCGTGGCTGAGGATTGCGAGCGCGTCTTCGGGCATGGGCTCGGCTGTGATTCATGCCGCGCTCGATGCCAACACGGGAACTACGGCACGTACCGGCAACGTACGGATCAACGGGCAGGCGGTGGAAGTGCACCAGAATATCTGCATGTACAATTTCGGGGGCGCGCTGCTCGATTCACGGGCATCCGTGCAGCCGATGACGGTGGCGGCGGAGGTGGGATGCCCGTGGACCATCACCAGCAATGCGAATTGGGTGAGGCTGAACATTGACTCGACGACGGTGCGCAGCGGGCCGCTGAACGTGCTGGCGGAGATCGATGAGAATCTGACCAACGCGGCACGTACGGCAACGTTCACGATGGCCGGGCGGACGTTCCTGCTGCAACAGACGGCGAACACGTGCTTCCCGTCGGCGACGGCGACGCAGAGCGTCTTTCCGAGCGGAGGCGGCAATGCATCGTTCACGGTGGTGGTTCCAGCGGCGTGCACTGCGCAGGGTTCGATCGCGACGCCGGCGGCGCTGGTCAGCACGTCCACACCGCAGGCGGGAACATCGGCGTTTGCCTTCAACGTAGCGGCGAACACGAGTCCCTTGCCGCGCGCTTTTCGAGCCATGGGAGGAGTGCTGGGGTTGCATGTGTTTCTGCCGTTATTGCAGGAGGGGTTGAATCCTACGGCTCCGTTTGAGGATGTGCCGGTGGGACACCCGTTCTTCTCGCATATCGCGATTTTGAAGGACAGGCAGGTGACGCGAGGGTGCACGTTCGACGGGAAGCGGTTCTGCCCGTCGGAGATTGTGACACGGGCGGAGATGGCTTCGTTCCTGGCACGTGCGTTGAAGCTGAGCGGGGCGGGGGGAGTTCAGCACTTCGAGGATGTGCCCCCGACGCATCCGCATTTTGCGGCGATTCAGGCGATTCGCACGGCGGGCATCACGTTCGGATGCGCGACGCTGCCGGACCGCTATTGCCCGGATCAGCCGTTGACGCGCGGGCAGATGGCGGCGCTAATGATACGGGCTATCGCGGGCGACAATGTGGCGTACTCGTTTACGGCGAGTTTCACCGATGTGAATATCAACTACGGATTCTTCCGGCACGTGCAGCGGATGAAGGAATTGGGGGTCACGCTGGGATGCACGGCGACGACGTATTGTCCGGATAGTCTGACGACGAGAGGGGAGATGGCGGCGTTTCTGGTGCGGGCGTTCTGTTCGAAATAACGTTGGGGAGGTATGGGATGGGTGTTGCGGGGGGTGGGTTTGGGGGGGTTTTGAGCGTGGTGATTGGTTTGACACG
>JAEUQG010000461.1 GCA_016789755.1 Bryobacterales bacterium
ATGTATCGCCGCTTCCGCTGGGGCGCCGATCTCGAAATCTGGCTTCCCGACAGCCGCGATCACCGCTCCGCCAACAACGCCCCCGATGGCCCCGAAAAAACCATCTGGGGCGAGGCCCAGAAAAACTGGCTCAAGCAAACGCTCGCCCAAAGCACCGCCCGCTGGAAGCTCATCGTGAACCCCAACCCCATGGTAGGGCCCGATCACGGCCGCAAGAAGGACAACCACGCCAACCCCACCTTTGCCACTGAGAGCCTGGAAATGCGTACCTGGCTCCGCGATCACGTCGGCGGCCAGGTCATCCTCATGAACGGCGACCGTCACTGGCAGTATCACTCCGTCGATCCCGAAACCGGTCTCCACGAGTTCGGCTGCGGCCCGGCCAGCGATTCCCATGCCGTCTCCCCCAGCGGAGGTGAAGACAAGCGCTACCACAAGTTCCTTCGCGTCAAAGGCGGCTTTGTCACCGCCCGCGTCGATCCCAACAGCCAGGATGCCCCGCTCGTCCTCGAACACCGCGATGTGCAGGGCCGCGTCGTCTACCGGTCCGTCCACGGCAAGCGCACCTGAGCCCGTACTTCCCGCAAAATTCCCCGTAACCTTTCGCACCCGCCGCAGTACTCTTGAGGGAAGGCACACAAAGAGTGGCTGCGGCACACGACGACGAACTGATGAACCGCGTCCGCGAGGGCGATACCGATTCCCTCGCCCACCTCTTTGAACGCCATCACCGCTCCCTCTACCGCTTCTTCTATCAACTCTGCGGCTCGGGCGGCTTGGCCGAAGACCTGACCCAAGAGGTATTTTTCCGCATGTTGAAGTTCCGTGCGACGTTTCAGAAAGATGCGCGATTCACACCCTGGATGTACCAGATCGCCCGCAACGTCCACGTCGATCATGTGCGCCGTAAACAGGCCGAGGTTCCGCTCTACCAGGAACACTCCGAACGCGAGTTCGATCCCCTTGACCCTGGGCTCGGCCCGGAACTGAATCTGCTGCGCGGCGCCGACCTCGCCATCCTGCGCAAAGCGCTGCAACGGCTTCCCGCCGAACGCCGTGAACTGCTCGTGCTCAGCCGCTGGCAGAACCTTCGTTACGACGAGATTGCCGCCATCGTGCAATGCGAACCGGGCGCCGTGAAAACGCGCGTTTTCCGCGCCATGCGCCAACTGAGCGACATCTTCTTCCGAATGAGCGGGAGGAAAGCATCATGAATTGCGACCAGGCCAAAGAACGTATGGTGGACCGCTGGATCGCGGGCCTCGACGAAGCACAGCGCATCGAACTGGACCGCCACATCGGCACTTGCCCGCACTGCCGCGAAGAGCACGAAACCTTGCTCGCCCTTTGGAACGGGCTGGGCGGCCTGCCGGTCGAAGAACCGGGCCGCGCAATGCGCGCCGGCTTCCACCGCATGCTCGAAGCCTACCGGCTGGGCGCCGCCTCAGGGCAAGTGGCGCGTCCCTCCGCTTGGGAGTGGCTCAAGGACCTCTGGCCGCGCCAACCCCTGGTACAGTTCGCATTGGCCGCGGCGGCGCTGGTGTGCGGAGTCCTGGCCGGGCACCTCTACACCGCACGAGGCCACGATCGGGAACAGATCGCCGCCCTCAATTCCGAGATGCGCCAAATGCGTCAACTCGCCGCCTTGTCCCTGCTGCAACAGCAATCGGCCAGTGACCGGTTGCGCGGCGTCAGCTACAGCGTGCGCCTCCAGCCTGCCGATGACGAAGTGCTCGCCGCCCTGCTCGCCGCTCTCAACCACGATCCCAACGTCAACGTTCGTCTTGCCGCCTTCGACGCCCTACGGCAATCCGGCACGCGGAACCCGGTCCGCCAGGGCTTGCGCGAGGCATTACGGCGTCAGGATTCGCCTCTCGTCCAGATTGCTCTCATCGATTGGGCCGTCGAGGCCCGCGACACGGCCTCGGCCGCGGCGCTGCGCCAGTTGCAACGGGAACCGGAACTCAATCCGGCGGTTTCTTCACGCCTCGCGCGCGCCCTCAGTCAACTCGAATAACGGAGATTCGCCATGAAACATTTCTTCCTGCTATTGTTTCTTCCCGCGGCCCTCGCCGCGATTGAGGAAAAGGAGACGACGCAGCAAACCTATGCCTCCGCCGGGCGCCTGGAGATCCGCAACATCAACGGCTCCGTCCGCGTCACCGGCGCCTCGCGCTCCGATTTCCACGTAACCGTCCACAAGCGCATCGAAGCGAAAAACAGCGCCGCCCTCGAACAGGCCAAACGCGAAGTCCGCCTCGATGCCGAAAGCTCCGCCGCGCGCCTCAGGCTCTGCGTCGCCGGCCCCTGGTCGGACTGCTCCGATAGCAACCAGCGCTCCGGCTGCCGCGGCGATTGCAGCCGCGACTACAGTGTGCGCTATGAAATCGAAGTGGAGGCGCCCCAGGCCGCCGCTGCCGACCTCAAGACTGTCAATGGCTCCGTCACCGCACGCCACCTCTCCGGAACCGTTTCCGCGCGCACTGTCAACGGCGCCGTAACCCTCGAAGAGGTCGGCGCCGCCGGCCTTGCCCACACCGTCAACGGCGCCGTCAAGATCTCCATGTTGCAGTCCCCGTCGCAGCCTCTCGACGCCAAAACCATCAACGGGACCATCGATGTGGCCTTTCCCAAAAACCTCAACGCCCAACTCCGCTTCAAAACCCTGCATGGCGATGTATTCACCAGTTTCCCCGCCACAGCCATGGCCGCCCAACCCGTCAAGCAGGAGACAAAAGACGGCAAGTCCGTCTTCCGCGCCGACCGCTCCTTTGCCGTGCAAGTGGGCGCCGGCGGCATCGAACACCGCTTTGAAACGCTGAATGGCAATATCGAAATCCGGGAGCGATAAATCATGATTCCAAGAAGAACTTTCCTCGCCCTCACCGCCGTCTCCGCCGCCTTTGCGCAAGACGATACCGACCGGATCACCGTCCCCTTCAGCGATCCGTCGGGCGCCAAGCGCATTAGCTGCTCCCTCATCCACGGCAGCATCACCGTGAAGGTCCACAGCGGCAAAGACGCCATCGTCGAGGCCAAAGCCCGCGGTGTTCGCTCCCGCCGCGAACCGCCCCCCGGCATGCGCCGTATCGGCAACACCGCCACCGGACCCACCGTGGAAGAGTCCGGCAACAGCATCAGGGTCGTTGCCTCCCATAGCCGCACTGCCGATGTCACCCTCCACGTCCCCGCCGATACCTCCGTCAAACTCAACACCGTCAACAGCGGCCACATCCTGGTCGAAGGCCTCAGCGGCGAGATCGACGCCAACAATATCAACGGAAACATTACCGTGAATAATGTTTCCGGCGCCGTCGTCGCCCACACCCTCAACGGCAAGCTGATCGTCAGTCTCCAGCAGATCACCCCCAATAAGGCCATGAGTTTCTCCACCCTCAATGGCAACGTCGATGTCACTCTGCCCGCCACTACGCAAGCCAATCTGAAGATGAAGTCCGAAAACGGCGAGATCTTCAGCGACTTCGAAATTGCCCTCAAACCCACCTCCCAGCCCGCCCAGGAATCCAAGTCCCAGGACGGCAAGCGCTACCGTGTCCGCTTCGACAAAGCCATGTACGGATCGATTAACGGAGGCGGCCCTGAAATGCAGTTCACCACTCTCAACGGCACGATCTACATCCGCAAAAAGTAATTCAAGTTACTGTTTTCCATCTGGGACGAGCGAGGAGAGTGTTCCATAACCCTCCCCCGCCGCGTCCTATCCCACTTCCCAAAAGTGAATCTCCGTGCAGTCCTTCCGGCAGAAAAAGAAATCAGCAATATTTGTCAATAGTATGACGCATTACACTTCACAATAAAGTGTAATACTAAGTAAAAATTTCCTCCGAAATGCCCGCCTCCCCTAGTACTTTCTTCTCTTGAGCTAACCCTCAACAAATGTGAGACTTCTGAGTACCGAGCAGCTTCGTTTGCGATTCTCCATCCGGCGCTGAACGGTAAAAATTTCCGTAAGATTTTCCGATAGTGAACCATGGGAAATCGAATCTTCGGAAAGTAATTTGACTCACAGGAGATTGTGGAACATTCTATGATGCGCCCCACATCCAAACGAGGATTCGTCCTGGTCACCACGGCCCTCGCGATTGCTGTCCTCATCGCCGTCTCCGGCCTCGCCATCGACGTCGGCCGCCTCTACATCGCCCGCTCCGAAGCCCAGGCGTTCGCCGATGCCGCGGCCATCGCCGCCGCACTGGAACTTGACGGCACCGCCGCCGGGCGAACCGCGGCGATCGCCGCCGTCAGCGCTTCGCGCAATCGTTGGAACTGGGGCACGGAATCCTTCCAAAGCCCCGCCGTCGAATTCGGCGCAACCCCCGCCGGACCCTGGGACGCCAACCCCGCCACCATGACAGGCCGGGCCTACGTGCGAGTCAACGCCCGCATCCCCAACCTCCGTCTCTATTTCGCCCCTGCCCTCAACGTACGAAACGGCACCCGTGTGGCGGAGACCACCCTCGTCGGCGCCACCGCCATCGCCGGCCAGGTGCTTTCCGGAAACACGGTCCCAGTCATCCCACTCTCTCCCGTCTCCCACACCGACGACGTGACGCCCGCCGACATGCACAACAACAATCCCGATTTCGGGCTCACCATCGGCGAGGATTACACCCTCAAATGGCCCGGCGATCCTTACCGCGACGCCCCCTGCGCGGGCGACCAGAGCGCCGTTTGGATCCGCAAGCAGGACGGCAACTCCCAGGGCAATTCCAACGGCAACGGCAATGGAAACGGCGGCGGCAATGGCAACGGCAACTCCAGCGGCGATGGCAACTCCAACCGCTGGCGCGGCTTCACGCTCACCAACAGCACCCACGACATGCGCGAGTATATGCTCGGCACCGACAGCAATTTCGATTTCCCCATCGTCCTCGGCCAGCCCATTCACGAAACCGGCGGCGACCACGGCGGCTCTCGATTCGGCATGCAAGACCGCTTCAATGAAGACAGCAACACCACTGCCCGCAGCTATAGCGAATACAAGGCGGCGGGCAACGGCAACGGGCGCAGGCTCGTGATTGCCGCGATCAATACCGGATTGATGGACAGCCTCGGCAACAGCCTCGGCGCAAACCGCCAGATCGCTGTCGGCTATGGTCTCTTCTTTCTCACCGAAAACGTCTTCGATCCCAGCGATCATGCCAGTTGGTGCGCCGAATATGTCGGCAACATGCCCGTCGTCGGCTCCAGCAAAGGCGGCGTCGGCGGATCGCTCGGAGGCCAGGGACTCTACGTTGTGAGGCTTGTGCAATGAAACCTCTTTCTCTCACCCGCCGCCGCCAGCGCGGCAACGCCATGGTCGAATTCGCCTTGGCCAGCCTGATTCTCATCCCCGTTTTCGCCAACACTTTCCAGTTCGGCTTCACCTTTTATCAGTACCTGCGCCTGGAAGAAGCCGTGCGCAATGCCGCCCGCTACGGCGGTTCCCGCACCTTCAATTCCGGCAATTCCAGCTCCATCTCCGCCTTCCAGACGGCCGTCAAACGCATGGCAGTCTACGGCGACCCGGCCGCAACTTCCGGCACGCCTCTGGTTCCGAATCTTGCCGTGAGCCATGTCACCGTCACGCTTTCCGACGGCGCCGGGAACGCCGCCTCCGCCTCCGTCACGCCGCGCAGAGTCGCCGTGAAGGTCAGCGGATTGACCATCAACGGCGTCTTCGGATCGGCCACCCTCAGCGGCCGCCCCTTCGTCGAATTTCCCTATTTCGGGCAGTACCTGCCCTCCGGAACGGAGTAACCTATGCGCCGCAAGAATCAACGCGGATCGACCCTCGTCGAGACCTCTCTGGTTGTCGTCAGCTTTCTCGCCGTCATGATCGGCATCGTCGACTTCTCGCAGTTCCTCTACACACATCACGCCCTCACGCACCGCGCGCGCGAAGGCGCCCGATGGGCCTCCGTCCAGTCGCCGCTCAACACCGATCTGGTCAAGAACTACGTCGTGTACGGCGCCGGCGCCGGCGCCAACAGCCCTCTTGTCCATCGCCTCACCACCGCCATGGTGACCGTCGTTCCCCCCGTGCCGCAAGGCGCCGGAGCGCCCCAATCCACATGGATCGGCTGTGACGGCGCCAAGATCACCGTGCAGATTTCCGGCTATCGCTATTCCATCATTTCTCCCTACATCGCCAACAACAACATGACCGCGGCGACAATTAAAGCAACCGCACCCTATGAAGGGCAGGCTGCGGCCGGAGCACGCTGCCCTTAGCCCCGCTCTGCAAGCATGGTCTGCATAATGGAAGAAGATGTTTCTTCCTCCGGAGGATGCTCCCAACGCGCAGGCGCAATGTCCAGCCACTGGACTTCTCGCCGCCTTGCGCGCCCAAGCCGCATCGAATCCCGCCGTAGCTTTTGCCTGCGCTGCGCGCATCGATGGCGAAGCGCGCCGCGATGCCATCCTCGAGGAGGCTTTTCTCGCCCTGGCCCGCCAATCGCCCGCACTCGCCATGCCCTATCGCGATGCCGTGGCCTCCCGCCCCTGGATTGCCGATCTGTCCCTCCCCCTCGCCCTCGCCCTCGATGATCCGCGAATCCTGCGCACCGTCGTCCAGGCTCATCCGAGCGTCGCCATTCGCGAAACCGAGGCCATGCACCGCGCGGGACTGCTCCCCAGCCTCATCCATCTCATCCCCGGCGAAGCCTTGGGCATTGCCGCCGGATCCTCGGCTCGTGCCGCCCGTCTCCGCGAACTGCTTCCGCCCGCGCTCCAGCGCCTGCTTGCCCGTGATGATCTCGACCTGCCCCTGAAACAGCGGCTGGCCTGGCTCGGCGGCTTGCCCCACGAACAAGCCCTGACCATCGCCCGTAACGACCGCGATTACTTCGCCCATATCGCTGCCATCGAACCCGAATCGGTCCCTTTCGCCGAGCGCTGGTTCCTCGAAGCCAAGCAACAAGGCCCCGCCGCCCGCATCGCCTCCCTCCGCAACTGGCAGCCGCGGCACCTGTATTTGCTGCTGGTCGCCGGGCGCCAACAGGTGGACAAGGCCCTGTTTCAAACATTCTTCGATTCCTTGTTGCGGCTGCGCATAGCCGGCTGGCGGGAGTGGCCTCACCGGCGCCGCTTCGTGCGCGATGCCGCCGTCTACGGACGTCTGTCCGAACTCCCTCCCGAAATGGTGTTGCAGGCCCTCGAACCCCCGAAATCCTACGAAGACATGCTGCTTGCCGCCGAAGTAGCCGAAATCCTCGCCCTCACCCTCGATCCTTCTCTCGCCAAACCCACCCCCCGCGACGCCTGGATGCTCCAGCGCCACTTCTTCTACGATGACGACGACGGCCGCGAATCGTTCGCCTCCTTCCGCCGCGCCTACCGCGACGGGGGCTGGGCCTGGACGGAGCATGAGACAGGAGTCACCGTGCGCAAAGGCCCCCTGCGCATTGAAGCCAACCTGCCCGGCCGCGACCACCCCATGCGCGAAACCCCCGGCGTCATCGTGCACCGCGGCCACGAGTTTCATGTCCCCAAAACACTCGCTGCCTTGCCTCCCTCGGCCGCCTTCGTCTACCTCGGAAGCTGCCGCGGCATGGGCAGCGTCGCCGATGTGCTGCAACTGGCGGCGCAGGCCGACGTGCTGGTCACGCGCGCCACCGGATCGCACACCGTCAACGATCCTCTGCTCAAGGCGCTCAACGAAGCCGCGCTCGATGGCCCCATCGTCTGGGAGTCCTTCTGGGCCGCCCAGCAACAGCGCTTCCGTGGCAACCCGCTCTTCGCCGAATACGTCCCCCCGCATCGCAACGCCGCGGCCTACCTGATCAAAGCGCATCGGCGCTATCTCTCCCAAGAAAGCGCTCCCCACACGGACAACGTCTTCCACCGCTGGCGCGAAGAACTCGCCGCCCGTTGCGGCGCCGCCCCCCGCCAGTGCCTCGCCCGCCCTTGAGCGGTTGATATAGTGAGGTCATGCAGCGATTTCTTCTCATATTCTTTGCCGCAATTCTTTGTTTCGCGCAATCCGACCGCGGTACCATCACAGGCCGTATCCTCGATCCCGCCTCCGCCGCCATCCCCGCGGCCGCCGTCGTCGCCACGCACATCGATACCGGCGTGCGTTACCCGGCCCGCACCAATGAAACCGGAAACTTCACCATCCCGCAACTCCCCGTCGGCCGCTTCGAGGTTTCGGTGGAAGCCGCCGGATTCCGCCGTCTCGTGCGCCGCGACATCGTCATCAACGTCGCCCAAACCCTTACCCTCAACGCCACTCTCGAAGTCGGCCAGGTCGAACAAACCGTCGAAGTCACCGGCCAGGCGCCGTTGCTCGAAAGCAATACCTCCGACCTCGGCACCGTCGTCAGCACCGAGCGTGTCGTCGATCTTCCCCTCGCCGTCTCCGGCAACATGCGCCACCCCGGCTCCTTCGTCTTCCTCGCCCCCGGCGTCACCGGCGATACCTCCAACACTCAAATCAACGGCTCGCAAAACCGCGCCAAGGAAGTGCTGATGGATGGCATCGGCTCCACCAGCCCCGAAAGCGGCGGCTTGCTCTTCACCTACCCGCCCGTCGAAGCCATCGGCGAATTCAAACTGGTCAGTAACAACTTCACCGCCGAATACGGACGCACTGGCGGAGGCTTCGAGGTCTACACCACCCGCTCCGGCGGCAACCAGTTCCACGGCGCTTTATTCGAGTACCTGCGCAACGACAAACTCGATGCCCGCGGCTTCATTGCCGCCTCGCGCGCCATCAACCGCCAGAACGAATACGGCGTCGCCATCGGCGGCCCCGTGCTGCTCCCCCGCCTCTACAACGGCAAGAACAAAACGTTCTTCCACTTCGTTTACACCGGCTTCCAATTCCGCGCCGGAGCCTTGAATCAACTCGTCAGCCTCCCCACCGATCCCATGAAGCAGGGCGACTTCTCCTCTGTCACCCGAGGCAATCAGACCACCCTCATCTACGACCCCAATACCAACCGCCCCGATGCTGGCGGTTTTACCCGCGACCCCTTCCCCGGCAACCGCATTCCCATCGCCCGCTTCAGCGAAGTGTCCCGCAAATCCCTCGCCCTCGTCCCTGCCGCCACCTTGCCCGGCTTGCAGAACAACTTCGCCGTCATCGGCAACCAGCAGTTCACGCGCCACGTCTACAGCACCCGCTTCGATCAGAACTTCAGCGAACAAAACCGCTTGAACATGTTCTTATACTGGAACCGCCAGGAAAGCGTCGCCCCCGAACGCATCCCCGGCGCGCTCAGCCCCGCCTTGCGCGAAGAGCGCCCTTCCTTCTGGGGCCGCGTCAATCATGACTTGCTGCTCACCCCCACCGTCCTCAACAATTTCCGCGCCGGCTTCACTCGCGAGCCGCAGCGCTGGGCGCGCACTCAGAGCGGCCAGGGATACCTCACCGCCATCGGACTGCGCGGCGTCAATCCCCCCGGCGACGTCTTCCCCCGTGTCCAATTCACCGACGGAGCCCTCACCAATTGGAGCGATGAGACGAAAAACACCGGCCAGCAGGTAAACAACACCCTCCAGATCAGCGACACCGTCAGTTGGGTCAAAGGAAACCACAACATCAAGATCGGTATGGACGCCCGCTGGATGCAGACCAACGGCGCCGACCCCTTCGACCAGCAAGGCAACTTCCGCTTCAACTCCGTGGAGACCGCCCTGCCCACCGCTGCCGGACGCGCCAACAGCGGCCACTCCTTCGCCAGCTACCTCCTCGGACTGGTGAACAATGCCAGCTACAACGGCCTGTTCGTCGTCCCCGGCAACCGCTACCGCTATCTCGCCACTTTCTTCCAGGACGATTGGAAACTCACCCGCAAACTCACCCTCAACCTCGGCATGCGCTACGAAATCTACTTCCCGCGCACCGAAGCCTATAACAACTTCTCCGGCTTCGACGCCTCGCTCCCCAACCCCGGCGCCGCCGGCCGCCTTGGCGCCGTGCGCTTCCTCGGCGATGGACCAGGCCGCGACAACTCCCGTACCAGCTTCGCCGATACCTACTACCGCAACTTCGGCCCCCGCTTCGGCTTCGCCTATCAGGCCGCGTCGAAAACCGTGCTCCGCGGCGGATACGGCATCTACTTCGCCCAAGGCAACGCGACCGCCGGATTGCGCAGCTCCCAGCAGTATGTCTTCGGCTTCAACGCCGCCGTCTCCTATGCCACCCAGGATCTCGGCATCACTCCCGCCTTCCGCTGGGACAATGGTTTCCCCACCGATTGGCCGCGTCCGCCCTTCATCGATCCCACCGTGCAGAACGGGCAGAACGTCAACGCCATTCTCGCCGGCGATGGCCGTCCGCCTTATTATCAGAGCTATCAGATGAGCGTCCAGCAGGAACTGCCCGCCGCCATGGTGCTCGATCTTGCCTACGTCGGAGTGAAAGGCACCCGCCTCGGCAACGGCCTTTCCAACCTCAACGAATTGGACCCGCGCTTCCTCAACCTGGGGGCCACGCTCACCCAGAACATCGCCTCCGCCGCCGCATCGCAAGCGGGCATCGCATCTCCGTACGCCGCTTTCCGCGGTTCCGTCGCCCAGGCGCTCCGTCCCTATCCGCAATACCTGAACATTCCCAACCGTTCCAACCCCAACGGCAACTCCACCTATCACGCCTTTCAAATGAAGCTCGAACGGCGCTTCCGCGGCGGACTCACTTTGCTTGGCTCCTACACCCGCGCCAAGACCATCTCCGACGGCGACATTCAGGCAGGCGGCGGTCCGGGCGGCCAGACTTTCTATAACCAACGCCTGGAAAAGGGGCTGAGCACCAACGATATCCCCAATGTCGTCGCCGTCAGCTATCTCTACGAATTGCCCTTTGGCCCCGGAAAGCGCATCCTCAACCGCGGCGGCATCGCCGGTGCGCTCGCCGGAGGCTGGCAGTTCAACGGCATCCATCAGTATCAGACCGGACGCCCCGTCGTACTCACCGCCAACAACACGCTGCCGCTGTTCAACGGCTTGCTGCGGCCCGACGTGCTCTCCTCTTCTCTCTCCGCGCCTGTATCCAATCCGCTCGCCGACCGCTGGATCAACCCTGCTGCCTTCGCCGTTCCGACCGGCTTCCGGCTCGGCACCGCCGCACGTTCTTATGGTTCCCTGCGCCAGGACGACTTCTGGAACGAGAACTTCGGACTGCTCAAACGCACACCCATCAAAGAGGGCATGTCGCTCGTCTTCCGCGCCGAATTCTTCAACGTCTTCAACCACACCGTTTTCGGCTCGCCGCAAGGCAATGTTTCAAACACCGCCTTCGGACGCGTTTCAGCCCAGTCAAACACCCCACGCCAAGGGCAAGTCGCCCTCCGCCTCGAGTTCTGACCAGAACACATCAGGGGCAGGTCTCCAAACCTGCCCCTGATGCGTCTAACTCGCGACTTCCGTCTTCCGTCTTCCGTCTTCAACCCTAATTCGTAATATCGTGTGTCCGGCTCTCGCCGCGTACCGGGATGTACACCTTCTCCCAAGCCCTGTGCGCCGGATGATTGTCGTACGCCTTGAACGCAGCTTCGTCGGCGAACTCCATGACGAATGCCGACTGCAACGGCGTGCCGCCTGCGTCGCCCTGCACCTTGACGCTCTTCAGCCACACGTTCTTGATGCCCGGCATTTCCGCCGCCATCTTCTCCACCCCCGCCAGCGCAGCCTGCTTCTGTGCATCCGTCACGCCCGGCTTCCAGTACAGAGTAACCACGTGAATAATCGACTTCGGCTTGCCGTAAGTGTTCGCCCCTACCATCAGGCCGGCCCCGAACAGCGCCAGCATTCCGCCGGTCAGCAAAACACGCCGCATCCAATTTGTTTGAAACATCTAAGCTCCTTTTTGTCTCGCTATCGGAATCGGACGGGCCATCCGTATGCCGCTCCATTCCTCGCTTACCAGAATGGAATTGGCCGGGTTGCCCGTCGAATACTTCGCCGTGGCGGGACCGATCAGCAGATTCGCATCCCGCGGCAGCACATCCAAGAACGGCGTCAGATCCTGCACCACGTGGTACGTCACGCCGCCCACATCGTAGCTGTAGCCCACCAGCGCCCCGTGGATATCGGTGATCTCCGCTTCCACAATCCGCCCGCGCGCACTCAACAGCAGACGGCGCGCACGCTCCATCTCTTCCGGCGTCCGGCGTCGGCCGATCAACAGCCATCCGCACAACACCAAAAGGACTCCGGCAACTGCACCCAGCATCACAATCGCCGCGGTGGGATTCATGCGTCGCGCTACAGTATACCCCAGGTTCTAGCGGGTTGCGCCCGATTCCTGGAAAACTTTCGCCCAATCCTTCAAAAATTGATCCAAACCTTTGTCCGTCAGCGGATGGTTGAACAACTGATCCAGCACCTTGAACGGCATCGTTCCGATATGCGCCCCCGCCAGCGCCGACTCCTGCACGTGAATCGGGTGCCGCAACGAAGCCGCCAGTACCTGAGTCTTGTATCCGTAATTCTTATAAATCGTGCAGATGCTCCGGATCAGGTCCATCCCGTTGGTGGAAATATCGTCCAGCCGGCCCACGAACGGACTGATAATATACGCGCCCGCCTTGGCCGCCAGCAACGCCTGTGTCGCCGTGAAGCACAGTGTCACGTTGACGCGAATGCCTTCCTTTGCCAGCGCCGCCGTCGCCTGTATCCCATCGCGCGTCAGCGGAGCCTTCACCACAATGTTCTTGTGGATCTTCGCCAGCGCCAGCCCTTCCACGATCATTGTCTTCGCATCCGTCGCCACCACCTCGGCGCTGATGTCTCCATCCACAATGTCGCAGATCATCCGCACCTGCTCCTCGAGCGGGCGGCCTTCCTTGGCGATCAGAGACGGATTCGTCGTCACTCCATCCACAATGCCCCAGCTTGCGCCTTTGCGCAGCTCATCCAGATTTGCAGTGTCCAAAAATATCTTCATGATTCTTAGCCTTTGACTACCCGATTCTCCAATGCCCCGACGCCTTCAATTTCCACCCGGATCACATCTCCCGGCTGAATCAGCCCCACGCCCGGA
This sequence comes from Bryobacterales bacterium, assembly GCA_016789755.1. Lineage (GTDB taxonomy): Bacteria > Acidobacteriota > Terriglobia > Bryobacterales > Bryobacteraceae > CADEFT01. Next base: position 12,986 of record JAEUQG010000461.1, read on the forward strand.
GGCGTGCCCGTGGCGATCAAATCGCCTGGCTCCAGGGTCAGAAACTGTGAAATGTAGGAAACCACTACGGCCGGCGGAAAGATCATGTCCAACACCGTGCCGTCCTGCTTCTGCTCTCCGTTGACCCAGCTCCGGATGCGCAGCTTCTCGAACTCTACTTCCTGCTTCGGCGCCACCCACGGCCCGGCCGGACAAAATGTGTCGCACCCTTTGGCGCGAGCCCACTGCCCGTCCTTCTTCTGCAAATCCCTGGCTGTGACGTCGTTAATTACAGTGTATCCATAGATGAAGTTACCCGCCTCTTCGACGCTCACATTCCGTGCCTGGCGCCCGATCACCAGCCCCAGTTCGCCCTCGTAGCTCACCTGCTGCGCAATCGGCGGGTACACAATTTCATCGCCCGTGGCGATCAGCGACGACAGCGGCTTGTAGAACAGCAGCGGCTCGGCCGGCACCGGGTTGCCCAATTCCTTCGCATGGTCCACATAATTGCGGCCCACGCACACAATCTTCGTCGGCCATACCGGCGGCAGCAGCCGCACATCGAGCAGCGCATGCTCGTCCGTCCGCTCCAGGCTCCAGAACGAGTCCGTCTCATACACCCGGTCGCCGTCCACCAGCCCGTGGCGCACCAGCGGCGAACCGTCAGGCGACGTGGCCCATGCTTTTCTGTTCAAGCTGAATCGAACATGTTTGGTCATGAATGTTTCCTTTTCTACGGTATCGCGACTTTGGCTTCCCCGGATTTCGCGCTCTCATTCCCCAGCATGTCCACCGACGTGACGGCATAGCGGTAAACCGTTCCTGCTTGCACCTTCCTGTCCCCATGGGCCGGTGCTTCTACCAGTTCGGCGATCCTCTCCCACTGCCCTTCGCCCACGGCGCGATAGACTCGATAGCCCCGCAGATCCTTGTCGATGTTCCGCTCCCAGGCCAGTTCCACGCTGTTCACACCGATCAGTCCGGCCAGCCCCGTCGGCACAGCCGGCGCGAACGTGTCCTCGATGTTGACCTTCAGTTCCGCGGAAACCTCGCTTTCCGCCGTGCGATTTCCGGCCTGCTGAAAACCCGTCACACGGTACAGATACGGCTTCCCGAACTCCGCCGCGTGGTCTGTGAAGGCCGGCTCGCCGCTCTCTCCGGCAACCGCGAACTCCGGCTCTTTCTCCCCTTTGCGTTCGATGCGGTATCGCGGAGCATTGCCGCTCCACGAAATCACGATCCCTTCCGCCGACCCTTTCGCCTCCACGCTCTCCGGCCGCCGCAGCGGAGCGACCGCCACGAACACGAACGCATTCGACCACTCCGACCAGCGCCCGCTCTTCCCGCTCGTGCGCACCATCGCAATCGCATCTCTCCCCGCTAACCCGCCCACCTTGGTTTCCACGCTGAGTCTTCCATTCCCGGCTTGCGTTGCGTCCGCCACAACGCGCTCCGCGCCGGCCGCCCACCCGTCTGCATCGAACGCCCCCTGCGCCGCCGCCCCGATGCGCACGTCCACTTCCCCCGGTTCGGTGATCGTCAGCCCCTCGGTGGTGATTTTCGGTAGCGTGAAGCTCAGCCGCAGCGTGTCTCCGCGCTGCACCAGCGTCAGGTCTTCCACCCTCATCGGGATGTGCAACGCCGGCGGCTGCGGATCGCCGACGTATCCGCATCCTGTCAGCAGCAGCATGAAGGGGAGCGCTAGACGCATCTTTCATTCTAGCGTCTACTGCGCCAGATCGAGCACCCCATACGCACCCAGCGACTCCAGCGTGAACTCCGTGTAGTCCTTCCCCGATTCAAAGTCCCGCAGCTTCGTCGCCAAACCGCCGTATAGATAGGCCTTCATGTTCGCCTCGCGGAATGCGCCCTGCACCCGCAACCGCAGGTGCTCCACCGGCCTCTGGCCGTAATTCACCAGATGGATTCGCACTCTTGCCCCTTCCCGCGCCGCCACCGCCAGCGTCAACTCGCTTCCGAACAAACGAAGCACCCGCCGCTCGTCCCCCAGCTTCTCGCGCATCTCCTGCATCGCTTCGTAGGCGTTCGTCATCTTCGCGCTCAGCGCGTAGTCGCCCTTGGCGCCGATTCCGTAGCCGATGCTCCGCCGCGACAGCATGTTCATCACTTCGCCCGCCTGAAACGACCCGTCGTCGCTCACCGTGAAATTGACCCATGGCTTCACCGGCCCATCCGGGATCTGCTTCAGAAACGCCGCCATCTTGTCGTATTCGCCCTGCTGTTCCGGAGCGATCTGCAGCGCCAGTTTCACCCCGGTGGCATAGCCCTCCGCCATCGCCACAACAACGCTCTTGCCCTTTGTGTCGCACAGGTAGCTTGCCTGCGGCTTGCGCTGGTAACGCCACAGATTGGAGTCCACCCACGGCGAGGAAGTGGCCGATGCCATATTCATCCGATACCGCACCCCCGGCGCCATGGCCTTCTGATACCCCGCCGTATCCGTGCCCGTAAACAGCACCGGCAGAACCGCGGCCGCTACCCCGAGCCAGATCACAGCGCGATCTCCTCGATCTGAATCTTCTTCAAGTCGGCCACGCCGAGACCCAGCGAGCCCGCGTACTCGATGTGCAGCGGTTCACGAATGTAGCGGTTCTTGTTCGGGTCCATCGCCTTCACTTCCTGCGTCGTCTTGGGATCGCGGTCCATCACCGAAACCGCGCCTTCGGCCTTGCGCTTGGCTTCGATCACATCGCGCATCACCCGGTCCATCGCCACAGGGTCCGTGCCGAACATCATCTGTTTAGGGAAGAAGGCGAACCGCTTGTCGCGCTGGAACGGGCCGCCGTGCCAGATGCTTTTCAGCCCGTCCATGACGTGCAGCACCGTGCGCGAGCGCAACGGTTCGACGCTGGCCAGCGTGCCGATGAAGGTCTTCGTGTGCGTCTTCGAATAGGCGTGCGACCGGGCCACGTTATGGAAGCTGCCGTAGGCGATATTCTTCAGGCATCCGGTGACGCCCGACGCCCCGTGATCTTTCATGTTCGGCACGTTGATGATCTTGCTGAACTGCTCGGTCACCATGCGGATGGCATTCGATCGCGTCTCGTCTTCGCCGAAAAAATTGACATCGACATACACCCTCGGATCGTATTCCGCCAGCCGTCCGCGATACGGCTCAACGGCGTGGATGCGGACAGGTTCCTTGATGTAGCGGTCGTAGTGAATCGATTCGAGCTGATCGGGGAACCGTTCGTAGATGCAGATATTGGCCGGCTTGACGCCGGCGGCGACAAGGTTCCGCACGACTTCGGCCACCACCACCGGGTGCGACATGATCCGCGGGGCGCCCGACGCATTGACCTTGATGCCGACGACATCTTGCGGTCCCACGAAGCGCCGCCACGCATCGCGCGGGTCTTTGTCTCCGGTCAGCCGCGTAAGGCCGCGATTCATCATGTCGCGCACGGCTTCGGCGTTGACCTGCTCATCGGATTCCCGAATCGACGCGGCGGACGTAGCGCGCACGACCTTGCCCGGCAGATCGTAGCGCGCCGCAGGCTTGTAAGGCGAGACGATCTTATAGCTCGGTTCGCCTTCGCCGGCCCGTGAAAAAGCGGCGTGAGCCGCCGCGGGAGTGAAGATAAAGAAACGGCGATCCATTACTCTCGATTGTATCGGACGCTCGGTTGAGTATAATGGTTACTGACCCGCCTGCATCGTCGTGGCGCTATCGTCTAAGGGTTAGGACAAGGCCCTCTCAAGGCTTAAATACGGGTTCGAATCCCGTTAGCGCTACCAAGATTTCATAGAGTTACGGGCAATGCGTTGTCACGCGCAACGGGCCAGTACTGGTTGTTGGATTTACAAATGCACGCCAAGACGATTCCTGTCGTATTCACGCCTGGGAATGGATCCTTACGGAGCATCAGGGGATGGCGGGCCAAGTCATCGCACAGGCCCTCAGCATCACGTTGTCAATTCGCGAATTGATCAGGCAAGGCTACCTTTTTGGAGCACACGTCCTCCTTAGTGCGCTGGTTGAGCGTGCCGCGATTCTGCTGTACCTCCATCTCTATCCAAACGAAATCGACCGATGGACGCGAGGGTGGCATCAGGGTGATGCGCCTGGGCTGGCGAAGATGTTCGATGCGATTCGAGCAAAGCAACAGCATAACCCGCTGATCCCAGGACGGGATCTGACGGCAACGATGAATAGTCTTTTGCACTCTAAGCCTGACTCCGCTCCTTGGAGCATGGTTCTGGTTGGGGAGACGGGTTTCGGCCACGCAGTGTCGAAGATTCTAAACCGACCCGAGCTTTGCGACGATCTGTGTGCGAATGTGGTTCCATGGCTCGCCGTGGTCCAAGGCATGATGGGGGCCTACTTCCCCAACGAGTCGGCGACTGCTTCGGGCTAGATTCAATGAAGCCCGCTTCGCTTTGAAGCCAACTTCCGCACTTGGTGCTCCTCCCACATCCGCCCGTCGCAGTCGTGCTGCCCCTCTAGATCGCGTGCGAGTAGACGCCGGCCGTTACACGGACGTGACCGATGCGCGGACTCCATGAGCAGCGGACGCCGCTGGTGAGCCCGTGTGACCCGTGGGTGTAGCGCAGGGTGTGGAGGAGCGCGGCGATGGCCCGCCATCTGCGAGAACGCCGGCAGGCGTCAGGGGCCTGTGGCGAACCCCGTGCGTTAGCGCACATTGGACATGCGTCTCACCCGCGCTGATAAGGCTCCCGCACCTCTAGGCCGGCGAAGACTTGAAAATGCTTGCGATTGAACGTGCAGAGCGGCGTCTGCCGTCCAATTGCCATCGCTGCGATTACGCAGTCCGGGATTCCGACTCCGGTTGCCAGGCGGTGCGCTGCCAGCAACTCGTAAGCGCGCGCGAACTCGGAGGCATCAGGCCAAAGAAGGGGAAAGGCCGTCACGAATTTCTTGATATGTTGCTGCTCCGATTGGTTGCGGCAACCAACCAGCAATTCCATCGCAACGATGCCAGGTATGCCGAAAGACTCTACAGCCGCGCTCTCCAGCCACTTTCTTGCCGCGGGCACACCCCGAAGACAATCGATCAGAATGTCGGTATCAAGCAACAGCATCTAGGCGGAACGCTTCCATCCTTCAGTCCGCACATGCCGAGCGAACTGGGTACTATCTCCGATGTCGGTCCGGTCGGCCCACATTCCGAAGAATTCGGATTTGACGAAATCGCCGAGCGTCCCAGTCTCTGCAGGCGCTGGAGAAGAGACGACCAGAACCATATCGGCGGGACCGATCGGAACATCAGCCGGCAGCGTGATGTGAAGTTCACGGCTAGCCGGGATTTCCGCATTGAGATTGATAGTCCGGACCATGGCCTGCCTTTCTGTGCCGTCTCTTGCCATTATAACCCTCTCAAAAAGGTTGATCTTCGCTCACGGCTGAACGGTCGCAAACGCAAATGCGCTGTGACGCCGGCGGTTCGTTGCGGTGATTCCAGGCGCTGCAGAATATCAACTGCACTGAACCCGCAACTACTTAAACTTAGCTGTACTCAACTGAACCGGCAGCCGTCGGGTTCGAATCCCGTTAGCGCTACCAATTAACTCATTAAGTAATCAGCAGGTTGGGGATAACAGATCCAGTTTTCTGCTACACTCCT
>JAEUQG010000473.1 GCA_016789755.1 Bryobacterales bacterium
AGCAGCGGCAATCCATAGGCCAGCCGCCACCGCCACACCCGCAGCCAGTTCCCCTTCTGCTGATAGGCGAGCACCAGCCGCTGCGCCAGCGTCTTCGTATCCGCTGTCCGGCGTTCGTACTCGAGAGGCTTCTCTTCTTTCGCCATATCAGTAAATCAGCGATACCACCGCATGCACCAGCGTCAGCACCAAAAACGCCATCGACAACGGCAGATGCACCAGCAGCCATCCATGCAGCCAGTGATGCAGCCGCACCTGAATCCCCAACTGCCGCCGCTCTTCCACAATCGCTTCCAAATCGAGCAGTACCTCATGAGCTTCAGGCGGCAAGATCGTTCGCAATCTGTCAAAGTAGGCTGCCACCGCCTGCGGAGTCTGAAACAATCGCCGCCCTTCCCGCTCTGGCTTCGGCGCCAGGTATGGCCGGATTTCCTTCAAGTAATGTGCCCGCAGCGCCGCCACCGCGCCATCTTCCACCACAATCTGCGGCGACCCACGCCGCTTCCGCCGCTCCGCCTCGATCTTCTCCATCGCGCTCTTGAACTGACCCGCGTCGAAGTAGTACTTCTTCCCCCCAGCCCGCAGTACGGTCTCGTCCGGCGCCTCTTCAATACCAATCCCCGCCGTCACAAACTCTACCCGCTCATCCGCCTCCAGCCGCAAATGATCGATCACCGCCGGAATCTGTTCGTAGATCGTTTCCTTCTGCACCAGCTCCGTCATGCGCTTCGGGAGCCAGTTCTGCAACGCCAGTCCCACCACCCCGCTCACCGTAATCGCCACAAACAGCATCATCAGCAGAAACGATACGCCCTTGCCCCATCCAAACCCCGTATGAAACAGGATCAGCAGAAAGCTCAGCAGCCCCAGCCAGATGTGCGCCTTCAACCATGTCTTCACACGTCCCAGCGGCGACGCGGGATACTTCTTCCGCAACCCCAGCAAACACTCGAACACAATCAGCCCCGTCCCCGCGAACCCGAACACCAGCCCCATCGCCGACCCGCCCCTTGCTCCATTCACCGACACCAGCGCATACACCAGATACGCCACCGTGCTCGCCAGCGCCACCGCCGCCGAGCCGAGTATCCACTCCCTATGAGTCCGATCGACAATCATTGCATCCGCCCCGACAAATACTCCAGATCCACATCCCCTATCGAAACGACATCGCCATCGCGCAACTCCGTCTCCGCCACCGCCTGCCCGTTCACCAGCGTCCCGTTCGTCGAATCGTTGTCCCGCACCACGGCACGGCTCCGGTCAAGATAAATCGTGCAATGCACCCGCGAGATCCCATCATCCTCGAAACGCAAATCGCACTCCGCCGCCCGCCCCAGCGTCGTCGATGGAAAACGCAACTGCAGCATCCGCCCTTCCTGCAACCCGCTCCGCACCTTCACCCGCGGCAGCATCGAAAGCAAATCCCCGATATTGGTATGAATCCGCGTCTCCTGCAACAGCGGCGTCTGCTCCAACGGAACGGCCGCCGGAGCCGCCATCGGCACATTCAACGGCACCCCGGCCAGATCGCGCGCAAAGAACCGCTTCGGATCCACCCGCAGCGCCGCATCGTGCGGACACGCCCGCACGCAGTTCGGTTCCCCATAATCCACGCACAAATCACAAACCGTCGCCTTCGCCCGGGGCTCCGCCTTCTGCCCGTCGCCGATCTTCACCACGTTGATGTTCCCGTACGGGCAATCAATGGCGCAGTTCCCGCATCCAATGCACCAGTCTTCGATCACTATGTCCAGCGTCTGCTTCCGCCGGATCGATCCCACCGGACACCGCGTCATGCATAGCGGATCCAAACACGCCCGGCACGACGTCGGCACCAGATACTTATCGAAGCGTAGCCCTTCCCGCAAGAGCCGCGGAATGCGGTCCGGATGCGTACTCACGCACGCCCGCGCGCACTCATCGCACCGCGTGCACTTCTCCAGATCGATCAGCAGCAGGTTCTGCCCCTGCATCAAATCCAATTCCAGAAAATCGTCCAGATACACCGTCGACACCCGCGACATCAACTGCGCGTTCATCTGCCGCCGCGCCCGAGCCACCTCCGCAATCGCCGCCTCCACCTCCGGATACTCCGCCAGCATCCGCCCAAACTCCGCCGCCTTGATCCGTACCAACTGGCAGAAATCCATCGCCGTGCATGTCGCCATCCGCCGCCCCGCCGGATAGTCGTCTTCCTTCAGCTCAAATACCGTGTTGCCCAACTGAAACGATTCTCCCGGCCCAATCAGAAACGAGTCCGCGTTCGCTCCCTGATACTTCAGCGGATTCTTCCCCCCCGCCAGCCTCCTGATCCGAGCCTTCGTCCCCTCCACTTGCACACGGAAATGTTCCCGCGACACATATTCATCCCACGTCACCCGCAGCCCGTTCTCCGAGCCCGGATTACGCCCCACCGTCACCGCCTCGCGTCCCACCACCGCCACGGCCGTCTGCGGCCCTTCCGCATTCCGGGCCACCATCCGGAACACCGGAGGCAGCAGTCCAATCTCCCCGAAATACGATCCCCGCGAAATGTAGTTCAGCACCATCTCCCCACCCGGACACTGCTGCGACACCTTCACGAATCCCATCCGGATCAGATAGAAGGAATCCGCCACATCGCCCTGTTTGCAGATCACCTGCCCGGGAATCGCATCCACCAGTTCCGCCCGCTCCCGCAGGTAATCCATGAACTCCTGCGACAACCCCGCCAACGCCGGCACGCTCCGCAACTGAGTATCGAGCGCCCGCTCGCGGTAATTCTTATTCAATTTATCCTTGAACGCCGGCGAATTGTACAGCACATTGTTCAGGATATTCGGCAGCATCTCCAGCACCACCGCATCCGTCACCGCCCTCGCCGTCGCCGAGCGCGGATAAAATTTCGCCCGCTTCAGCTTCTCCTGCTTCAACGCCGCCAGCGCCGACAACTCCCCAAAAATCTCCCCCGCCCGCACATGCGCCAGCGGATTATCCACCGGCAGATCCACCGGCCCGTCAATCGGAATATGCGTCCGGTCCGTCTTCTCCGCCGACTTCCGTCTCTCCGGCACGCCCTTCAAATAGTTCCCCAGCCGCGTCAGATTCCGCAGCACTCCGCCATTGCCCGCCGGAGCCGCCGCCTGCCCCATCCCCCGCCCCGCGTTCAGCGATAGCTCCACCTCGCCCGACAGCAGCAAAAACGCCGTGTTCCCCGAATCCCCTTCCCGAAATAAAATCTCCCCCGCCCGAAAATCCTTCCGCGCAATCGCCCCGGGAAACTTCCCCCAAATCTCCTTGCGAATCGTCGACAGCTCCGGAATCGCCGCCAACTCCTCCGGAGTAAGCGCAGTCCCCCCCAGGTCCGCCGCAACAATGACGTCCTTCGACATACCCTCCGGCTTCGTCTACTCCCCTCTGGAAATAAGGTCCTCAGTATGGCAGAACGGCTCGCATTCCCGCAATCGCACGCGAGACCGCACTTCCCGATACCATCGGCTATAAGATTTCCGCTCTTTACATGGTGTCGTTCACCCTCCTTTCCGTTTCGTCCGCCGCGCTCGCCCGTCATTCCGTCTCCCTTCGCGCTTTCCGATAACATCAGATCTATGATTTCCGCTCTTTTGCTGGCGCTGCTCACCCTCCTCGCCGTCTCCTCCGCCGCCCCGCCCATCGAAATCCGCACCCCAATGCCTCCCCCCGCCTGGGCTCTCTCCCAACGCGCCCTCCTCAAAGCCTACTCCGAAGCTGCCACCGAGTTCGTCTCCAAGTACACAGACCACCGCGGCTACTTCCTCTGCACCGAGCGCTGGGGCGGCAACGACGGCCCCGACGACGTCATGGAAACCTTCACCGCATGGCCTCTCCTCCACGCCCTCGGAGCCCCCGGCGCCCTCCTCACCCAATACCGCCGCATCTGGGAAGCGCACCTCCTCCAATTCACCGCCGCCAAAGCCCCGTCCGCCTCCATGGCCAAAGACGGCATGTTCTACCGCGAATTCGTCACCAGCTTCGACTGGGAACACACCGGCGAAGGACTCGCCGCCTTCCACTTCTACGCTCTCTCCCAACCCAACGACCCCGCCTACATCCAGCGCATGCGCCGCTTCGCCGCCTTCTACGACGGCTCCGACCCCGACGCCCCCAACTACGACCCGCGCCACAAGATCATCCGCAGCCTCCACAACGGCAGCAAAGGGCCGCTCCTCACCCCGGCCTCCGTCTTCGATTGGGGCGGCGAAACCGTTCCTGGCCATCCCGAGCGCCACGACCGTTACAAAGCCGCCTCCAATATCCGCGGCGATCATCCCCTCAACCTCTGCTCCACAACCCTCGGCTTCAACGCCTACGCCCTCACCGGCAACAAAAAACACCGCGACTGGCTCCTCGAATACGCCGGCGCCTGGCGCGACCGCATCCTCGCCAACAACGGCAACATCCCCACCAACATCGGACTCGACGGAGTCACCGGCAGCGAATGGGGAGGCAAATGGTACGGCGGCACCTTCGGCTGGAACTTCGATCCCTCCACCTCCAGCCGCAATTACTACATGCGCGGAGCCCGCATCGCCCTCGGCGAAGCCTTCCTCCT
>JAEUQG010000482.1 GCA_016789755.1 Bryobacterales bacterium
CAAACCGCGCCGCGGGGTTCCTGTATACTAATCAAACCCATGAAAGCCCTATTTCTCGCATTGTTTGCATTGGGACTGTTGCCTGTGTGCGCATCGGCCCAGAGCATCACCGCCTCCATTACCGGCACCGTATCGGACGCCACGGGGGCGGCAATCGCCGGGGCCAAAGTCATTGTCACGAACAACGCGACGGGCCTGACGTACAATGCTCAGACCAATAGCGCGGGCGTATACAACCTCCCGTTCCTACCGGTGGGCGGATACAACTTGGTGGCCGAAAACGCAGGGTTCAAGAAAGCGACGCTGGGGCCATTCACTCTGGAGGTGAACCAGATCGCCCGCATCGACTTCAAGATGGAGATCGGCGAGTTGACGCAAAGCGTGGAAGTCAGCACGGCAGCGCCGATTCTGCAAACCGAGTCCACTGCTACCGGCGATTCGATCAACTCGACGAAGCTCACTTCGCTCCCGCTCAATGGGCGCAACTTCGCCACGCTCACACTTCTCATTCCGGGGGCGATCAGCACATCTCCGAGCGTAATGGGGACCTCGGCGCGGTTTCAAAGTTCGGGCAGCCGGCCGCAGGTCAATGGCAATCGCGAGCAGACTAACAACTTCCTCCTCGATGGCGTGGAGACCGGCGAGACGGTGGGTAACCGCATCGGCTACCAGCCGAACGTGGATGCGCTGGAGGAAGTGAAGGTGATCACCGGAAACGGCGGTGGGGAATACGGCAATGTAGGCGGGGCGAGCGTGGTGATGACGCTGAAGAGCGGGACAAATCAATTCCACGGCAATTTGTTTGAATTTCTCCGCAACGAAAAACTGGATGCCAACGGTTTCTTTGCCAACCGCTCCGCCACGCCGCGCAATGCTTTCCGCCGCAATATTTTCGGAGGCACGCTGGGCGGGCCGATCGTGCGCAACAAGGCATTCTTCTTCATGGACTATGAAGGCACGGAGCAACGGACTTCGGGCCCGGCCACGGCCAGCATAGCGCCGCAGACATGGCGCAACGGGGATCTCTCGCGCTTTCCGCAAATCGTTCGCGACCCAACGACAGGCGACAGCGCCGCGACTCGCGCGCCGTTTCCGGGCAACCAGATTCCCGGCGCCCGCATCACCAATCCGGTGGCGATCAAGCTTTTCTCCAGCCCTGAACTGTATCCGCTGCCGAACAACCCTGGCGTGGGAGCGCTTGGGGTGACGAGCAACTATCTTTCGAGTTCGGCAGCGAAGCTGAGCAATCACCAGGCGGATGCGAAAGTGGACTTCCGTCCCACCGATAAAGACTCGGTGTCCGGACGGTGGTCGATTGGACGCTACGAACAGCTCGGCGCGCGGGCGGCGCTTCCGACACAACTCACGGGCGGCGACGACGGTCCGACGACCAGTGCGCTGGTCAGTTGGACGCGGACGTATTCGCCGCGACTGGTGAACGAGTCGCGCATTTCTTACAGCCGCACGGGGATCGCCAACAACGTAATCGACTGGTCCGGACAACTGGGCGCCGACGGCAACGCCAAGTTCGGCATCGCGGGCGGACAGCCTATCGCCGGGCTGAGCGGTGTTACGCTTGGCGGCGGTCTCACGGGGATTGGAGGCGGCGCATCGATCGCCGATTCGAAGCAGAACAACTATCAGGCGCAGACACACTTTACGTTTCAGGCCGCGGCGCACCTCATCAAGTTCGGCGGCCAGCTTTTCCGGGCGCAGCAGAACCACTACTACGCGGGCAACAACGGGGCTTTGGGGACATTCACGTATTCGGGCGGGTACTCGGGACTCGATTACGCGGACTTCCTGTTGAACACTCTGTCGGCCAAGGGGCGCGGCGCGGTCACGGGAAAATGGGGCCAACGCCACTGGCGCAATGCGGTCTACCTGCAGGACGATTGGAAGGCGCGCCGTAACCTGACGCTGAATCTCGGTCTGCGGTGGGAGTACATTTCGCCGCTCGAAGAGGTTGCCGACCGGCAAGTGAATATCAACACATACACGGGGGAGTTGATATACCCCGGGAAGAGCGAATTCGGCCGCGGGCTGTACAAGCCTTACCGCAAGCAGTTCATGCCGACCATCGGATTTGCATGGACACCGGAC
>JAEUQG010000509.1 GCA_016789755.1 Bryobacterales bacterium
TGTACGGATACACCTTGAATCGCATCACCCTTTTTGCGCTCATCTTTTCGATTGGCATTCTAGTGGACGATGCGATTGTCGTTGTGGAAAATCTGGTGCGACATCAGCGGCTGCCCGAGAATCATGGCAAGCCGCTCAAACAGATTGCGGCGATGGCCGTTGACGAAGTCGGTAATCCGACCATCCTTGCCACGTTGACGGTGGTCGCCGCAATATTACCCATGGCGTTCGTGAGCGGGCTCATGGGGCCGTATATGCGGCCGATTCCGATTGGGGCATCGGCGGCGATGTTGTTCTCGTTGCTGGTGGCGTTTATTGTGACGCCCTACGTCGCCGTGCGGGTGTTGAAGGCGACGGGCGGACACGATGGGCATGGGGCGGAGGATTGGTCGACGCGGCTGTACAGGAAGGTGATGGGAGGGTTGCTGCACAACGGGATGATGCGGTTCGGGTTTCTGGCGGGGGTTGTGGTGCTGTTGTTGGGATCGATGGCGCTGGTGTACATCCAGTTCGTAAAAGTGAAGATGCTGCCGTTCGACAACAAGAGCGAGTTTCAGGTGATTGTCGACATGCCGGAGGGGACGACGCTGGAGCGGACGGGGCAGGTGGCGCGGAGACTGGCTGAGGTGGCGCTGCAGCAGCCGGAAGTGACCGATGTGCAGACGTACAGCGGGACGGCGTCGCCGTTTAATTTTAACGGGCTGGTGCGGCATTACTATTTGCGCGCCGGGGCGAACATAGCGGATATTCAGGTGAATTTATTGGGGAAAGAGCATCGGGAGCGACAGAGCCACGATATTGCGAAGAGCGTGCGGGCGGCGCTGCTGCCGGTGGCTCGCGAGATGGGGGCGAACATCAAGGTGGCGGAGGTGCCGCCGGGCCCTCCGGTGTTGCAGACGCTGGTGGCCGAGGTATACGGGCCGACGGCGGAAGGGCGGCTGGCGGAGGCGCGGAAAATCAAGCAGACGATGGAGTCGATCGACGGCATCGTGGATGTGGACTGGTATGTGGAGGACGATCAGCCGAAGCAGCGGATTGCCGTCGACCGGCACCGGGCGGCGTCGCATGGAATCAGCGAGGCGGCGATTGCCGAGACACTACGGATTGCGTCGGCGGGAGAGAGCGCGGGGCTACTGCATGACAGTTCCGCGAAAGAGGATGTGCCGTTGAAGGTGCGGTTGCACCGGGCGGCGCGTTCGGATCTGGACCGGATGCTGGAGTTGAAGGTGAATGGTGTTTCGTTGCGGGAAGTGGCGAGGGTGGAGACTGTGGTGGAGGATAAGAGCATCTACCACAAGAATCTGATGCCGGTGACGTATGTGACGGCGGATATCGCGGGGGCGATGGAGAGTCCGGTGTATGCGATTCTGGCGCTGGGTCCGAAGATAGCGCTGGAGCAATTCACGGCCGAGCAGCCGGGGAATACGCGGGTGTATGCAATGAAGTGGGATGGGGAGTGGCATATCACGTACGAGGTGTTCCGGGACTTGGGGATTGCGTTTGCGGCGGTGCTGGTGCTGATTTACGTGCTGGTGGTGGGGTGGTTCGAATCGTTCCTGACGCCGTTGATCATTATGACGGCGATTCCGTTTTCGCTGGTGGGAATTCTGCCGGCGCATGGGATGCTGAATGCGTTTTTTACGGCGACGTCGATGATCGGGTTTATCGCGGGGGCGGGGATTGTGGTGCGGAACTCGATTATTCTGGTGGATTTTATTGAACTACGGCGGAAGGAAGGGATGGCCCTGGATCAGGCGGTGATCGACGCCGGAGCAGTGCGGTTCCGTCCGATGATGTTGACGGCGGCAGCGGTGGTGGTGGGGTCGAGTGTGATCCTGTTCGACCCCATTTTCCAAGGGTTGGCGATTGCGCTGATGGCCGGGGAGATTGCCAGCCTGTTGCTGTCGCGAATGACGGTGCCGGTGATTTACTTCGTGATGAACCGGCGTGCGGCCAATGCCAGCAGCGAAAGCGAGGCGAGGGCGATTGTGGAGGGTTCGGGGACGGGGTCGGCGAACCCGTATTGAATGTTGTCCACCTCCCAATCGGCGCTGTCGACGGAGATGGTGATGCGGGAGATGCCGGAGGCGTTGTAGAAGCCGAAGAAGCGGTCTTCGCTGGCGCCGCCGGCGACGCTACCGTCTCCGTGGAATCCCGGCCCGTAGCCGCCGAGGGAAGCGCCGTTTTCGTCGAAGGCTTCAAAGGAGACGAGTCCCAGGCCGAAGATGCCATTCAGGGTGGCGCCGACATCGGTCCAAACGAGGCCGGCGTGGGTGGGCAGGTTGCCAAGGACGGCCGCGTTGAAGGTGAATGTGAAGGATGTGGTGGAAGCGTTGGAGAACCAGGAATGGCCATTTTGACCGAACCCGTCCACGGCACCGTCGTCCTCATCGACAGAATCTGTGTTGACGCCTGGGGCGAGCACGATGCCGGCGTTGGCGGATAAGCCTGGCGTGTTTAAAGCTCCGTCCTCGAAGTCTTCGAGATGGAAATAAGAGAAGACGCCCCCGGCGAAGGGGCTGTCGGACGCCCTGAGGTAGGGAGTGGGCCCGTAGAGAGTGGCGGCGAAGGTGGCGCCGGCGGTTAAAAATCCCGCGAGCATCAGTCGATAGGGAATCATTTGTAGCCTCCGAACGAGAGATTGAAATGATTCGATGATATCGTATTTTGCGATTATTGCGGGGGGCGGCGCAGGGCGATTCCGAGATCGCGGAGGGATTTCTCCGGAACCTGGGAGGGCGCGTCGCACATGAGGTCGGTTCCCTTGGCGGTCTTGGGGAACGGGATGACTTCGCGGATGGACTTTTCGCCGGCGAGGAGCATGACGAGGCGGTCGAGTCCGAGGGCGATGCCTCCGTGCGGCGGAGCGCCGTATTCGAGGGCGTCGAGGAGGAAGCCGAATTTCATGCGGGCTTCTTCGTCGCTGAGCCCGAGGGCGGCGAAGACTTTGGCCTGCACGTCGCGGCGGTGGATACGGATGGAGCCGGAGCCGAGTTCGATGCCGTCCATGACGATGTCGTAGGATTTGGCGCGGCAGTGGGCCGGGTCGGCAGTGAGCTTGTCGAGGTCTTCGTCATGGACGGAGGTGAAGGGGTGATGGGCGGCGTTCCAGCGGCTATCCTCTTCGTCCCATTCGAACATGGGGAAATCGACGACCCACAACAGCTTGAAGCGGTTCTGTTCAAAACATTTGTGCTTGGCTTCGTACTTGCGGGCGGCTTCGAGGCGGAGCTGGCCGCAGGCCTGGAGAACGGTTTCGTCGGGGCGGTGGCCCTTCTTTTCGCCGACCCATCCGGCGAGGATGAGGAGGTCGTTTTCGGCGGCTGCGGTACGCTCGCGGACTTTGGCCATCTGCTCGGGGAAGTCGCGTTCGAGGCGTTTCGCGTCGTCGTAGACGCGGAGGCCGCGTTCCTGGCCGTAGGCTTTGAGGTCGTCGCGTTCTTTACGCGAGGGTTGTCCGGTGTTGGGGATAACGATAGCGACGAGGGGGAGGCCATCGGCGGTGAGGCCGGCGCCTTCGAAGAGGTCTTCGACGCAGTGGAAGGGTGGGATGCGCATGTCGGGTTTGTCGATGCCGTAGGAGCGCATGGCTTGAGCGTAGGTGAGGCGGGGGAAGGGCGTTTCGACATCGAATCCGGCGGCTTCGAAGATCTTCTTCACCATGCCTTCGACGGCGTTGTAGATGGTCTCCGGTTGCGGGAAGGACATCTCCATGTCGATTTGGGTGAATTCGTACTGGCGGTCGGCGCGGAGGTCTTCGTCGCGGAAGCAGCGCACGATTTGGAAGTACTTTTCGTAGCCGGAGACCATGAGGAGTTGCTTGAAGATCTGCGGGGATTGCGGGAGAGCGTAGAAGTAGCCCTGCGACATGCGGCTGGGGACGAGGAAATCGCGCGCGCCTTCGGGCGTGGACTTGGTCATGAAGGGCGTTTCAATTTCAAGGAAGCCCTGGGAACAGAGGTATTCGCGCACGGCGAAGGCGATCTTCGAGCGCAGGATGATGTTCTTCTGCATTTGCGGGCGGCGGAGGTCGACGTAGCGGTACTTGAGGCGCACGTCTTCGGCGATGTCGGAGAACTCGTCGAGCGGGAAGGGCGGGACGCGGCTTTCGTTGAGGATCCAGATTTTGCCGGCGACCACTTCCACTTCGCCGGTGGGGATGTTGGGATTGATGGTGGAGTCGCTGCGTTTTTCGACGTGGCCTTCGACGGCGATGACGAACTCGCTGCGGACGATCTCGGCTTTGGCGTGGACTTCGGCGCTGACGTCTTCGTGGAAGACGACCTGGGTGACGCCCTCGCGGTCGCGGAGATGGATGAAGATGACGGCGCCCAAGTCGCGGCGGCGGTGCACCCAGCCCATGAGGAGAGCGCGTTTGCCTGCGTCGGAAGCGCGCAATTCGCCGCAGTTATTGGTGCGGCGCAGTTCTCCGAGGAAGTCGAGAGGGATCGATTGACGTTGTTCGGGTGTTTCAGCCATACAGACGCTCCGCGAGTTGATCGCGGGTAACATTCTCCTGCTCGCCCGATGCCATGTTTTTCAAAGCATAGAGACCGGACGCGATTTCGTTATCACCAACGATTAGGGTGTAGCGGGCATTGAGCTTGTTGGCGAGCTCCATGGCCCTTTTCAATTTTCCTTCAAAGGCAAGTTCGACGCGGGCGCCGCGGCGGCGGAGGTCGCGGGCGAGGGTTGTGGAGTGGCGGAGGGCGGCTTCGCCCATGGGCGCGATGTAGAGGTCGATGGAGTCTTTGTTGGCGTGCGGGTCTGCCTCTTCGACACTCATGACAAGGCGGTCTTCGCCGATGGAGAAGCCGATGCCGGGAGAGTGGACTCGGGAGCCGAGGGATTCGGCGAGTCCGTCGTAGCGGCCGCCGCCGAGGACGGAGTTCTGCGCGCCGAGTGATCCGTGGACAACCTCGAAGGTGGTGCGCATGTAGTAATCGAGGCCTCGGACGAGGCGGGGGCGCACTTCGTAGGCTACGCCGCGGTCATCGAGGAAGGTGCGGACTGCGGAGAAGTGTTTGGCGCAGGTTTCGCAGAGATGATCGAGGATGGAGGGCAGGGTATCGATGACGGGCTGGTCTTGCGGGATCTTGCAGTCGAGCACACGGAGAGCGTTGGTGGTGGAACGGCGCTGGCAATCGCCGCAGAGTTGGGAAGCTTTGGCGGTGAGATCTTCCTTGAGCCGGGCGATGAATTTGGGGCGGCATTCTTTACAGCCGACGGAGTTGACGATGAGGTGGAAGCCCTGGAGGCCGCAGCGGGAGAGAATTTCGACGACCATTTCGATGACTTCGGCATCGACGGCGGGAGACTCCGATCCGATGACTTCGGCGCCGATTTGGGAGAACTGCCGGTAGCGGCCTTTCTGGGGACGCTCACGGCGGAACATGGGGCCGATGTAGTAGAGTTTCTGGAGGCCGGGGCGCTGGTCGAGGCGGTGTTCGATGTAGGCGCGGATGACGGAGGCGGTGTTCTCGGGGCGGAGTGTGAGGGAGGAACCGTCCTTGTCGTCGAAGGTATACATCTCTTTGGAGACGATGTCGGTTTCTTCGCCGACGCCACGGGCAAAGAGGGCGGTTTCCTCGAAGATGGGGGTGCGCACTTCACTGTAGTTGTAGGAGTGCATGACGTTGCGGGCGACGGCTTCGACACGATTCCAGATGTGGGAATCGGGGGGCAGGATGTCGCGGGTACCTTTGACAGCTCGGATCAATTCGTTTCTTCCTTGTATGCCTGGCGGAGGTCGCTGTAGTGTTCGGCGTTGGTCTTGAATCGCTCGCGTTCGTCGACGGTCACTTCGCGGCGCACTTTGGCGGGGACACCCATGACGAGGGAGAAGGGAGGGATTTCCATGCCTTCGGGGACGAGGGCGCCGGCGGCGATAACGGAGCCCCGGCCGATGCGCGCTCCGTTGAGCACGATGGCTCCGATGCCGATGAGGCAATCGTCTTCGACGGTGCAGCCGTGGAGGACGACGGAGTGGCCGATGGTGACTCGATTGCCGATGACGAGCGGGTGTTTCTTGTGTTCGACGTGGAGGACGCTATTGTCCTGGACGCTGGTAGTATCGCCGATGCGGATGTAGTGCACGTCACCGCGAATGGTGGCGTTGGGCCAGACGCTGGAGTTTTCGCCGATGACGATATCGCCGATCAACTGCGCGCTGGGATCGATGTAACAAGATGGGGCGACTATGGGAGTAATGCCCCGGAAGGAGCGTATCATGACTGCCGGGTAGTCTTCTATGCTAACATACGCGGCCTATGGAAACGATCTATATTCCGGAGCGGCATCGGGAGCGGGATGTGGGGGCGATCTATTCGTTTCTGGAGGAGTTCCCGTTTGCGACGGTGGTGACAGGGAAGCCGGGGCTGATGGCGTCGCATGTGCCGTTGTTGCTGGAGCGAGGCGGGGGCGGGTTGGGGAGGATTGAGGGGCATCTGGCGAAGGGGAATCCGCAGTTGCGGTGTTTCGACGGTGAACAGGAAACGCTGGCGATGTTTCGGGGGCCGCATGCTTACATATCACCGGCGTGGTATGAGACGGAGCAGGCGGTGCCGACATGGAACTTCGCGGCAGTGCACGTGACAGGGCGGGCACGGTTGGTGGAGGACATGGAAAAGCTGAAGGCGTTTGTTACGCGGCTGACGGAGCGGCATGAGCGGCATGAGGGGACGAAGTGGAGCATGGACGGATTGAGCGAGAGCTACAAGCAGAACATGTTGCGCGGGGCTGTGATGTTTGAGATGGAGATTGAGCGGATGGAGGCGAAGTTCAAGACCGGGGCGGAGCGATCGGAGGCGGACAGGGCCGGGATGCTGCGGGGCCTTGCGGAGAGGCAACCGGAGGAGACGATGGCGGGATTCATGAGCCGCACGTACCGGCGGCTTTACGAGGGTTGAACGGCGGAGCCGTTGGAATCGCCTTCGCCGGGGGCGAGGAAGAGATTGGCTTCGAGGCCGTGTTGCTTGGTGTAGAGTTCGTGATAGCGTCCACCGGCGGCATATAGTTCTTCGTGAGTGCCGCGTTCCACAATGCGGCCGTTTTCCATGACGAGGATCTGATCGGCGCGGCGGATGGTGGAGAGGCGGTGGGCGATGACGAAGGTGGTGCGGCCTTTCATGAGGTGTGAGAGGCCTTGCTGGATCATCTGCTCGGATTCGCTATCGAGGCTGGAGGTGGCTTCGTCGAGGATGAGGATGCGGGGGTCGGCGAGGATGGCGCGGGCGATGGATAGGCGTTGGCGCTGGCCCCCGGAGAGCCGGACACCGCGCTCGCCGATGATGGTGTCGTAGGCGTCGGTGAAGGATTCGGCGAACTCATCGACGCGGGCGATGCGGCAGGCTTCGAGTATCTGCTGGGCGGTTGCGCCGGGACGGGAGAAGGCGATGTTCTCGCGGATTGTGCCATCGAAGAGGAAGGTGTCCTGAAGGACGACACCGAGTTGGGTGCGGTAGGAATCGAGGCGGACGGTGCTGAGATCGATGCCATCCACCAGGACGGCGCCTGAAGTGGGGTTGTGGAAGGCGGAGACGAGTCCGATGGTGGTGGACTTGCCGGAACCGGAAGAGCCGACGAGGGCGGTGACAGTGCCGGGTTTGGAGAGGAAGGAGACGTCGTGGAGGACAGGCTTTCCTTCTTCGTATTCGAAGCCCACGCTGCGGAATTCGACGGTTCCGGAGAGAGGGCCGAGGGCGACGGTGCGTTTGGGGTCGAGATCTTCGCGCGCTTCGTGGAGCACCTCTCGAGTGCGTTCGAGGCCGGCGAGCGCTTCGGTCAGTTGGGTGCCGATGCCGACGATTTGGAAGACGGGGGCGACGAGGAAGGCGAGGAAGGCGGTGAAGGTCATGAAACCGCCGAGGGTGAGTGTGCCGGCGAGGATCTGCTTGGCGCCGATGTACATGACGATGGCTCCGACGATGCCGAGCAGGAGGGTGGCGGAGAGGCTCATGATGGAGACGCCGGTGAGGGATTTGAGGACGTTGTCGAGGAGGCGCTGGACGCCTTGGGAGAAGACGCCTTCTTCACGCTCTTCGGCATGGTAGCCCTTGACGACGCGGACTCCGGCGAGGGATTCGGTAAGGCGGCCGCTGACTTCGCCGGTGATTTTGCCGCGTTCGCGAAAGATGGGGCGGAGGGTGCCGAAGGCTCGCTGGAGCATGACCGAGAAGAGGAGGATGACGCCGAGTGCAATGCCGGTGAGCATGGCATTGATCTTGAGGAGCATGAAGAGAGCGAGGAAGGCGGTGAGAAGACCGCCGAGGAATTCGACGAGTCCGGTGCCGACGAGATTACGGACGCCTTCGACGTCGTTCATGATGCGGGAGACGAGGACGCCGGTTTTATTGGCATCGAAGTAGGTGATGGAGAGGCGGCCGATGTGGGACTGGACTTTGCGGCGCATTTCGGCGATTAGCTTCTGAGCGGATTTGGAAAGGAGTTGGGTGAGTGCGAAGGATGTGGCGGCTTGTACGGCGGTGGCGGTGAGCACGGCAGCGAAGAGAGGGAGGAGCATTTCCTGCTGGCGTTTGCCGATGACATCGTCTATCAGGTATTTGGTGGATGCGGGCAGGACGAGTCCGGCGACGCGGCTGATGATGATGAGGATGAGGCCGAGGAGGAGGATGGCGCGGCGAGGGCGGATGAGTGCCCACACCTCGGGCCAGATGAGCTTGAGATTTGGCTTGTTCTTCGCAGGAGGGGTGTCGGCCCGTCTGGAGTGTCCGGTGCGGGTCCGCTCATGGGACCCGAAAGATGTAGATCGAATAGCCCGCATAGTCGATTGGAGTTAGCGCGCGGAAGGCTTTGTAGAAATCCCTGTGAGCCGCGTCGAAGAACTGCCCTGTTAATAGGTTCGCACTAATGGCATAGAGTCCGGGGGCGGGTTGGTAATGGAGGGTCTGGCGTCCTTTTTCGTTGAAGGGGGGCTCGATCCAATGCATCTGGTCGGGGCGGAGGTAGGCGAGGGGGTTGTCGCCGCCGAGATAGGAGACACCCATGCGTGTGACGTTGTGGCGGTGCATCCAGTGGCGAAGTTGGCGAATGTCCTGGCCCCAATCGACGTTGCTGTCGGAGAGGTAGCGGAGGGCGTTTTTCGGGCCGCCGGAGACGGTGTTGAAATAGGAAATGTAGAAGGGGTGGTGGAGGATGAGCGGGGCCAAGAGGGTGGCGAGGAGGGTTGGGGCAAGCCATTGGTTGGAGCGCCAGCGATGGAGAGCGGCGGCGCAGACGAGGATGGCGAGAGGCAGGCAGGGAAGGATGAGGCGGAACCCGAACTGGAGGGAACTGAGGGACGCGGCGGTGAAGTAGAGAGCGGCGGGGGCGGCGAGCAGTGGGGCGAAGGGCAGTCCGGCGAGGAAGAGCAGGAGGATGGCTTCGGGGGCTTTGACGAGGGTGGCGGTGAGGAAGTAGGCTGGGTGGCCCGCGCCATGGCGCTGGCCGAGGAGGTAGACGGCGTTGTCGGAGCGGACGTTGCCAATGAGGGAGCCGACGCCGTGGGCGATTTGTTCGGGAAGAGGGAGAACGCCCATCCACCAACGCACTTCGAACTGGCAGGCGGCGAGGGCGAGCGTGTAGCAGATGGCCGTGGCGGCGCCGAGGTGCATGGGGAGGGTGCGGGGAGTGCGGCAGCAACGAGCGCCGATGCAGAGCACTGCGAGGGGGATGAGGATGAGCATCGAGAGTTTGGCGAGGAGCCCGATTGCCGTTGCAAAACCGAGGGTGAGAGCCGCGGTTGCCGATGGGGATTTCCAGTAGCGCCAAGCCATGAACCAGAACAGGAGGAATCCGAAAGCAGCGGCATGGTCGTTCTTGAACAGCACGGCGTGGCCGAGCGCCGTGGGCTCGAGCATGAAAATGGCCGATGCAAGCAGAGCGGCGATGGGGGAGTAGAGTTGACGCGCCCACCACCAGAGGAGAAGGGCGGTGGCGACTGGGAAGACGAGGAGCGGAAGGCGGGCTTGGAAGAAGGCGTCGCGGATGCGATCTTCCTTCATGCGGCGCATCATGTCGAGGGAGATCATCCATTCGTGGCGGGTGTTCCAGACAGGGTGGGATTCTTCGACGATGGGGAAGTGGGCGGTTGCGGCGGCCCAACCGCCAACGATCTTGATGAGCGGAGGGAGGTCGCGGGGAAGAAGGCGGTCCTTGCCCTCCCAGTAGAGGATAGAGGAGAGGATGTGGCTTGGTTCGTCGAGGGTTACTCCGGTGCGGCGGGAGAGGTGGATGAGGAAGGAGAGGTAGAGGACGAGCAGAACCGCGAGTACGGCGATTTCGGAGCGGGCAATGCGCGGGTTGTGTAATCCGGAGGGCGGCATCCGTCGTCTTAGGAATGAAGAGAAAGAATTCAGTATGACGCGTTTCCTTTGGTTATTGTTGACACCGGCGGGGATATTTGGGCAGACGGCTCCTGCGCATGTGCTTTGGGATACGGATCAGGTGCATGAGGTACGACTGACGTTTTCCGATGGCGACTGGTACAACACCTTGCGGGCGAACTTCGAGGGGAAGGACGATCCGGATTACATGGAGGTGGATGTGCGCATAGGAGACCGGCAGTTTGCGCGAAGCGGCATCCGTTTCAAGGGGAACAGCAGCTACAACTCCTATCCGGGGCGGAAGAAGAGCTTCAAAATCAAGTTCGACAAGTACGTGAAGAACAGCCTGTATGACGGGGTGGGGACGATTAATTTGAACAACGCCTTCAAGGATCCGAGTTTTGTGCGGGAGAAGGTTTACTACGAAGTGGCGAACGCGTTGGGGATTGCGGCGCCGCGGGTGAGTTACGCCGCGGTGTACATCAACGAGGAGTATTGGGGATTGTATTTCCTCACTGAGCAGGTGGACAAGACGATGTTTACGGGGCGGTTCGGGGAAGAGGAGGATGGGAATCTGTTCAAGGGCGACCCGCGGGGGACGCTGGAATACCGCGGTACGGATAAGGCGGTGTACAAGCAGAGCTACGAATTGGAGACGAATGAGAAGGCCGACGATTGGAGCGACTTGATTGAGTTTTTACGAGTTCTGAATACGACGCCGCCGGCGGACTTGGCGGGTGCGGTGGAGCCGTTGCTGGATGTGGAGGCGGTGTTGAGCTGGCTGGCGCTGGATAACTACACGGTGAACCTGGACAGTTACACGGGGTCGGGGCACAACTACTACTTGTACCACCGGCTTTCGGATAACCGGTTTACGCCGATTCCGTGGGATCCGAATGAGGCGTGGGGTGTGTTCAATATGGGGCGGAGCATCGATCAACTGATCCGGCTGAGCAGGGTGTTTCCGGAGCCTCCGGCACCGGGGCGTCCACTAATTACGCGGCTACTGAGCGTGCCTGCCTATCGGGAACGGTATCTGGAGAAGATGCGTTTGCTGGCGGAGGGGGTTGGGCATCCGGACGTGCTGGTTGCGCGAATGAATCAGTTGCGGGACATGGTTCGTACGGCGGTACGCGAGGATACGAAAAAGATGTTTACGAACCAGCAATTCGAGGATGCGATGTCGGTGACAGTGGGGCAGACGCAGCCTGGTCCTGGGGCGCCTCCGGGGGGTGGAATTCCTGGGGGTGCGATTCCGGGGTTGGAGGCGTTTGTGCGGGCGCGATTCGAGTTTGTGGTGCAGTAGGATTTTCCAGGAGAGAATCGGCATGCGAAGGGCACTATATTGCTCTAGGCATGGAAGCGACTTGTCCGATTACATTGTGTGTAGTGGTGGTGGATGAACTGCCGCTGATTTGCGAAGGGTTGGCGGCATTGTGTCTGGGGTTCCCGGGATGCGATGTGTTGGGGCGCGGAACTACAGGCGAGGAAGCGTGGCATCTGGTGGAACGCTTGCGGCCCGATGTGGCGCTGTTGGGCGCGCACCTGCCGAGGATGGGGGCGATGGAAGTGATCCGGCGAAGCCGGTTGCTGGGGTATCCAACGAGGTTCGTACTGGTGGGGGATCAGGGGGATCGGAAAGAGGTGCTGGAAGCGTTGCGGGGCGGGGCTTCGGGCTACATTTTGAAGTCCTCGACGGGGCGGGAGTTGGAGGAGTGTTTCCGGCAGGTGTCGCAGGGCGCGGTGTTTGTGGGGCCGATGGTGAACTGGCAGGTTGCGGATCATGGTTCGCGGCACGATTCCGAGAATCCGCTTCGTGCACTGAGTGCGCGTGAGATGCAGGTGTTTGCGCTGTTGGTGGACGGGGTGCGGGCGAGGGATATCGCGGCACGGCTGAGCCTGAGTCCGAAGACGGTGGATACCTATCGCGCGAGCCTGATGCGAAAGCTGGCGATTCACGATGTGCCGGGGTTGGTGAAATTGGCGATTCAGCATAAGGTCACCGCGGCGACGGCGTGACTTTCGGGCAGCGGGCGAGGGGTAGTAGTCTCAGAGAATGCAAGTTACGCGACGGCAGTTTCTGGAGGCCCCCGCTCTGTTCGTGCAGCCGGCGAGGAAGCCGAATGTGCTGTGGATCATGGTGGACCAATTGCGGTTCGATTGCCTTGGGGCGAACGGAAACCGGCTGATCCGCACGCCGAATCTGGACCGGTTGGCGGCGCGTTCGGCGAACTTCCAGAACGGGTTTGTGCAATCGCCGGTGTGCGTGCCGTCGCGGGCGAGCTATTTTACGGGGCGCTATCCGCATTCCCATAAGAACCGAGTGAATTACACGCCGCTCGATGCGCGGGAGCGGTTGGGGCAGCAGTATTTTCGGGATGCGGGGTATCAGACGGGAGTTGTGGGGAAACTTCACTACTATCCGCCGACGGCGGCACATGCGCGGAGCCTTGGATGGGACCGTGTGCAGATAGACGATGGTGTGGCGGCGACGGATCCCTATTCGGACTATGTGGCGTGGCGGAAGCGGAACGATCCGAAGGCCGGGGTGGGGTATCAGGCGACGGCGGGGCTGGCAGGGAAGAATCCTTTCCGGGCGGCGATCTCCTATGAGTACACTCCGACGGCGTGGACGGGAGAGCAGACGCGGAGGATGCTGCGTGAGTTTGGCGCTGGGGACCGGCCGTTCTTCCTCTACTCCTCGTTCTTCAAGCCGCACTCACCGCATACGGTGCCGGCGCCTTACGACGCGATGTACGACGAGATTGAGATCCCGTTGCCTCGCGCGGTGGGGCTGGCGGATATTGAGAAACTGCCGCTTCCGGTGCAGAAGCAGATTCTGCGGGGCAAGCCGCAATATGGGATGGATCGGGGGCGGTTGCAGTGGATTTACCGCAGCTACTACGGCGGGGTTTCGATGATTGACCGCGAGGTGGGACTGGTTCTGGATGAGTTGGAGCGAAGCGGGCAGGGGCAGAACACGATCATCGTGTTTACGACAGATCATGGCGACCAGTTGCTGGAGCATGGGCTAGAGGGGAAGAACGTGTTTTTCGAGGCATCGGTGCGAGTGCCGTTTTTGTTGAGCTATCCCGGGAAGATTGAGGCCGGCTTGAGGCGGGAACTGGTGGAGATGGTGGATGTGTTGCCGACGCTGCTGGGGCTGTGCGGGATCAACGTACCGGCAGCGGTGCAGGGGCGTTCGGTGTTCGGTGGGGCGGGGCGGGAGTTCGTGTTTTCAGAGAATGTGATTCCGGAGGTGATCAATAGCGGGTCGCTCGATATGCCCTATGAGCCTGGGAAAGGGGTTGGAGGGATTGTGCACCCGGACGCGAAGATGATCCGGACCGAGCGATGGAAATACAACCACTATGCGGGGCATGGTGGGGAGTTGTACGATTTGCGGAACGATCCCGGCGAGGAGAGAAATCTGTATCGCGATGCGGCGTACCGTGGGACGGTGCAGGAGATGAAAGACCGGCTGCTGGATTTTCTGATTGTGGCGGATGAAACCGATCAGATTGCGCCACGGTGGCTATTGTCCCGTTGATTTTAGTAGATTAGTTGTTCCTATGAACCGCCGTAAGCTGATGCAAACGATTGCCGCCGTGAGCGGCGCAGGGATGATGTCGAAACGGGAGGCAGCCGCGCAGGAACGGGTGCAGCGCGCCGTGCGCGGGTTGCCGTCGCCGAAGATTAAGGATGTGCAGGTAATCGCCACGGCTCCGGCGGGGCTGCGGCTGATTGTGGTGAAGGTGCTCACCGATCAGGACGGGCTTTACGGATACGGCTGCGGCACGTATACGCAACGCGCGGATCTGGTGGTACCGGCGGTGGATCGCTATTTGAAGCCGTTCCTGGTGGGTAAGCCGGCGGACCGCATCGACGATTTGTGGCAGGCGATGTACAACTCGTCGTACTGGCGCAACGGGCCGGTGTTGAACAATGCGATCAGCGGCGTGGATCAGGCACTGTGGGACATCAAGGGACGACAGGCGAACATGCCGGTATACCAACTTGTGGGCGGAAAGGTTCGCGAGGCGGCGGATTGTTACGGACATGCGAGCGGGTCGGATTTCTCGGATTTGATCGAGAGTGCGAAGCGTTACATGGCGCAGGGATTCCGCCATGTGCGGGTGCAGGTGGGAGTGCCAGGGATGGCTGGCTATGGATCGCGGGGCGGTTCGGCGCAGGTGGCTTCGCTGCACAAGGGGCCGGTGTTTGAGCCGGCTGCCTACATTCGCCGCGCGCTGAAGATGTTCGAGGAATGCCGGAAGCAACTGGGCGAGGAAGTGGAACTGCTGCACGATGTGCACGAACGGATTCATCCGACGCAGGCGCTGCAGTTTTGCAAGGATGTGGAGAAGTTCCGGCTGTTCTTCTTGGAGGATCCGGTGTCGCCGGAAGACAACGAGTGGTTCAAGTTGTACCGGCAGCATTGCACGACTCCGATTGCGATGGGCGAGTTGTTCAATAGTCCGCAGGAGTGGAATCCGCTGATTGCACAACGGCTGATCGACTACATCCGGGTGCATGTGAGCCAGGCGGGCGGATTTACGCCATGCCGGAAGATGGCGATGTTCGCCGAGCATTTCAACGTGCGGACGGCGTGGCATGGGCCTGGCGACGTGTCGCCGGTGGGGCATGCAGCGAACGTGGCGCTGGATCTCGTTTCGTACAATTTCGGGGTTCAGGAGTATTCGCCGTTCAATGAGCGGACGCAAGAGGTGTTTCAAGGCTGTCCCGTAATGAAGGACGGATATCTTTACGCGAATGAAGCGCCGGGGTGGGGGATTGAAGTGGATGAAAAGGCCGCGGCGAAGTATCCTTTCGGCAGCTTTGAGCAAGGTGAGCGGAAGAGCCTGAACGGCGGCTGGGGCGAAGTACGGAAGCGCGACGGGCAGATCATCAAGCAGTAGTCGTCATTCCGCGGCAGTGGGACGGCGCATCTGAAACGGCGGGTTGGTGTGACAGTGCTGGCACACGGCCGTTTGCAGATGGCGGTCGATTTTGTGGGATGAGGCGCGGAAGGGCGCCTGTTCGGCGTGACAGCCGATGCAGTTGAGCTTCCGCGCCAGCACGAGTTTGTGCGAATGTTCAAAGTGCCAATAGCCGTTGCGCCTGGCTTCGACGAGTTTGGGGAGGTCGTGGCAGGCGGTGCAGGTGGCGGCGAGTTTGGGATCGGCCGCAGGTGGCGAGGTGCGGAGGCTGGTTGTGGGCGGCGCCGCGGACTTCGATTTGGCGGCGGCGGCCACGGTTTGGGCGGCGACGCGGCCCATGAGGATGGCGGGGCCAAGGAAGGTGCCCTCCATGCCGTTCTTTCCATTTAGACCACCGAAGCCCGTGGCTTCGCCGGATGCATAGAGGCCGGGGACGGGTTGGCCATCCTGATTGAGGACACGGCAGGATGTGTCGACACGGATGCCTCCCATGCTCTTGCGGATGAGAATGAACATGGGCGCGGCGTAAAAAGGTGGCTGAAGGATTTTTCGGGGGGGCGGGGCGAAGCCGGATCGGGGGACCTTTGGGCCGAAGCGCTGGAAGTCCTTATCTTCCCCCGATTCGACCATGGAGTTGTAGCGCTCAATGGTTTGCCGTAGGGCATCGGGGGGCAGGCCGGCGGATTGGGCCAGTTGTTCCACGGAGTCGCCTTTGGAGAGGAAACCCGGGAAGTTGAGAACTTCTTCGAGGCGGTCTTGCGTAAACCCGGCGTGGACGATGCGGAATGTCTTGCGTCCCTCGGCGTCGAAGACAGCCCAGAAGCGGGCGGGGTTCTGGGCAGCGATGACGGGGATGGTGGCTTTGGGTTCGTGTTGTTCGAGTACGAAGCGTTTGCCTTGGGCGTTGACCCAAATGGAGCTGAATGCCATGGAGAAGAAGCCACGCTCGCCTTTGGGGTCGAAGGGATCGGGCAAGCCGCTGGCGTAGTTCCATTGATGATCGAGCCATTCGGATGCGCCTCCGGCTTCGCGGGCGAGATTCATACCCGCGCCGTTGGCGAAGAATCCGCCGCCGGCGAGAATGCGCTGGGGGACGGGCATAGATTTGGGCCAAGAGGCACGCACGAGATCGAGGTCGGCGCCGAATCCACCGGTGCTGATGAGCACGGCATTGCCAGATAAGGTGGTGGATTTGCCTTGGCGGAGATTCTGCATTTTGACGCCGGTGACGCGGCCCTTTTCGAATTGCAAACCTGTCGCGCGGTGCCCGAATAAGAATGTGACGGTACCTTGGCGGAGGATTTCTCTATAGACAGGGATGACCAGGCCGATGCCTTGCTGGTGGGGGGAATGGAATCTGGGCACGCTGTTGCCTGCGCCGTTAAGGCTGACGGCGACGAACTGCGTTCCGAGCGCGGCCATCCAGTCGTGTATTCCGGTTAAGGAGTTTTGTGTGTAATAGCGGACCCAATCGCGGTTGGCATCCTCGCCCCAACGAAGGAAATCGCGTTCGGCAATTTCCGGGGTGTCGACGATTTTGTTCTGCGCCTGGATCGGGGTGCCGATGAGGCTGAGTCCGCCGGAAGAAATGACTGCATGACCGCCGGGAACGGTGTTGAGCTCGACGACGGTGACTTTGAGCCCGGCCCGGGCGCCTTCCAGGGCGGCGGAAAGTCCGGAAATTCCGCCGCCGACGACAATGAGATCGGGGCGATCGGCGGCGAATACAGGACTGAAAAGTATAATTAGGCTGATGAATTTCCTGAAAAGCATCGTAACTACATTACACGAAATGCGGGCGAGGCCAAGGCCGGGCGGCTATTCCGTGCGGTAACGACGCCGTTCGTTCAGAAGTCCATACGCCAGTTCAATTGAATGCGGCGGCTTAGTCCGAATTGACCGGTGACGCGGCCGAAGTTGGAGTTAGTCGGATCGGTGACTGGGGCCTCGAAGACGGTGTGGTTCGTGGCGTTCAGCAGATCGACGGAGAACGTTGTGTTCCATCCTTCGCGGATCACGAAGCGGCGAAGGATTTTGACATCCCACATTCGAAGCGGATCGGCGCGGAGCGTATCGAGCCGGGTGGGGAAGACTCGGGCATGGAAGGCACCGGGCTGATTGGCGGCGCGGCCTTCGAAGCCCTGGAAGGTGGATGGAACGGCGCCGGCGCCACGGAAGGCGATGGAAGGATCGAACCAAACGTGAATGTCCTGCGCATGAACGTCGGCGGAGCGGAACAACTGGCCGATGGTGTTGAGATCGCCGTAGAAGAAACGATTGCTCCAGTTCGTGGCGGGGCCGCTTTGATACTGGTAGACCCAACTGAATTGCCAGCCACCGGCGAGATGTTGCATGGGGTGGCGGGTCATCCATCGTCTGCCCTTGCCGAAGGGAACTTCCGCGATGGCGCTCCAGACGAACCGGTTTGGGCGCACCTGATCGCTGGGGCGTTGGGTCGGCGCGGCATCGAATTCGTTGAAGTAGAAGTCGGTCTCGAAGTTCGATGCTCGGGTGAACATTACCGACGATTGCAGTCCTTGGGAGAAGCGCCGTTCGAGAAGGACCTGCAGGTCGTGATAGATGTTGGAGCCGCGAGTGGAGGCGAACTCTGAGCCGGATCGGGTGCCGTCGACATTTCCTAAGTGCGGATAGGGCCGGAGGAGGCGATTCTTACGGATGTTGGCGGCGGTGAAGAAGCTCTGCGTCGATAGATAGCGGTAGAGCGCGGGATCGCTGGTCGCGAGGGCGGTGAGATTCGCGATGCGGTAAGGATTCGCGATATTGCGGTTCATGTCGTCGTCGAGCGCCTGATTTCTCACTGTGCCCGAGGCCCAGTACTGGGCGGGGAGGAAGTTGACGGGCTGGTCGACGGGGATACGGGCGAACGATCCATTGTAGGAAGCGTCGAGGACGAGGTTGCGCATCAATTCACGCTGAAGGCTGAGGCGCCAACGATGCTGGATGGCAGGGGAGTAGTTGCGCGCGAAGGAAGCGATGTTACGACCAGCCAAGGCGCTGACGCCGAGCGCGCGGCCGAGTGCGGAATCGAACCTTGATCCGTCGGCGCGCACGGGGAACGGATCTTTCAGAATGTTGCTGGAGGCCGAGAGACCGCCGGCGGCTCCGGCTCCGCAGCAGAAGTTCAACCCGAGGTCGTTGGACACGGGAGTACTGGTTGTGACGCTGTAACCAAGCTGGCTGGGGCGGGTGTTGGCGACGTTGAAAGTGTCGGCGAACGTGCCGTACCCGGCTCTGAGGACCGTTTTTGCCGTCACTTGATAGACGGCCGCGGCGCGCGGCAGCAAGCGGTGAGTGCCATTTGTGAAAGTCCGGCCGGATTCTCCCAGGAATGCCGTGCCGCCGGCGAGGGGGAGAGTGCGGAGTTCGGGAATCGGGCTTCTGGCGTAGGCGTTTTGAGCGGCGGACCCGTAAGGGATTGCAGCATCGGGGAGAAACGCACCGGAGATGCCGCGGTTGAAGCGCTCTGTGATACCGGCTTCCCGCTCATAGCGGAGACCGATGTTGAAGCGAAGGCGTGAATTGACGCGGTAGTCGTCTTGGACATAGAGGCCTCTGTAGCGCGTGCTCCAGAATCCCGTGTCGTTGGAATCGAGATTCATCTGGGTGGGGACGCCCATCATGAATGCCGCCCAATCCAGCGCGTGGTTTGAGGCTGTCTGGGTGTTGTCGGCGGCGCGTGTGTAGAAGTTATCGAAAACGAATTGGCCGGAGGTGTACCCGAGACTTGCCGAGGTATACCAAGTGCGGCGTTCGGAGTAGCCGAACTTAAGTGAATGATTGCCGACCAAAGTGCCGAGGCCTACTTTGGCTTCGGCAAACGTTGGAATGTCGGTGATTGACGGGTAGGCGATGGAGACGTCTTCGATGGTATTGAGATCAATGCGCGGCAATAGGGACCGGTCGCCTGCCTTTTGATCGAGGTAAGCGGGGAGGCCGGCATCGGTGGGTTTCAATTGGACCACTGTGCGGTTGGCGACGCCCTCGCCCTGGCCGAAGCGAGTGAGGAAGACGCCCGCATCGAGGAGGGTGGTCTGGTTGAGGGCCCAACTGTAACTGCCGCCTGCTCCCTTGTTGACCCGGTAAGAACCCTGGGAAACGATTCCCGGCCGTGTGGAGTAGGCCCAATCGCGGGTGATGGGCACGCGGCGGTTCCAATACCAACGTCCAAAGACTCTTTGCCGGTCATTGATGCTGTAGTCGATGCGGTTGATGACAGAGTTAAAGCGGGAATCGTCGACAAGACCGGAGGCGAGGTAGTTGTTGAACCCCTCGGGCGAGACGAGCCCGGGGACATCGTTGGGTGTGGGATAGATGGACTCGTAGAAGGAGAACATGGGGTTGAGAACGGGGATGCCGCGGTTGCCGGGGAAGGGCGTGCGCAAGACCTGAGAGCCCTCGCGACGGGCGGAACGGGGATCGTAGATGGTGAAGCGGGTGGCGTCGACGCGGAGCAAATCGCTGAAGTCTCCCTGCCGCCATGCCATCTTGGGGACGGTGCGGTTGACGACATTGGCCGTGGCATTGGTCTTGCGCTCATAGATGCCGTTGTAGTTCAGGAAGAAGAAAAGCTTGTCTTTCCCGCTGTAGAGTTTGGGAAGCAGTACAGGGCCTCCGATGCTGGCGCCGAAGTTGTTCGACCGGCCTGACTCCTGGCGCTGATCGCCGGCCTTTCTCGTTCCGCGGCGGACGGCATCCTCAAAGGCGAGGCGAGTGAAATGAGGCGTGGCGTTCCAGCGCTGTTGCCAATGCTGTTCGTACAGATTTCCGTGGAAGCGGTTGGTGCCGCTTTTGGTTTGCACATTGATTGTTGCGCCGGTGGTGTTGCCGTAGGAGGCGTCGAAGTTGATTGTTTCGAGCTTGAACTCGGAGATGGAATCGGCTGGCGGGACGAAGCCGACGGAGCGGTTCCGGCCGTTAGCCGTGCCGCCGTCGATGCTGTATTCGTTCTGTCCAATTCCGCCCATTGTGTTGAAGTCAGAGGTGCCGCCGACATCGAAGAGGCGGCGATTCTGAGGCAGACCGGTCCACTGCATTCCGGGTGCGAGGACCGCAAGGGCGAACGGGTTCAGATCGGACATCGGCAGTTCCATAACTTGGCGCTGGTCGATGACACGACCGCCGGATGCGGTGAGGGTATCGAGTAGAGGAGTTTCGGCCGTTACTTCGATACTTTCAGTTACCTGGCCGATTTCGAGCATGAGTGGAATCTCAATGCGGCCGGCGACGTTGAGGACGACGCCGGTTCGTACCGCGCGCCGGAAGCCCGGAGCTTCGACGGCGATGCTGTAGCGTCCGGGGTTAAGAAGATTGGATTCGTAATAGCCGGCCGCATTCGTCTGAGTGCGGAAGACGGCGTTGGTTTCAGTGTTGGTAAGAATGACGGCCGCGGAAGCAATCGCAGCGCTCTGCTGGTCAGTGACGGTTCCCGCGATGGCGCCGCGGGTGTCCTGGGCCAGTGCTGACGTTGTGAGCAACGCAACGGCAAGCAGGCAATGAAGACCCATGAAGGCGAACCTCCGTTCGAAAGTCTAGTGAAATCGAGCACCGGCGGCAAGGGGTAGACTGCTGGGATTTTCGCAATTCCCAGGAATAGACGGACGCGGCGGCGGCATTTTTCAGGCGATGGCAAACGTTTGAAGAGGAGGAAACGGGATGCTGCGGTGGAGGTTTTTTTACGGCCTTGTTGCGGCGGCAGCGCTGGCGGGAGACGTCGAGTCTCGCAGGGTGGTTGGCGTCGATTCGATCGGGATTACGGTGTCGGACCTGGACCGGGCCGTGAGCTTCTACACGGATGTACTTATGTTCGAGAAGGTATCAGAGCGCGAGTCGGCGGGATTGGAGCGGGAACGCCTGACGGGAGTGTTTGGACTGCGCACGCGGACCGCGCGCATGAGGCTGGGAGACGAGCACATCGAGTTGACGGAGTATCTTGCGCCGCAAGGACGTGCGATTCCGGCGGATTCCCGCAGTAACGACGGATGGTTTCAGCACATCGCCATCGTCGCCGCGGACATGGATCGCGCCTATGCCCATCTGCGCCGGCATAAGGTACGGCACGCATCGAGCGGCCCGCAGCGTCTGCCGGAGTGGAACCGCAATGCGGCGGGCATAGAAGCATTCTATTTCAAAGACCCGGATGGGCATTCTCTCGAAGTGCTGACTTTTCCCAGGGATAAAGGGCAAGCAAAATGGCATCGCGCAACGAAGGAACTGTTTCTGGGAATAGACCATACGGCGATCGTGATTGAAGACACGGATGCAAGCCTGCGCTTCTATGGCGGGATTCTGGGAATGGCCATGGCCGGCGAGAGTGAGAATCACGGGACAGAGCAGGAGCACTTGAACAATGTATTCGGTGCACGGCTGCGCATTACAGCGATGCGGGCTTCCAGCGGACCAGGCGTCGAGTTCCTGGAATACCTGGCGCCGAGGGACGGACGGCCTTATCCACGGGATTCGAAGCCAAACGACCTGTGGCATTGGCAGACAAGATTCACGGCGGCGAGCGTTGCGCCAATAGAGCGGGAACTCCGCAAGAAGCGGGCTCCATTTGTATCGACAGGGGCAGTGGAACTGCGGGAAAGTACCGAAGGATTTCGCAAGTCAATGATGGTACGCGATCCGGATGGACACGCCATAGAGATCGCGGAACAGTAACAACCAACAAAATCAGCTCGATTGAGAAAAAAGGAGAAGAAACTACTATGTTTCGTTCGCAAGCGATTCGTTCGACGATGGGCGCCTTGATGACTATGGCGCTTACGGCTGGAATGGCCCTGGCGGTTGACAAGGGGCAGCACATGACCGGAAAGTTCGAGGGGCCGAAAGCCAACACCGGGACGGCTGTTCACATGACGGTGAACGGGAAGAGCATGCTGCGGGTGTCGGACGATTTCAAAGTTCCTGACACTCCGGCGCCCACCTGGCGGGTGGTGGACAGCAAAGGCACGGTCTACACACTCGACGCGTTCAAGATCAAAGGCGGGGAGAAGCGGGAGATCGCGGTGCCGGCATACGTACACAACATCGCCAAGGTGCAGGTGTACTGTGCGTGGGCTGAGGTGCTGCTGGGCGAATCCAGTTTTCCAAGCGCGGTGAAATAGCGGTTTCCAAGTTGATTTGACGAGAGACGCAGGGACGGCAATCGAATCCGTCCCTGTGGCGTTTTAGGAGGGCGCAATGAGATTCATTGCTTTGTTGCTCATTCCCGCGGGCGTAGCGCTCGCAAACCACACAACGATTTTGGAGAAGAAGGCGCTTACGATCGACGGAGCGCGGAAAGTGATCGCCGGCGCGGTAGCGCAAGCGAAGAAGAGCAACGCGGCAGGTGTCGTAGCTGTCGTGGACGATGGCGGGAACCTGATGGCTGTGGAACGTCTGGATGGAACGTTTGGGGCGGGCGCGAACATTGCCATCGGGAAAGCCCGCACTGCAGCGCTATTCAAGAAACCGACGAAGGTCTTCGAGGACACGATCAACAAGGGCCGGACGGCGATGGCAACACTGCCGGATTTTACACCCCTTCAGGGAGGCTTGCCGCTGGTTCTCAATGGGGAAGTGGTGGGAGCGGTCGGTGTCAGTGGGGCCAATAGCGCCGCGCAGGATGAAGAATTCGCTCTGGCCGGGGCGAATGCGCTCCGGGAAGCAGGCAACTCCAGCGTCCGTTACTTCGACAGCAGTTCGGTTGCCGCTGCTTTTGAAAAGGGCGCTGTGTTGTTCGAGGGTTCGGAAAGATACATGGTGCATGCGAGCCGGCGGGAGGCGCCGGGAATGGTGGAGGTGCACGAAGACGATGCGGATATCGTTTACGTGTTGCAAGGCGCGGCGACGCTAATTACGGGGGGGCGGTTGGTGGAGAGCAAAATTACCGGTCCTGGAGAGATTCGCGGGCTGGGAGTGGACGGCGGAGAGGCGCGAGCGTTGAAGGCCGGGGATGTAGTAATCATTCCAGCGGGGACCCCTCACTGGTTCAAGGAAGTGACCAATCCGTTTCAGTATTACGTTGTGAAAGTGCGGTGAGAGATGAACAAACGAACTACTATCGTGGCGTTGAGCGCGGTGGCGGCGCTGGCATGGGGTGCGACGGTGCGTGTGCCGGAGATCCCATCCGGCCGGCCTTCGGCAACGATCGACCTGGCGACGGGGAAAGGAACAAAGCTGGTCAAAGGGCAATGGCGCTACAGCGATGCAAGCATCGTTGCCGCTGAGTTTCTACAGGCGGGAGACGATGGGCAGCCATCCAGGGTGGCCAATCGCACCTACGATATCGCTCCGCAGGCGGGCGGCGGTGGCTTCGACGATTCGGCATGGGCGGCGATTGAGCCGGAAACTTTGCAGCAACGAAGGGGCAACGGGCGGCTGAGTTTCAATTGGTACCGCATTCGATTCACCGTTCCGGCGAGCATCGATGGGTACGATCCGACGGGATCCACGGTGGTATTCGAGACATCGGTGGATGACTATGCGGAAGTCTGGGTGGACGGGGAGTTGCCGCGGGCAGCCGGGCAAAGCGGCGGTAGCGTGATCAGCGGGTGGAATGCGCCGAACCGGCTGGTGGTGGGGCGAAATGTCAAGCCCGGCCAGCAGATTCAACTGGCGATTTTCGGCAGCAATGGTCCGTTGTCGAATGCTCCGACGAACTACATTTGGATGCGTTATGCGCGGTTGGAGTTTTTCGCGGGAACCGGGGGGCCGGTTGCGATCTCTCCGCGTGAAGTGAACGTGCGAGTGGAGCGGAGAGACGATGCAGTGAACGAACTTGTGCCGCTGAACCCAAAGCTGTACAAGCTGGCGGAAGGATTCCAATTCACGGAAGGTCCCGTGTGGGTGCGAGACGAGGGGTATCTGCTGTTCAGCGATCCTAATGCGAACACGATTTACCGCTATACGGGAGCGGGGGAGTTGAGCGTGCTTCGACATCCGAGCGGCTATGCCGGCGCCGATGCCGGGGAGTACGGGCAGCCGGGATCGAATGGACTTACCTTGGACCGGCAAGGACGGGTGACGGTCTGCGAGCATGGAAACCACCGGGTTTCGCGAATTGAACGAGACGGTAGCGTGACGGTGTTGGCCGATTCATTCGAAGGAAAGCGTCTGAACAGCCCGAATGATCTGGTTTATCGCAGTGACGGGGCGCTATTCTTCACGGACCCGCCGTTCGGCCTGCCGAAGTCCTTTCAGGATCCGCGGAAGCAGTTGGCGTTCAGCGGGGTGTTTTCTCTTTGGAATGGGGCGCTCCGGCTTGTCAGCCGCGCGTTGGAAGGGCCTAACGGGATCGCCTTGTCCCCCGATGAGAAGTATCTCTACGTGGCGAACTGGGACGATCGCAAGAAAGTGATTCGCCGCTACGAAGTGATGCCGGACGCGACTTTGCGGAACGGAATTCCGTTCTTCGACATGACGGGAACGAAGGACGAGAATGCGCTTGATGGGTTGAAAGTAGACAGGGCAGGGAATTTGTATGCTTCGGGCCCGAGAGGCTTATGGATCCTCTCCGCAGAGGGGAAGCACCTGGGAACGGTGATCATGCCAATGCATCCGCATAATTTTGCTTGGGGAGATGCCGACGGGAAGAGCCTTTACATCTGCGCCCGGACGGGTCTATACCGAATGCCTTTGAGCGTTGCAGGAGTCAGACCGTGAGTTCCGCGATGTAGCTGGAGGGATGAATCGATCCAGCGTCTTGGAGGGCGGAGTTGTGGCTCAATAGGCGGAGTCTGCCACAATGAGGTACAGTCTCTTGACAACGCAATCCCGCAAACCTCTTTGGATCGGGCCTCTCTTTGCGGTTCTGGCCGCAGTTGGGTTCTCCGCCAAGGCGATCTTCATCAAGGCCGCCTATGCTACCGCGCGCATCGACTCGATTACATTGATCGCGTTGCGCATGCTGTTCTCGCTTCCGTTCTTTTTGGGGATGGCGTGGTGGGGGAGCCGTGGCCAGCCGCCGATTTCGCTGCGGGATTGGGCATTGTTGAGCTGGTTCGGATTTCTTGGTTACTATTTTTCGAGTTTGCTTGATTTTCTGGGTCTGCAGTACATCTCAGCGTCTCTGGAGCGGCTGATTTTGTTTACGTATCCCGCGGTGGTGCTGGTGCTTTCGGCGGCGATGTACGGCCGGTCAATCCATGGCCGGGAGGTTCTGGCGCTGGTGCTGTCGTTTGCGGGGATCGCGGTGGTATTTGTGCAGGATTTGAAGATCACCGAATCGCCCCGGAATCTGTGGATCGGGATCGGATTGATCTTCGGCACTTCGCTGATGTATGCGCTATATCTCGTGGGGAATACGGGTCTCATACGGCGGTTGGGATCGACGCGGTTTACGGGGATGGCTGCTTCGATTTCATCGATATTTGTATTGGGGCACTATCTGGTTGCGCATTCCCCGGCGGACCTGCGTGTGCCGGCCAGTTTGTCCATGATTGTTGTGGGTCTTTCTCTTGTGTCCACGGCTATTCCGATCTGGATGACGTCGGAAGCGCTACGGCTGATCGGACCGAACCGGGTGTCCATCATCAGTTCGATCGGGCCGATTCTTACGATCTGGATGGGTGCGTTGTTTCTCGGCGAAACGGTGAATGCGGTGACGTATTTGGGGGCGATACTGGTGCTGGGCGGTGTGGCGCTGGTGACATCGGCTAGCCGGCATGGATGATGGCATTTGCGGGTGAAGCCCGATTGCTTGCGGCTTGCGTTTTCACTTGCATTGGAATTTCGACACGGGTGGCGTTTAACGAACAGCCTTTGCGGTTATCGAAGGGATCGGCGGTCGCAGTGACGGCCACGACGGGCTGTACGGTGAGGTGGCCGTAGGTGTCGTAGGCTTCGGTGAAGAGAGAAACTTCGGTGAAGCCGGTGAAATCGGCGAGAGTCAGAAACTTCATCGGGCCGCGGTTTGTGGAGTGGATGCGATCAGCGACGATCAATCCGCAGACTTGAATCTGCTTGTCTGCGTATCGCTGTGGGTGGAGGCGCAGTTGACTGGCGGAGACGTAGCGTTTCCAGTCGATATGTGGGGCGAAGTAATCGAGGGGATGGCAGGAGACGGGGAAGCCGAGCAGTTCGTGTTCCCATCGGGGAGAGGGCTTTGTCTCGTCGAGGTTGTCGGCGATCTCATCTCCGGTGAACATTTTCTCAGTGGTTGCGGTCTGGCGGGCGAGTGCCGCTTCCAGCCGGCAAAGGCGCCAGAACAGGCGTCCTCTCGGTTCATCGAACGAATCGAGCGCGCCTGTTTTGAGCAGCGAGATCCATTCCGAGCGGTGAGGGTGGACTTTGCGGAAGAAATCTGCGGCATCGGAGTATGGCCGGCGGGCGGCGATGCGATCGACGATATCTTGCGTGAGGCCTTTGATCTGATTGAGCGGGAGAAGGACGGAACTGTCTTTCACGAGGAAGCGTGAAGGATGAGAACGGCGGACATCGGGGGGGAGGAAGCGTGCACCGCACCGCAGTGCTTCGAGGACGTAGAGCATGGTGGAATAGAAGC
The DNA here is from genome assembly GCA_016789755.1 of Bryobacterales bacterium. Classification (GTDB taxonomy): domain Bacteria; phylum Acidobacteriota; class Terriglobia; order Bryobacterales; family Bryobacteraceae; genus CADEFT01. The sequence continues at coordinate 26,766 of JAEUQG010000509.1, forward strand.
CGCGGCGGTTGGTGAGAACGGAGGCGAGAAACTCGATGGGGTAGCGGGTTTTGAACCATGCTCCCTGATAGGCCTCAACGGCATAGGCAGCGGAGTGAGCTTTGTTGAACATGTATCCGGCAAAATCCTGAAGGAGATTCCATACTGCTTCGATTTCCATCTCGGATCTTCCGTGCTTGCGGGCACAGCGGCGGAACTCATCCCCAAAGGCGAGGATGCGGGCGCGATCCTTATTCTTCACCAGCGTGCGGCGGAGCATGTCGGCCCGGCCCCAAGGCATATTGGCGAATCCATTGGCGACGAGAAGAATGTGTTCTTCGTAGGCCATCAGGCCGTAGGTGTCGGAAAGCAGGGGTTCAAGGGAGGGGTGGGCGTAGCTGACAGGCTCCAGTTTTTGATGACGGCGGGCGAACGCGCGTTTTTTGCCCTCATTGGCGGCGCCGGGGCGGATGATGGATTCGACGGCAGTGAGGCAGTCCATATCGCGGCAATCGGTCATCACCAGCAACGATGTCATGGCGGGCGATTCAATGTGGAAGACGCCGCGCGCCTCTCCGGTAGCGATGGTGCTCCAGGTTTGAGCGTCGTGCCAGTCGCAGGCTGTCTGTGGGTCGATATTGAGCCGGCGATTTTCACGGAGGTTGTCGCGAGTTTCGCGGAGGACACTTAATCCAGCCTGGCCGAGCAGATCCATTTTGAGCAGGCCCAACTCTTCGACATCCTCCATGTCGTAGTGGGTTGTGAGGATGCCCTTGGCGCTTTCAAAGAGCGGCATGCGATCGGCGATGGGGCCGGAACTGATGACGAGTCCACAGGGATGCATCGAGCGATGGCGTGGAATGCCGTGGAATGAGCCGGCGAGCCGGAGGATGGTGCGATAGGGTTCTTCGAGACGTGGCAGCGAGCGGCATTCGGGTTGGTCACGAACGGCAGATTCTGCATCGCCGAGGAAATGGGGAAGGCGGCCGGTGAAGCGACGGATCTCGCGTTCGGGAATTCCGTAGACTTTAGCAATGTCGGCGACGGCTGCGCGTCCCTGGAATGTGTTGAAGGCTCCGATCATGGCGACATGTTCCTTGCCGTAGCGGTTGAAGACGTATTGGACAACTTCGTCGCGCTTGTCCCATGGGAGATCCAGATCGATGTCGGCTAGTTTCTGAAACTGCATGCGCTCGCGATTGAGAAAGCGTTCGAAGCAGAGGCCGAAACGAAAAGGGCAGACATTGCTGATGCCGAGGGCGTAGCAAACCAGGCTGCCCGCCGCGCTGCCACGGGCGAGTGTTTCGATGCCGCGTGCATTCGCCCACTGGACGATGTCGTGGAAGATGAGGAAGTATTCCGCATAGCCGACTTCCGCAATGACGGAGATTTCGCGGTCGAGCCGTTCCTGGGCTTCGGCGGGCGGAGGATCTCCGTACCGCCGGCGGATACCTTCGCTGGAGAGATGACGGAGGCGGGCGATGGCGCTTTGGTTTTCCGGGAGGGGGAAACGAGGGAATCGAATGTCGCCGAGATCGAAGTCGAACTGGCAACGTTCGGCGATGCGGCAGGAATTTCCGATGGCTTGAGGAAGGGCGCCGAAGTGACGCTCCATCTCATCCGGGGAGTGGAGGTGATAATTGCCGGGCGGACGTTTGGAGGGGTGGGGCTGAGAAAGAAGTGTGAGTGTGCGCATGGAGGAGAGGATGTCGAAGTGAAGGCGGTCCTGCGGGGCGAGGTAGTGGGCGTGTGCGGCCGCCACGAGAGGGATGCGGCGCTTGCGCGCGATGGTTGCAAAGAGGCGCGACAAGCGCAGATCGTCCTCGTTATGGGGTGCGATGGCCAAGGCAAGGCGATTGGCGAATAGATCCTGGTAGCGCTGTAATTCCTGGTCGGGCGATTGATTGGTGCGGATGAGTTTTGCGGGGTTGCTGCCGGGTCCGAGGATGCAAATCAAGCCGTTGGAGTAACGGGCGAGATCGTCCCACAAGATGCCTTGCGGGTTGGCGATCAAAGTGGAAAGAAGGCGGCAGAGGTTACGATAGCCGGCGGCATTTTCGATGAGGAGGCCTGCGGAAGCTCCGGAGGGGAGCGAGACATGGGCGCCGATCACCGGATGAAGTCCGGCGGCGCGCGCCTTTTTATAGAACTGAACGGAAGCGGAGATGGTGTTGGTGTCCATGAGGCCAATTGCAGGGATCTGCCAATGAAGGGCGGATTGAATGATGGCATCGAGGGTGAGGGCGGAGTTGAGGAGGGAGTGGGTGGAGTGGACGAACAAAGGGGTATAGAGGGACACGGGAATAGTGTAAATCTTTACAGTATCCAGGTCAACGAGGGGGAGGAAGAGGGTGGCGGTGGATGCGGTTACGGGCGGCGGCGATTTATATTGCTCTAATTTTCAATAGTTTGCATTTTTTTGCGGGACGTTTTTCAGTATTTGAAAAGTAAGATGAAAACAGGAAAAGATCGCGGCCAAGGCTGCGGGCAAGAATGCTGGAAAGAGTAGACAATGGACATCACAGCTGAACATCCGGAGTACAGGGCGGGCGCCGCGGCGTGGAAGCGCTACTCCGACTTGTACGCCGGAGGAGAGCAACTGAAGGCGCATGGGGACGCATATCTGGCGCCGCGGGCCAAGGAGCCGCAGGACATATATTCCGAGCGGCTGTCGCGGCTGTTCTACGAAAACTACATCGGTTCCATCATCGACTGGTATGGGGCGACGCTCTTCCGGCGGGAGCCGAATATTGTACTGGAGCAGACGGACAACAAGACGCGGAGTTACTATGCGGGATTCATAGAGAACTGCGACCGGCGCGGGACGACGTTGTCGCAGATGCTCCGGCGGCAATTTGTGAACGCGCTGGTGTATGGGCGGAGCTATTTGCTGGTGGATTTTCCGGCCGCTGGCGAGCAAGCGGTGACGCGGGCAGATGAGGACAGGAGAGGGCTATCGAATGCGTATCTAGTGCCCTACGATCCGCGGGATCTGATCAATTGGAGCCGCGACATGGACGGCGCGCTGGAATGGGTTGTGCTGCGGCAGAAGTCGACGGCGCGTTCGGCGAGCGTGGATGAAGAGCCGATGCGGGAGACGCGTTACCTGTATTTCGACCGAAGCCGCTACCGGATTTATCGCCAGCAGGATGGAGAAGCGGCGCCGAGAATTGTCTCGGAAGGCCTGCACGGGTTGAGCAAGCAGGGCAGTGTGCCGCTGCTCGAGATGAGCATCTCGGACGGGTTGTGGCTGATGAACAAGGCCGCGCTGTTACAGGTGGAGCATTTGAACAAGTCGAACGCGCTGGCCTGGGCGATCTCGATGGGGCTGTTCTCGATGCCGGTGATTTACTCCGACCGGGAGTGGAAGCAGATTCTTGGGGAATCCTATTACATCCAGTTGGCTCCACACGACCGGTTCGGGTGGACAGAGCCGGAGGGGAAGGTTTACCGGATTGCGTCGGACAACCTAGCGAGGTTGAAGGAAGAGATCTACAGGGTGTGCTACCTGATTCAGCAAGCGCGGCCTGTAAGCGGGGCAGGGAGCCAGCAATCGGGTCTTAGCAAGCAGCAGGACTTGTACGTGACGCACGAGGTTCTGCGGTCTTACGGGGATCTGGTGAAAGACTTCTCGAAGGTTGTGTTGCGGACGATTCAGGCGGCGAGAGAGGACAAGATCGTGATCGACGTGCAGGGCATGGACGATTTCGACATTTCCGATTTCGCGGCAGACCTTGCCGACGCCGAGACATTGCTCAGGATGGATGTGCCTTCGCCGACGTTGAAGAAAACGATTTACAAGAAAATCGCCTCCAAGTATTTGTGCGACGTACGGCAGGACATCAAAGACCAGATCAATCAGGAAATCGACAAAGCGATCGTGCAGTAGCACGGGGAGACGAAGATGACGAATCGTGAAGGACAAGAGGAAGCCAAAGGCGCCATGGGCGATGAAATACGCGCAATGATACGCCAGGTAGTGTCGGAGTTCACGCACCTGGAGAAGGAGCGTCTAGAGCCGGCGTACAAGGCGGAGTTGATTGAGGAGAAGAAGAAGCGCGAAGTGCTTGAGCGGCGAGTGAACGAACTGGTCGAGGAAAACAAGAAGAGCCGCTCGGTTGCGGAGCAGGCAGAGAGGTACTCGACCATTCGGAGTGAACTGCAGAAGCACGGTGTGATGAAACTCGACCTGGCGTTCAAAGCGCTGAAGGACGAGGTTGTCAGAGCGTCTGACGGAAGGTTGGTGGTTCGAGGCCAGGACGGTGAAACGGGTCTTAGCGAGTATGTCGGCGCGTTCGTCCAGGAGAATCCGGAGCTGTTGCCCGCGCGAATTTCAGGCGGTGCGGGAGCAACGGGTTCGCAGAGGGGGACCGTGGCCGTGACGGCGGCGACCGGGGCAATCGACCTGGACCGGATTCGCCCCGGCATGGATCCGACCGACCTGGCCCGGATCCGCGAGGAAGTAGCCCGGATGGCGCAGCAGGCGCTATCGGGCCGCGCGGCGTAAGGCGCCGTGCAAGAGAGAAAAGGAAACAGAAGGAGTTAGAAACCAGCAATGGGTGTTATTACTTCGAGTAA
>JAEUQG010000511.1 GCA_016789755.1 Bryobacterales bacterium
CTGCGCCGATAGCCGTTCCTTCGCTACCTCATGATACGGCCGGTTTGTCTCGATATTGCTGCGGATCCATTCCCAATATTTCTGGCTGAATTTGGGAGTCAACCCGTTGGCGAAAATCGCCACGCGGAAAAGGTCGGAGAAACGGAACGTCCAATACTCCACAAACTCCGGCGACCCGATCAGCGCATCCACCACCTTCTCCCGCTTCTTCGCATCCTTGCTGGCAAGGAACTCCCGCACGCGCGCCACCGGAGGCAGAGTCCCCGTCAAGTCCAGGCACACGCGCCGCAGAAACTCCCCGTCCGAAGACAATTCCGAAGGCACGAGATGAAACGCCTTCAGCTTTCGCAGCACATGATCGTCGATGAAATTGAAACTCGCCAACGACGGATAATTCGCCACCGGCGCACCCACCACTCCCACCGGAGCGCTGGCCAGTTGGCCTGCCGCGCGGATCAACACCGCCGTCTCGCCGCGACGCACTCCCGTCACCACACCGTCCGCGCTCACCGATGCTGTATCCGTGCTGTTGGAGGAATAAATCACCTTGTGCGTGAAATCTTCCGTGTGCCCGTCTCGAAACCGCGCCGTCACCACGATGCGGCGCTTCCCTTCCACCGGCAATGCCACCATCGGCGGATACACATCCAATCCCGCCAGCACCGGCCCCGCCCCCGCTTCCGCTCCATACTCGGCCCCGCTGCGAATCCATTCCACCAACATGCGGTAATCTTCTGAATCCGCCGCAAAACGCCGCCCGCCGCCATGCGGCACGGCCATCGATGCCTTCGCCACCAGCATGCTCTTCTCCGCATGCTGCCTGTCGATGCGCGGCACGCGCTCGCCTTTCACTTCGCTCGTCAGCACCTGGTAGGCGCCACCCTTGGTGATCCACTCGTAGTCGTCTTTGGGAAAGAGCGCATTCGCCGACAACTTGAACCCGCCCCGCCCCTTCACCCCGCCATGACACGCCGCCGAATTGCAGCCATGCTTGGTCAGAACTTCCACCACATCCCGAGTGAAGGACAGCGCCCGAGCCTGCCCCGTCCCCGCAATCTGCACTTCCGCCGCCGCCTTCGCCCCGCCGAATGCCGCCGTCAGAGAGATCTTCCCATCGCCCACCGCGCTCAACCGCGCGCCCTTCATCGACGCCAATCCAGGTGCGGACAATGTCCACGATGCTTCGTCCGTCACGTCCCGCTCTGTCCCATCGCCCAGCCGTGCAATCGCCAGAAACTGCTGCGACGCCTTCGCCCCGGCAAGCGAAACCTGCCGCGGATACACACGCAACGACACCGGACGCTCAGCGCCGGACAGCGCCACGCCGCACAACAGGGCCACCATGGAAAACTTCACGGCTTTGCCACCACCATCATCGGGATTTCCTTCCTCGCAATCACCGCACCCGGCCTGCTGCCCGCAATGGCGCGGGCGGCAATGCGCAGCACAACAGGTTGCTCCGTCACCTTCGCATCCTCAGCGGCGCTAAACGCCACTACCGTCCGCTCCGTGCGAGGCTGATACCGCTCCCGCTTGCCCGCGGTTATGGGAGCATCCTTGTCCGGCTCAAAATCGGCGCTCGCCAGCGCTTCCACGCCTTCCGGCAATCCTTCCACCGATACCGCCAGCGCCCCGCGAAAATCCTCCTCACGGTCGAACACGACGCGCACCGTCCTGGCTTCGCCGGGATACAGGTTGACGTGATCCTCGGCAATCCGTACCTGCCCGATATGCGGCACCTGCGGACGCACCAGCACGCGGTAGCGGAACTGCGGCCCGGCCAGATCGGCCGTCGCCTCGCGCACCTCCACCGTGTACTCCCCCGTGTCCCGCAGCGGCACCGCCACCTTCGGCTGCAGCGACTTCGTCAGCGCCCCCGTGCACGCTCCACGGCCCGCCTGCACATTCGTCGCCACCTCTTCCCCCTTCTCGTTCAGCAAGCGCACAATCGGATTGAACAACGGCGGCGATGCCTCCGGAGTCTCAATCTCGATGGCGATATCTTGCGGCGCCGCAAGTTGAAACCGCGCACGATGGGCCTGCCGCGGCTCGGCAATCACGCCTTCCAAAAATCCCGGCAGCGTCAGATTCGTTCCATATGTCTCAATCGAGGCGTGCTTCTTCGCCTCCCCTCGCGCCGCGATCTCCGTCATCCGGTCGTGCGACAGCCGCCGCGTATACGACCGCTCTTCCCAATCCTTCGAAGCAGGTTCACCCGGCCCCGGCCACTCCCCTTGCCTGGCCACAAGCTGGTAGCCGTAATCCGGCCCGCCCTGCCCGGAAAACGCCTCCACCCGCAGCAGGTAGGTCCCGCTCTTCTGAAAGCGGTAAGCGAGCGCCGCATCCGTATTCCGCCCAATCACCCACAGCGGTTCATCGTTGAAGGCAATCCGGTTCCAGCGCTTCGTCTCAAACCAGCTCGATCCCTGTTCATACAGCGTCAACGATGGATCGAACCCTCGCGCATTCCCCCCAGGAGCCCCGGGAGCCGGCAACCCCGACCCCGCCGTGAACGTCACCGTATCCCCGGCATTGGCGTGGAACGAATAGTAGTCCGATTCCCCTTTGTCCCCGATCATCCCGTTGAAGACGACGGGCATCGAGGAAATGGCCACCGCAGTCTCCGCAGTCTCATGCGTCCCTTCCGGCTCCGCCACCACCGTCAAATCCGTCACATGCAGAGTCAGCGCGTTCGATACGCCGTTCGCCGTGATCAGCCGCAGCGCGTAAGGGCCGGGCTTGGCGCTCGGCGCCACTGTCACCCGCAACTTCACCACATCGGTCGACTTGTCTTTCGATACGCCTTCGACGGCAAACTGCAGCCCCGCCGCCGGCGCATACACTCCCGTGCATCTCGCGATGGCGTTCCCTCGAATCGAAGCTGTGAATGTGGAACCCGTCTGGCCGGTGGTGGGATAGACAGAAATCAGACGGGGATCGGGCGGAGCGCCCGCCAGCGTGGCGGCCAGTATCAGGAGAGCCCAGTACATTTCTCTGGGCTCATCCTATCACTCTTGCGGTGTCTACTTCAGGGCCTTGATGCGGATGTTCTTATAGTGGATCGTCGACTTCGGATCGTGCCCCTGCAGCGCAACCGTTCCCGACGACAGCACGCGCCCAGCCATGTTGTTCCCGCCCTTCCAGTCCGCCGGCTGCGTCCATTCCGATGTCTTCTTCCCATCCACGTAGATCGTGACATGGTTCCCCTTCACCACAATGTGCTCCGTGAACCATTTCCCGTCCTCGGCGACTTTCTCCTTGTTGTCGGCGACCGCGTAAAGCCCGCCCGTACGCCGCCAGTCGGTGTGGGAGTTGTTCACCTGCACTTCAAATCCCTTCGACGGCCAGTTTGTTTCCTGATACTCCGTGTGGAAATAAATGCCGCCGTTCGAACTCGGCAGTGTCATCACATCCACCTTCAGCTCAAAATCCTTCCAGTTGTGTTTGTTCACCTTGCCCGTGTAGTACAGGTGGCATCGCGGCCCGCTGGCAACGATCGCCCCGTCCTTCACCGAGAACGTTCCTTCGTTCTCTTTCGCCTTGGTCCAGCCATCCAGATCCTTGCCGTTGAAGAGAGCCTTGAATCCCTTTTCCGGCTTTTGTGCAAACGCGGACGATGCCAACAGCAACGACGCGGTCAGTGCAGCGGTGATGATACGCATATCAGCTCTATTCTAGCCTCCACACAATCCCGTCCGCTCCCGTCCCTTCATTCATGCCCGCCCTAAAGCACCCAGCGATTATCGGCGATACAGTTAGATCATGAAGTGGACTGTTATTCTCCTGCCGGCGCTCCTATCCGCCCAGATCGTGGAACTCGGCCCTGCCCCTCGCGCCCCGCAGCCGCCGTCCACCAAGGCCATCACCGCGGAGCGCCCCGCCACCAACGAGCGCAGCACCTGGTACGACACCTCCAATCGCGAAACCGTGCGACAAGCCTACCTCAACACCTTCACCTCCGTATCCATGGGCTGGACCGGCGCCATCGCCGGCTGCCTCCCCGGCGCCACCTCCAGCGCCTGGCGCAATAGCGCCGCCGCCCGCATCAACTGGTTCCGAGCCATGGCCGGCGTCCCGCCCGTCATCACCCTCAACGATACTTACAACACCAAGGATCAGCAGGCCGCTCTCATGATGAGCGCCAACCGCGCCCTCAATCACACTCCTCCCAGCGGCTGGACCTGCTACACCGCCGATGGCTTCGATGGCGCCGGCAATTCCAACCTCTGCCTCTCCTACAACTCCACCCCAGAGCCCGGCTGCGTCTCCCAGTACATTGAGGATTCCGGCTTGAACAACTACTTCGTCGGCCACCGCCGCTGGGTCCTCCATCCTCAAACCCAGCAAATGGGCACCGGCGACGTCGAGCAAACCGGCTCCTACCCCGGCTCCGGCTATCCCTACGCCAATGCTCTGTGGGTCTTCGACGGCCATACCTTCGACGCCCGCCCCGCCGTGCGCGAAACGGGAGGCTTTGTCGCCTGGCCCCCCAGAGGCTACGTCCCCTACCAGAAGGTGTTTCCCCGCTGGTCCTTCGCCTACCCCGGCGCTAACTTCGCCGGCGCCACCATCACCATGAACGGATCCTCCACTGGCGTCGTCAAAGAAACCCTCAACAACGACGCTGGCTACGGTGAGAACACACTGGTCTGGACCTGGTCCGGCCAGCCCTCCGGTGTCCCCGCCAGCGACACCACCGTCACGGTCACCATCAGCGGCATCACCGGAGCGCCGCAATCCTCCTACACCTACCAAGTCATCATCTTCGATCCAGCCACCTCCGGCGGAGGCGGCGGCACTACCGCGGTCACCGTCACCACCAACCCCACCGGCCGTACCTTCACCGTCGACGGCGCCTCCTACTCTTCCCCGCAGGTCTTCAATTGGACTCCCGGCAGCCAGCACACCATCGCCACCGCATCCCCCCAATCGAGCGGAGGCACCCGCTACAATTTCGCTAACTGGAGCGACGCCGGCCCCATCTCCCACTCCATCACCACTCCCGCATCCGCCGCCACCTACACCGCCAACTTCACCACCCAATATCTCCTCACCACCACTGTCTCCCCCAACGGGTCCGGCTCAATTTCGCCGAGTCCCTCCTCCGCCGACGGCTATTACAACGCCGGAGCCGTCGTCCAACTCACCGCCTCCG
>JAEUQG010000542.1 GCA_016789755.1 Bryobacterales bacterium
TGGTGGATGCGATGCGCCAGTTGGGTGCGACCACGATGCGCTGGCCGGGCGGCTGCTTTGCCGACTCCTATGACTGGCGCGACGGGGTGGGGGCGTCGAACACGCGGCCGCGACGCACCAACTTCTGGTCCACCAGCGGACGGCTGCAGAAGCTGGACGCGGCCCATGTGGCGCGGACCGACACAAATGTCTTCGGGACGTTGGAGTTCGCCCGTTTCTGCAAGCTGATTGAGGCCGAGCCTTACTTTGCGGCCAATCTGCGTAGCCTGCCGGCGGCGCAGTTCGGCGAGTGGATCGACTACTGCAATTCGCCGCGCGGTTCGACGACATGGGCGCAACGCCGAGCAGCGCATGGCTCGCCGGAGCCGCTGAACGTCAAATACTGGGGTGTGGGGAACGAGAGTTGGGGTTGCGGCGGCAACTTCACGCCTGAGGAGTATTCGGTGGAATATCGCCGCTTCACCAGTTGGGTTCCGCGCTACGAAAACACTCCACTGCGTTTCATCCCTGCCGGACCGAACAGCTTCGACTATAACTGGACGCGCAAGTTCTTCGGCCAGATGCTCGAAAAAGGGCAGGGGCAACTCAACCGCGTTTGGGGCTGGGCGCTCCACTACTATTGCAGCGGCGCCGGCCGCGGCGAATCCCTCACCTACACCAACGACGACCACTACGACTTGATGGGCAAGGCAAACCGGATGGAGGAACTGATCGAGAAGCACTGGGCGGTGATGGCCGAATTCGACCGTGAGCACCGTGTGAAGCTGGCGATCGACGAGTGGGGGGCATGGCATCTGGACACGACGGCCGTGGCGCCGCATCATCTGTTCGGCAGCGTGCCGACGGTGCGCGACGCGCTGGTGGCGGCCATCACGCTCGACATCTTCCACCGTCACGCCGACAAAGTGGCGATGGCCAACGTGGCGCAGTTGATCAACTGCATCCAAACGCTGTTTCTGGCGCATGAAGACCGCTTTGCGCTGACGCCCACCTATCACGTATTCCGCATGTATCGGGATCATCAGGGCGGGCAGGCGGTGCGGACGGAAGTGCAGGCGCCGCGGGCCGGCTTCGGCAAAGAAGGAGTGTTGCGTTCGGCGGGCTCGGCCACGCGGAAGGACGGCGCGGTTACGGTGACGTTCGTCAACACGCACCTCACCGAAGCGATGGAGACCGATCTGTGGTTCGGCACGGCCAAGGCTCAATCGGCCACCGCGGAAGTGCTCACGGCGCCTGAGGTACGGGCAGCGAACACATTTGAGACGCCGGACCGGGTGAAGCCCGCGGCGTTGACGGCGAGGGTGGCCAACGGAGCGGTGCGTCTGACGGCGCCGCCTGCCTCAGTGGTGAAAGTTACGGCGCGGATATGAGACGGCGCGCGTTCTTGGCGACGGGGCTGGCTCCGCTGGCGGCGGGGGCTGAAACATCGAGACCCAATATTGTTTTTATCCTGGCCGACGATCTGGGGTGGGCGGAATTGGGCTGCTATGGGAACCGGTTCTGCTCGACGCCGCATTTGGACCGCCTGGCGGCGGATGGGCTGCGGTTCACGCACGCCTATTCGGCGGCGCCGGTGTGCTCGCCGATGCGCGCCTCTTTCATGACCGGGCAGACGCCGGCGCGGGTGGGCATTCTCGATTACCTGCGCGCCGACGACACGAATCATCTGTCGCCGAAGCTGCCTACTCTGGCAAAGTTGCTGAAGGACGGCGGGTATCGCACGGGTCTCATCGGCAAATGGCATTTGATGGGGGATTACCGCACGCGGCCGGGGGATCCGAAGTTGCACGGCTTCGACGAAGTGATCTGTTCGGAACAGAGCTACATCGGGCCGGGTTATTACTGGCATCCCTACAAGCATCTTCCCGATGTGGCGGCGAGGCTGCCCAGCGAGTATCTGACGGACCGGCTGAACCTGGAGGCGGTAGACTTCATCGGGCGCAATGCGGGCGGCGGGAAGCCGTTCTTCCTGTATCTGGCGCACTATGCTCCGCACACACGGTTGAGCGGCAAGCCCGAGTTGGAGAAGAAATACGCGGCGCGCGCGGACGCGGGCAAGAACCGCAATAATCCGCAGTTGGCGGCGATGCTGGAGTCGATCGACGAGGGCGTGGGCATGATCGTGGCGGCCCTGGACAAGCATGGGATTGCCGGGAACACGGTGGTGGTGTTCTGCTCCGACAACGGCGGCGAGTTGAACGTGACGACGAACGGCGGGCTGCGCGGGGGCAAGTCGATGCTCTATGAGGGAGGCATTCGCGTTCCGCTGCTGGTGCGGTGGAAAGGACGCATTGCGGCGGGTGGCGTTTCGAGTGAGCCGGTGAGCAGCATCGATTACTATCCAACGTTGCTCGAGCTGGCGGGAGTGCAGGCTCCGCGGGGTCACGTTGTGGATGGGGTTTCGTTGAACAGGCTGTTCCAAAAGCCAAAGGGGAAGCTGAAGGGGCGCGATCTGGCCTGGTATTACCCGCTCGAGAAGGACCACTTTCTGGGGGGAAAATCGGCAATGGCGATGCGCGACCGGCGCTGGAAGCTGATTCATTTTCTAAACAGCGGCGAACGGCAACTCTTCGATTTACAGGCCGACCCTGGAGAGCAGAACAATTTGGCGGAGCGTGAGCCACAGGTAGTGGCGTCGATGTCGGCGCGGCTGGCAGCGTGGCGCGAGCGGACGGTGAAGCAGTAGGCCAGCCACGACGGACGGTGTGGGTGAGACGCGGGATTTCGCGCACGTGCTGCGTCAGACCGCGCAATGTTGGCGTGGGTAATTCGAAGATTTCCGGGATAATTGCCACGATTGTGGATTGGCATATCAGTTGCACAGGCTAGTCAAACCGTTGGCTCAGGGAGGAGTGATCCATGCGCATCACATTCCGCGACGCAGCCCATTTGATTCGTTTGGTGGTGGTGGTCCTGATAGCCATTGCGGCATTCGCGGGACTACGGTCCTTGATGGTGCCGGAGACGTTCGGGCAGTATGGACACTATCGAGGGGCGGCGCTCGAAGAGAACCGGCAACGGGCGGTCTCCTTTGCTGGGCGGCAGGCCTGCGCGGAATGTCACGATGCAGTGGTGGAGGCGAAGAAGCCTGGCAAGCACGCCAACGTTGGATGTGAGGCGTGTCACGGGCCGCAGGCCAAGCATGCCGAAGATCCCTCGCTGAAGCCCGTCAAGCCGGATTCGGCGACATTGTGCGCGCGATGCCACGAGAAGAACTCGGCCAAGCCGCGGGGCTTTCCGCAAGTGGCGGCGAAGGAACACAACGCGGGCATGGCGTGCGCCGATTGCCACCAGCCGCATCAACCGAAGATCTAAGAGACGAGGAGGCTACCATGCCGCAAGGCCGTCGGGACTTTCTGGAACAGGCGGGGCGCTGGCTGTTTCTCACTTCGGCAGCGCAGGCCGCGTTGGAGTTCGTGGTTGCGGGCAACGCCTCGGCGGCGCCGAACTACAACATGCACACGCATTGGTGGGCGATGACGATCGACATCACGAAGTGCATCGGATGCGGCAACTGCGTGCGCGCGTGCGCCGAGGAAAACGGCGTGCCGAAAGGCTTTTTCCGTACCTGGATCGAACGCTACGATGTGCCGGGGTGGGAGATGGACCGGCCGGACGTGGATGCGCCTAATGGCGGAATGGACGGATTTCCGGACAAGCCGGCCAAGGGCAAGTCGTTCTTCGTGCCGAAGCTGTGCAATCACTGTGCGCATTCGCCATGCGTGCAGGTGTGCCCGGTGGGGGCGACGTTCGAAACTCCGGACGGACTGGTGATCGTGGACGAGCAGTACTGTCTGGGATGCCGCTATTGCGTGCAGGCGTGTCCGTACGGCTGCCGCTATATCAATCCGAAGACGAACACGGTGGACAAGTGCACGCTGTGTTATCACCGCATCTCGAAGGGGTTAACGACGGCGTGTTGCGAGGCGTGTCCGACGGGTTGCCGGCAACTGGCGGATCTGAAGAATCCGAAGGATCCGGTGCACGATTTTCTGCGCACGAACAGTATTCAGGTATTAAAACCGCAGATGGCCACGGGGTCGAAGGTGTACTACCGGGGTCTGGATGGCTCAGTCCGTTAAGGAGACAACATGCAAGCCGCTCATGGTGTCGAAGGCTTTCTTTATCCGAACGAAGTAGAACTGCAGTGGAGCATACTGATTGTGCTCTATCCCTACATAACGGGCCTAGTGGCGGGGGCGTTCATCCTGGCGTCGCTGGAACGGGTGTTCAAGGTGGAGGCAGTGAAGCCGACCTACCGGCTGGCGCTGCTGACGGCGCTGGCGTTTCTGCTGGTAGCGCCGTTGCCGCTGCAGCTTCACTTAGGGCATCCGGAACGCTCGCTGGAGATGTATCTGACGCCGCACCGGTCCTCGGCGATGGCGATGTTCGGTTTCGTGTACCTGTGGTACCTGATGGTGGTGCTGCTGTTGGAGATCTGGCTGGATTACCGGAAAGATATCGTGCAGTTGTCGAAGACGACGCGCGGTCCGGTGGGTTGGATCTACAAGGCGCTGACGCTCGGTTCGAGCAATGTGTCGGAAGGGGCGCTGCGTGCCGATGACCGGATCGGGTACATCGTGACGGTGATCGGAATTCCGTCGGCCTTTCTGTTGCACGGGTACGTGGGGTTCATCTTCGGATCGATCAAGGCGAACCCTTGGTGGTCGACTCCGCTGATGCCGATCGTGTTTCTGTTTTCGGCGATGGTGAGCGGCATCGCGGCAGTGATGATTTTGTACATGGTGTCGACCTGGATGCGGAAGAAGCCGCTGGACACGCGCTGCGTGGACACGATCGCGAAGTATCTGTTCTACGCGTTTGTGATCGACTTTTCGCTGGAAATGCTGGATCTGATCCACCGCATCTATGAAGCCGACGAGTCGTTCCACACGTTGGATTTCATGGTGCAAACGCGTCTATATATGTCGCAGGTGGTGTTGCAGATCATGCTGGGGACTGTGGCGCCGCTGGCAGTGCTGGCGGCAACACAACTGTGGACGTTCACCGAAGCAGTGCGGCAGAGGCTGTACTTCGCCTCCGGGGTGCTGACGCTGATCGGGATCTTTGCGATGCGGTGGAACGTGGTGATCGGGGGACAACTGTTCTCGAAGAGCTTTCTCGGCTACACGTCGTACAAGATGGAGTTCGCGCACCGCGAAGGATTGCTCGCGGCGATTGCGCTGATGATTCTTCCCTTCCTGCTGTTGTGGGGATTGGTAAAACTGCTGCCGCCCTGGCCGGAAAACGAAGCCAAGGCATAACCACGCGTTCCACGGGAGGACGCCATGGACAGACAGGTCACGTCGCCTGAGCTGATAGCGGAGTTGTCGGAAGAAGTGCGCCAACTGCGCACGCGGCTGGAAGCGGTGGAAGCGAGGCTCCACATGGCTCCCGAGCCGTTAATAGAAATGCCGGTGGAGGCCGTGCCGGCGGCGCTGGCCGAGGCTGAGGCGAAAGCGCTGCATCAGGCCGCGGGGCTGGCGCCTGTGATCGGACGGGCGCTATTGGGGATCGCGGGCGCCTACCTGCTGCGCGCGGTGGCCGAAAGCGGAATGATTCCGCAACTGGCGGCGGTTGCGGCGGGCGCAGTGTACGCGCTGTGGTGGCTGCTGAGTTCGGCGCGGCTGGCGGCGAAGGGACACATGATCGCGGGGGCGCATGCGGTGACGGCGGTGCTGGTCATTTATCCGATGGTGTGGGAAACGACGGTGCGGTTTCACTCGCTGCCGGCGGAAGGAGCAGCAGCGTTGCTGGCCACCTTCGTCGCCCTCGGATTGGCCGTCGCATGGCAGCGCAGTCTGCGCGAAATCGTGTGGATCACCGTGCTCGCCGGGTTAACCACTGCCATCGCACTCCTGGTGGCCACGCACAACGTCGTTCCCTTCACCGTGTCCTTGCTGGTAATAGCGGCCGCCATCGAAATCTGCGCCTGCCGCGATCACTGGCTGGATGTGCGCGGCGTGGTAGCCATGACCGTCAACCTTGCGGTGCTGCTGGCCACATGGCTCGTTTCGCGCAAGGCCGGGCTGCCCGAGGGATATGCCCCCGTCGGCTCGCAGGCCCTCTTCCTGATTCAAACCTCGCTCGTGCTGATTTATTTGGCGAGCACGGTGTTTCGGACGTTGATCCGGCGGCGGCCGGTATCGACGTTTGAGGTGATTCAGACGGCGCTGGCGTTTCTTCTGGGCATCGGCGGTGCGCTGCGGACATCGCAAGACGGCAGTGTGCCGGTGGCGATGGTGTGTCTGGCGGCGGGGGTGGCGTGCTACCTGGTGGCGTTCGCGTTTCTGGAGCGGCGGACGGCACATGATCGCAACTTCTACACCTATGCGACCTACGGGCTGCTGCTATTGCTGACGGGGACGCTGCTGCTGCTGGGCGCGACGGCGGCATCAGCCGTGTGGAGCGCGATGGCGGTGGCGGGCGTTCTGCTGGGAGGCAAGTGGGAGCGCACGACGCTGCAGATGCATGGCGTGGTGTGCCTGATACTGGCGGCGGTGTTATCGGGGGCGATGCGAACGGCCACGGGGGGATTGATACACGGCACGCCCGCGACCGCGCACTACGCGACTTGGGCGGCGGCGCTGGCGGCATGCGTTTGCTACGCACTGGCGGCATCCACTTCCGAGCGCAAGATATCGCTGGTGACGGCGGCGCTGGCGATCTGGTGCAGCGCGGGGCTGCTGACGGCGATGGCGTCGCCTCCAGCGGCAGTGCGGTCGGTGTTTCTCATCGCGCTGGCGCTGGGGCTTGCCTGGAGCGCGACTCGGTGGTCCAGGCAGGAGTTGCAGTGGCTGGTGTATCCGGTGATGGGGGCGGCGGTATACAAGCTGGCGCTGGTGGACTTTGCGTCCGCGAAGCCAGCCACGCTGGCCGTTTCGCTGCTGGGCTTCGGAGGAGCGCTGGTGCTGCTGCCGAGGCTGGCGCGGCGGCCGGCGTGAATTGGTAAACGGCCCGGCGAATGCAAATCAGCGGCGTCCGCGCTTAAACTAGCGGGTATGCGAAGCCTGATTCTGCTGCTGATAGCAGCGTCGACGTATGCCCAGTCTATTTTGCCTGGGCCACAGGTCAACCCTCCGCTGCTCGAGTTGAAGCAGTTCCTGGAATTGAGCGATACGCAGTATGCGCAGATCTTTCAGAACATCACGCAACACCAGCGCACGCTGCTGAGCTATCAGCAACGGATCGCCGAGTTGCAGCGCGATATCGCGATCGAGACGGCGCGGGAGCAGCCGAGCGCGAGCGAACTGGGCACGCGTTATGTCGAGGTGGAGATCAACTGCCGGCTGATGAATGAAGAGGGGGGGAAACTGCGTGACCGGAATCAGGCGCTGTTGACGGCGGCGCAGAAGACGAAGCTGCAGGTGTTGCTGGATGCGATCAAGCTGTTTCCGATAATCAGCCAGGCGCAGACGGCAGCGCTGATCACACCGGTGAGTTTTCCCATCGGTTTCATTGGTGCAGTCACACCGACGGGCAGCGCGGGGGCGTTTCTGTTTCCCGCGCCCAGCTATGCAGGCTGTCCCACGGCGATAACCCGCACTCCTTTCCCGCTGCCCTAGCCCGGCTTAGCTACGGGTTGCGCGGGATGCGGACGGGCGTCTCGACGATGCGCGTGCTATCGACGGTTTCGCCGGAGCCAGCGCCTAGTTCGTGCATGCGCCGCGCTCCGGGGACGACCTTGCCTTCCCACGCGCCGATCGTCCGGTTGAAGGCGTGGACGGAACGCTCCAACTGGCTGCCCAGCACGGCGAGTTCGTTGGAAAGGGCGCGCAGGCGTTCGTATAGATCGCTGCCGAGCTCGCGAATTTCTTCGGCGCGTTCTGCCGCGCGTTGCTGCCGCCAGCCGTAGGCCACGGTTTTGAGCAGAGAGATGAGGGTAGTGGGTGTGGCTAGAATCACCTTGCGGTCGGCGCCGTATTCGAGCAGTTCGGGCTCCTGCATCAAGGCGGCGCTGAAGAAGCTTTCGCCGGGGAGGAAGAGTACGACGAATTCGGGTGTGTCGCCGAGTTGATCCCAATACGATTTGGCGCTGAGCCGGACGATTTGAGTGCGCACGTGGGCGGCGTGATCCTTGAGCTTGGCGGCGCGCAGGGCCTCGTCGTTGGATTCGCTGGCTTCGAGGTAGGCAGCCAAGGGAGTCTTGGCATCGACGACGAGATTGCGTCCGTTGGGGAGATGGATGACCATGTCGGGGCGGGTCTTCTTGCCATCGGATTCGTTGGAGGGCTGTTCGGAGAAATCGCAATGTTCGGCCATGCCGGCGAGTTCGACGACGCGGCGCAATTGCATTTCGCCCCAGCGTCCGCGGACGCCGGGATTGCGCAGGGCGCTGGCGAGGCGGGCGGTCTCTTTCTGCAATTGCAGTTCGCTCGAAGCGAGATTGGAGATCTGCTCCTTGAGGCTGGTGTTGACGCGTTCGCGGGCGAGTTCGAAGCCTTGCAGTTTGTCGCCCAGTTCCTTGAGGGAGGCTTCGACGGCGTCGGCGACGGTCTTGGCCGAGGACTTGCGCAGGATGAGCCCCATGAGCGCGCCCCCGATGACAAAGGCGGCTACGAGTCCGAAAAAGAAAATTACCTGGTCGGTCAAGATGACAACTCCTTCACAATCCCCACAGGCTGAAGCACGTGAGGAAATGATACATTATGACGGATTCGCCATGATGCTCACACGACGCACGTTTCTGGCCGCCATACCGGCGGCTGCCTTTGCCCAATCGCCGTCCACGAAAATGGGGGTGGCCACGACGTGTTACATGACGGTGCGCCGTCCGAAGGACACGCTGGAGTTTCTGGAGCACTGCCGGGCTCTGGGGGCGGGAGGCATCCAGGCGCCGCTGAGCAACACGAGCGCGGAGTATCTGAAGGCGCTGCGGTCGAAGCTGGAAGGCTATGGCATGTGGATAGAGGTCATGGCCGGGCTGCCTCGCCCGGGAGCGGAGCAAGCGTTCGCCGCTACGTTGGAGGCGGCAAAGCAGGTGGGCGCCCTGTGCATCCGGTCGGCGTGTCTGGGCGGGAGGCGCTATGAAACGTTCGCCACGATGGAGGACTGGCAGAAGTTCGTGGCGACCTCGCATGCGGCGCTGGCAAGGGCGGTGCCGATGGCGGAGAAGGCGGGGGTGACGTTTGCGATCGAGAACCACAAGGATTGGACGGTAGACGAACTGCTGGCGATTTTGAAGAAATATTCGAGCGAACGTTTCGGCGTCTGTTTGGATACTGGGAACAACATCAGCCTGCTGGACGATGCCATGGAAGTGGTGGAGCGGCTGGCGCCGTATGCCGTTTCGTCGCACATCAAAGACATGGCTCTGGAGGAATACGGGGACGGGTTCCTGTTGGCGGAGGTTCCGCTGGGAACGGGCTATCTGGATATACCGAAGATGGTGAAGATCATCGCGGCGGCGCGGCCAAACACGAAGATGACGCTGGAGATGATTACACGCGATGCGTTGAAGGTGCCGTGCCTGACGGAGAAGTATTGGGCGACGTTCCCGCAGCGCGAGGGAGCGCGGCTGGGGCGCATGCTGCGAACGGTGCGGGGAGCAAAGAACGCCAAACCGATCGCGAAGCTGACGACGCTGCCTGCGGCGACCCAGCGGCAACTGGAAGAAGACAATGTGGCGCTGTGCTTGAAGTATGCCCGGGAACGATTGGCTCTCTGACCGCGAGACATGGCTGAGCGCGTTGACGTGGCTCGGCTTGTTGCTGGCGGCGGCGGGCTGCTACCGGCGACGGTACCGGGTAGCGGCGGCGGGGGTGGTTTGTCTGGCGGCGGGTTGGGGAGTGCCTCCGGAGATGCGGAAGGCAGCGTTCGTGGAGACGCGGCTGGACGAATTGCGCCCGACTTTCCAGTTTCAGGAATGGCATTACCGGCACATGCGGGCGCCGCAGCACGTGGTGTGGCGGAAGATGCGCAGCCACTGGTTGATCGGCTCGGCGCTGCGGGCGGGGTTTCGCATTGCGGAGGAGGCGGAGGGGTGCGAACTGGTTTTGGCGAAGCAGGTGTTTCCTCCGGCGGAAGCGTACATGAACATTTTGCTGGAGCCGACGAACCGGGGAACGACGGTGGTTTCGACCGAGACGAGGGTGTACGCGGAGAGCGCGTGGGCGGCGCATCGATTCGCCGTTTACTGGCGGGTCATTTATCCGGGGAGTGCTGCGCTGCGCATGGCGCTGCTGTGGGCGATGGAGGCGAAGTGAGTGGCATCGGGCCGCCCGCTTCCTGATAGAATCAAGAATTACCACCGTGGGGCAAGCGCCAACACATCTAGTCGCGGTTTATCCCGGGTCGTTCGATCCGATCACCAACGGTCATCTCGATTTGATTGAACGGGCGTCGGGGTTTGTGTCGCGCCTTGTGGTGGGGGTGCTGCGCAACGAATCCAAGCAGCCGTTGTTCACCGTGGAGGAACGGGCCGATATGATGCGGCAGGCGGTGGCCAAATACTCGAACGTGGAAGTGGATTCCTTCGACGGGCTGCTGGTGGAATACGCGGCGGCGAAGAATGCGTCGCTGATTGTGCGCGGCATCCGGGCCGTGTCCGATTACGAATACGAATTGCAGATGGCGCTGATGAATCGCAAACTGCGCCCCGATATCGAGACGGTTTTTATGATGGCCTCTGAGGCCCACTCCTTCGTCAGTTCCCGCCTGGTGAAGGAAGTGATCAAACTGGGCGGGGATATTGGCGGCCTTGTGCCGCCCTTTGTCGAACAGCGTCTGAAGGACAGGCTGTTCGCGCATCGCGCTTGGAAAGGGTAATCGCTTTGAGCACAACAGCAGCAGCACTCGCCGATCGCATCTCATTGATCAGCGAATCCTCCACCATGAAAGTGGCCGCGGCCGCGGACAAACTGCGCCGGCAGGGAGTGGACGTCGTCGATTTCGGCGCCGGGGAGCCTGACTTCCCTACTCCGGACAACATCAAGGAAGCGGCCATCCGCTCCATTCACGCCAACTTTACGAAATACACACCGGCGGGCGGGACTCAGGAGCTGAAGGAAGCCATCTGCGAGCGCCATGCCAAGGACTTCGGCACGGACTACAAGACGAACGAGTGCATTGTCACGGTGGGCGGCAAGCACGTCATTTTTAACTTGATGCAGGTGCTGATCAACCACGGCGATGAAGTGATCATCCCGGTTCCCTACTGGGTGACGTACAAAGACGTGGTGAACTATGCCGGCGGCAAGTGCGTGTTCGTCGATACGGATGAAGACGCGGGGTTCACACTGACGGCGGCGATGATCGAGCCGTACCTGACGAACCGCACAAAGCTGGTGATCATCAATTCGCCGTCGAACCCGAGCGGCGCGGTGATTGAGAAGGAGGAGTTCGAGAAGATTTTCCGGCTCACTTCTTCGCGGGGCATCTACCTGATGACCGATGAATGCTACTGCCACTTCCTGTACGGAAGCGAGCCGTTCAGCATCGCGGCGCTGCCCGGGGCGAAGGAATCCGTACTGGTGGCGGGATCGTTGTCGAAGACGTATGCGATGACGGGATGGCGCATCGGGTTCGGGCTGGCGCCGGCGGCGGTGATCGGCGCGATCGGCAAGTTGCAAAGCCACATGACGTCGAACCCGACGTCGATTGCGCAGAAAGCAGGGGTGGAGGCGCTGCGTGGGCCGCAGGATTCGGTACAGCAAATGCTGGGCGAATACCGGACGCGGCGCGATTATGTGCTGGCGCGGTTACGGGCGATGCCCGGCGTGAAGGTGGCCGATCCGAAGGGAGCGTTTTACGCGTATCCGAACATCGGCGTGGCATTCGGCAAGGGCGGCATCCAGTCGTCGATGGACTTTTCGGAGAAGCTGTTGGAACAGGCGAAGGTGGCAGTAGTTCCGGGCGAAGCGTTTGGAACGGAGAAGCACATCCGGATCTCCTACGCGGCTTCGATGGAAGATTTGCAGCGCGGATTGGACCGCATTGAAACCTTCCTCAAGGAGTTGCGCTAATTGGCGAAGATTGAGCGGGTGGCCCCGTCGTTCCAGGAGAAAATCTGGGGATCGACGGGGCTCGCTCCGTGGTTTCCCGAGCCCGAGACGAAGATCGGCGAGGTGTGGTTCGACTCGCCGCATCTTCCGCTAATCAAGTTTCTGTTCACCACGGAGCGGCTTTCGGTGCAGGTGCATCCGTGGGATGAGTTCGCCCGGGAGCATGAAGGCTCGAACGGGAAGACCGAGATGTGGCACATTCTGCGGGCGGCGCCGGGAGCGAAGGTGGCGGCGGGATTCCGCGAGCCGGCGACGCCGGAAGCAGTGCGGGACGCGGCGTTATCGGGAACGATCGAGGCGATGCTCAATTGGGTGCAGGTGCGTCCGGGCGATTCGATTTTCATTCCGGCGGGGACGGTGCACGCCATCGGCGCGGGGCTATCGCTGTGCGAGATCCAGCAGCATTCCGATGTGACGTATCGCATTTACGATTACGGACGGGCTCGCGAGTTGCACCTGGATAAAGGGATTGCCGTGGCCAATCTGGGCACGTGCCCGGCGCGGGCAGCTTTGCCGGTGCGGTGCCCGTATTTCCACACCGAAAAATTAGAAGTGCGTGGCGAGTTGCAGAAGGATGCGTCGGAGAAGATCACGGGGCTGATCGTGCTGCAGGGTGAAGGGCTGATCAACGGCGAGCCTTTCCTGGCGGGCGAAGTGTACGAATTGCCGGCGGGGGAGAGTTTATCCATACGCGGTAACGGGACCATTCTGCGCACGTATATTCCGTAATTTTACAGATCGGCCGGCGCTTTCCAACGACATAAGATAGAGGTATGGCCGTCCACCAGCGCGATTGGCACCGGGTCCAATCGCTTGAAGCACTTTCTTATCTGGGAGCCGACGCTTCCACCGGATTGAGTGAAGCGACCGCCGCCGAGCGGTTGCGCGAGTACGGGCCCAACGAACTGACGGGCACGGGGATCAAATCGCCCTGGCTGATCTTGTGGGAGCAGCTCACAGCGCTGATGGTGGTGATTCTGATCATCGCAGGGGTGGTGTCGGCGTTACTGGGGGACTTCAAAGACGCGGCCGCCATCGGGGCCATTGTTGTGTTGAACGCGATTCTCGGTTTCACGCAGGAATATCGCGCCGAGAAGGCGATGGCGGCGTTGAAGAAGCTCTCGGTACCGGCGGCCCGGGTGCGGCGGGGAGGGGCGGTGCGCGAGATTCCGTCGACGGAACTGACGCCTGGGGATATTGTGTTTCTCGAAGCCGGCAACTATGTTCCCGCCGATTGCCGTTTGATTGAGAATGCGGGATTGCAGGCGCAGGAAGCGGCGCTGACCGGAGAATCGGAGCCGGTGCACAAGATCACGGAAGCCATCGACCAGCCGGAACTGCCGATTGGCGACCGGCGGAACATGGCGTACATGGGCACGTTCATCACGGCGGGGCGGGGAGCGGCAGTGGTGACGGGCACTGGGATGCGCAGCGAACTGGGTCGTATCGCGACGATGATCCAGACAGTGGATCGCGGCCAGACTCCGCTGCAACGGCGTCTGGAGCATCTGGGCAAAGGGCTGGCCATTGCGGCGCTGTCGATTGTGGGAATCATCTTCGTACTGGGTCTGCTGCGCGGCGAGGAACTGAAGCTGATGCTGCTGACGGCGGTGAGCATCGGAGTGGCGGCGGTGCCGGAAGGGCTGCCGGCGGTGGTGACGATCGCGCTGACGCTGGGCGCGCAACGGATGTTGAAACGGCGCGTGCTGATTCGCAAGCTGCCGGCGGTGGAGGCGTTGGGTTCGGTGACCGTGATCTGTTCGGACAAGACGGGCACGCTGACTGAGAACCGGATGACGGCGACGGTGCTGCAACTGGCGGAGCGGCAAATCGCGGCGGACGCGCCGGTGGAAGAAGGCGACGTGAAGTTGCTGCTGATGGGCGCGGCGTTGTGCAACGATGCGGTGTCGAACGAGATGGGCGACCCGACGGAAACGGCGCTGACCGCCGTGGCGGCGCGATTCGGACTGGAGAAAACGGCTCTCGACGCGGCGTATCCGCGCGTCGACGAGGCGCCGTTCGATTCGGTGCGCAAGAGGATGACGACGGTGCATCGCGTTGGGACGGGAAACGGGGCTGCACCGTGGGGGATGGAAACGCCGCGCATCGCCTTTACGAAAGGGGCGATGGACGGGTTGCTGGAGATCTCGTCCTCGATTTGGGTGGGACAGCGGGCGCAAGCGCTGGACAGCGAATGGCGGGGCAGGCTGCTGGCCGCTAACGAAGGGCTGGCATCGAAGGGGATGCGCGTGTTGGGCGTGGCTTTCCGGGCGGCGGACGACGGGGCGGCGGCGCAATTAGAAACGGGCTTGACGTTTATCGGCATGATCGGGATTATCGACCCGGCGCGTCCGGAAGCAGCCGCCGCGGTGGCGACGTGCCGGACGGCGGGCATTCGCCCGATTATGATCACGGGCGATCACCCGTTGACGGCGAGCAATATCGCGGCAGGGCTCGGCATTCCGCAGGAGGCTCCGGTGGTGACGGGCGTGCAACTGGAGCGGCTGGCTGCGGAAGAACTGGAAGACACGACCACGCACACTTCGGTTTACGCGCGGGTGTCGCCGGAGCACAAGCTGCGGATAGTGGGAGGGCTGCAGAACAAGGGGCAGATTGTAGCGATGACGGGCGACGGGGTGAACGATGCGCCGGCGTTGAAACGGGCGGACATCGGCGTGGCGATGGGCATCACGGGCACCGACGTGGCGAAGGAAGCGGCGGACATGGTGCTGCTGGACGACAATTTCGCGACGATAGTGGCGGCGGTGGAGCAAGGCAGGGTCATCTACGACAACATCCGCAAGTTCATAAAATATATTCTGGCGACGAACTCGGGCGAGATCTGGCTGATGCTGCTGTCGCCGTTTCTTGGCATGCCGCTGCCGCTGCTGCCGCTGCAGATTCTGTGGATGAACCTGGTGACGGACGGATTGCCGGCGCTGGCGCTGGGAGTGGAACCTCCGGATCCGGATGTGATGCGGAGGCCTCCGCATCCGCCATCGGAGAGCATTTTCGCGCGCGGGTTGGGGCGGCACGTGATCTGGGTGGGGCTGCTGATGGGATTGCTATCGCTGGGTCTTGGCTATCGCTATTGGAAGGCCGGGGACGGGCACTGGCAGACAATCCTGTTCACGACGCTGACGTTGTCGCAGATGGCGCACGTGCTGGCGATCCGGTCGGAGAAGCAATCGCTGTTTCGCATCGGATTGTTCTCCAACCGTCCGCTGATAGCCGCAGTGACGCTGACGGTGGTGCTGCAAATCGCGCTGATCTACGTGCCGTTTCTGCAGGCGTTCTTCAAGACCATGGCGTTGCCGTGGCAGGACTTTGCGATCACCATTGCGGCGAGTTCGGTGGTGTTCTGGGCGGTGGAAATGGAGAAATGGCTGTTCCGCCGCAACGGCGCGTAGAGCCGGTCAACCGATCTGATCGACGGCCTGGATGAGGGCGCGGATGTATCGGTAGACGAAGGCAGTGTACTCGCCGCCGGTGTCGCTGGGGCTGAAGACGGCATGGTCGGGGTGGATCATGTACTCGTAGCCAACCTCTTTGTAGGTTCGCATCGCCTGGAACATGTTGACGTCGCCTTCATCGGGGCCAACTTCCATGAAGTCGTCGCGGCGGCCCTTGATATTGCGGAAGTGGACGTTGAAGATTTTCTTTCGGGTTCCGAAATAACGGATGACATCGAGGATTTCCTTACCGGGATCGGCGAGCATTTCCGAGATGCTACCCTGGCAGAAATTGAGTCCGTGATAGGGACTCTCGCGGATGGAGATGAATTTCTTCAAGCCTTCCACGGTGCCGAGCACGGCGTCGATGCCCTGATAACCTTTCGGCGGGAGCGGCGAATCGTTAGGGTGGCAGGCCATACGGATTTTGTATTCGTTGGCGACGGGAATGACGCGGTCGAGGAAGTAGGTAATGCGCTCCCAATACTGGCCGGCGTTGACAAGACCGGCGCGGGTAAGAGGGGCGCTGGGATCGAGGTCTTTCAACTTGTAGGCGGAATAACTGGTGTCGCCGCGGCCCTGGGCCCGGCCGGTGCGCACGACGCCGAGCAGGCTCATGTTGTATTTGATGCAAGGAATGCCCGCCGCCGCGCAGTTCTTGATCATCGTCTGGATTTGTTCGATGTCGCGGTCGCGCTGCGGGCTCTGCCCGAGCATGATGGCGGGATTCTGCTCGCGGTCGATGTGGGTGGAGGCGAGGAAGGGAGGATCGAGGATATCGACGCGAACGTCATATTTGGCGGCCATATCGGTGAGTTGTTTCAACTCCTCGACGGTGGCGAACAAGCGTCCGC
>JAEUQG010000552.1 GCA_016789755.1 Bryobacterales bacterium
TGCCTATATTCGCGCCGCTGCTCAGGCAGGAAAGCACGTCATCGTGGAAAAGCCCTTCCACGGCTTCTTCGGCTCGCCGGAGCAATATTCCAAAGAGGAAATGCTCAGCGCGGTCACCGAAGAACTGCGCGCCATCCGCCAAACCGTCGACGACGCGGGCATCATCCTTGGCTACGCGGAGAACTACATCTACGCGCCCTCCATCCAACGCGAGCGCGAAATCATCGAGACCACCAAGGCGCAGATTCTCCGCATGACTGCCGAGGAATCGCACTCCGGTTCGCACTCTCCCGTCTACGGTATCTGGAGCGAGCAGGGCGGCGGATCATTGATCGGCAAAGGCTGCCATCCGCTTGGGGGCGTCCTGTATTTGAAACGCAAGGAGGGAATTGCGAGACGAGGTTCGGCCATCCGCCCCGTCGCCGTTTCCTGCCGTACGCACGCCATTACGAAACGTCCCGCCTTCGAGGATCGTGGCTACCTGCGCACCACGTACAAGGACACGGAAGACTACGCTTTTCTCCACGTCATCTTCGACGACGGCATGATTGCCGATGTCATGACCAGCGAGCTCGTTCTCGGCGGCGTCTACGATTTCGTCGAAGTGTACGCCAACAATCACCGTACACGATGCCACATCCAACCCGTTAAGGTTGTCGATCTCTACAGCCCCAATCGCAAGGAGTTCGAGGGCATGGATTTGATGGAGAAGATCAGCTCCAACGAAGGCTGGATTCCCGCATATCCCGAGTTCGGCTGGTCCAACGGTCAGATGTACGAGATGCACGATTTCGTCCAATGCATGCGCGAGGGCAAGCATCCTGAATGCGACTTGGAACTTGCCATCGACATTACGCTGGCCATCTACGCCGGCTATGTCTCCGCGGACCGCAAGGGTGCGGAAGTCGCTGTTCCGAAGATTTGAAGCTACTTCTTGGCCGGTGCCGTGGCCTTCTTTGGCGGGGCCGTGCTCGTCTTCTTTGCCGGCACAGCCCTGCGCGCCGGCGCCCCCTCGGGTGCATTTGGCGGCACTGGCCCCACTCGCTCGAAAGTGATCTTCACGATCTTCACTGGGGTCGAAGGCTTGTTCTGCTCTCCCGTGGGCACGCGTGCGATCTGACCTACCAGCTCCACGTTCTCCGTCACCTGCCCGAAGATCGAATGACGGCCATCGAGGTGAGGCGTCGGGACCTCGGTGATGAAAAACTGTGAACTGTTGGTGTTCGGTTGCCCGATGTTGGCCGCGCCAAAACGCCCCGGACGGTCGTACTTCAAATCGGGGCTGAATTCATCCGGCACGGAAAAGCCGACGTTCCCCGCGCCCGTACCCGTCGGGTCTCCTGCCTGGATCATGAACCCCGGAATCACGCGGTGAAAGGTCACGCCCGGATACAGCGGCTTCCGCACCATCTGGTTCAGATTCTCATCGAACCATTGCTTGCGCCCCAGCGACAATTCCACGAACGTGCGTACCGTCTGCGGCGCCACCTTCTCGTACAACTCGAACTTCAGCGTTCCCATCGAGGTCACCATCGTTCCGTATAATCCCGGTGCGCGCGTTTCTACGGGTTTCGGCGCCGCCGCGGGAGCCGGCTTCACTGCAGCCGCCGGCTTCGTCGTTGCGGGTGCCTTAGTGACGGCGGGTTTCGGTGGAGCCGCTGTCTTCGTTGCTTGCGGAAACACGGGCAAGGCGCACAAGGCCAAAGCGAAGATGAGACGCATGACCTCAAATTATACTGGAAAGTGTCACTCCGAAGCCTGTTTTTGCTACTGTTCTGCGGCGCTGCCTTCGCCCAGCCCGTGCGTATTTCCCTCCTCGTAACCACTGACCTCCACGGTAATATCCTCCCCTACGATTACTTCACCGCCCGCCCCGCCGAACGCGGCCTCGCCAAAATCGCGACGCTCATCCGCGAGGAGCGCCGGCGCAATCCCAACTCTTTGCTGGTCGATTGCGGAGACACCATCCAGGGAGCGCCGCTTGAAGCCGTATACCAGCAATACATCCGCACCGGCAGACTCCCGCAAGGGCTGGCCTTCCAAGGTAGGCCACTCCAGCAGGACCCGATGATGCTCGCCATGAACTCCATCGGCTTCGACGCCATGGCGGTCGGCAATCACGAATACAACTTCGGCCTTGCCAATCTCGAGAGCGCGCGCAAAACCGCCAGATTCCCTTGGCTCAGCGCCAACACTATCGTCCCCAAGCAATCCATCGCACCCTTTGCCCCGTACCTTGTAAAGAACGTAGCCGGTGTGAAAATCGCCATCATCGGCTTCACCACCCCGGCTGTTCCTAACTGGGAAAAGCCAGAAAACTATAAGGGGCTCCGATTCCTGGAAGCCACGGAGTCGATTGGTAAAGCCGTTGCCGATCTCAAAGTCAAACACCAGCCTGACATCATCGTCGTCGCCTCCCACGCCGGCCTCGACCGCGATCTGAAAACAGGAGCCATCCGATCCGGTGAAACTGGCTTCGAGAACCCCGTCTACCAAATTGCCGAAAAGGTCTCCGGAATCGACGCCATTGTCTTCGGCCACTCTCATCAGCAGTTGGAGGAATCGACGCTCAACGGAGTCCTGCTGCATCAGCCCAAGAATTGGGGGATCTCCCTCGGCCGAGTCGATTTCGAAATGCGGAGAAACGGCTCCCGCTGGCAAATCGCCTCCAAAACAGCGAAGCTCATTCCTGTTTCAAAGGAAACCGCATCGGACCCCGAAATCATGGCGATCGCCAAGCCCTACCACGAACTGACGGAGCGCTATCTCAACATGCCTGTCTCCGAGTCTCCCGCCGATCTGGATGCGGCGCTCGGCCGGGTCGAGGACTCCGCCGTTGTCGACGCCGTGCAGATCGTGCAACTCCACTACGCCAAGGCCGACGTCTCGCTCACCGCGCTCTTCAATCCGCGTGTCCGGTTCCCGAAAGGCAAGGTTTCGGTGCGCCAGGTTGCAGCTTTGTATCTTTACGACAACGAACTGTACATGATCGAGGGCACCGGGAAGATGCTGCGCGCTGCCCTTGAAAATGCCGCCAAATATTACCGCACCTGCCCCGATGCTGCCTGCGCCACCGGTGAACTGATCAATCGCGGCGTGATCGGCTTCAATTACGACATGGCCCAAGGTGTCGAATACGAAATCGATCTCACCCAACCCGAAGGTAGCCGTATCCGCAATCTGCGTTTCCGAGGCAACCCTCTGGAAGACAACCAACCCCTCCGCATCGCGGTCAACAACTACCGCGCCGGGGGGAGCGCCGGATACGGCATGCTGCGCGAAGGACGAATCCTTTGGAAATCCGGCGAAGAAATTCGCAACCTCATCGTGGAATACTACACCCAGCGGAAGCTGCTGCCCGCCAGGGCCGACGGCAACTGGAAGATCGTTCCCGAAACAGCCCGCCGCCGCTTGCGGGAAGAGGCGAGCGCCGAGGCCGCCCGCCCGTCCACTTTTTGAGGCACATCATGAAACGCCGGACATTGCTTGCCATGGCGGCTTCCGCCCCATCGTTCGCAGCGGAAACAAAACGGCCCAATCTTGTTTTGTTCCTCTCCGACGATCACGGCTACTTCGACTCGCCCGTTTACGGCAGCAAGGTTGTGCGTACGCCCGCGCTGCAGCAACTCGCCGAGGAAGGCATGGTTTTCAGCCACGCTTTCACCACTTCGCCCTGTTGTGTGCCGTCGCGTGCCGCGCTCATGAGTTCGCTCCACAACATGCGCAACGGAGTCATCGGCAATCACCAGGAAATGAAGCCCGGCATCCGCACAATGCCGTCGTATCTCAATGCGCTAGGCTACCGCGTGGCCCACTTCGGCAAGAGCCACTTTCAGCCTAGAGAGAACTACCCCGATTGGGAATGGGTACCCAGCAACATCAACGGCGGTCCACTCAATCAGGATCTCGATCCCAAGGCCGTCGAACAATGGCTCGCCGCGCGCACGGATCGCTCGCAACCCGTCGCGCTCTTCATCAACTGCCACAGCCCGCACGTCTTCTGGGATCAGAACAGCGGCTACGATCCGGCCGATGTCGAACTCCCGCCGACCTTTGTCGACAACTTCGAAACGCGCCAGTGGCGGTGCCGTTACTACACCGACATAACGAAAATGGACGCCCAACTCGCCCACGTCCGCTCCAGCATCAGTCGTCACCTCTCTCCAAACACGGTATTCCTCTACACCTCCGACAACGGCTCTCAGTGGCCCTTTGCCAAGTGGAACCTCTACGACGCAGGCCTCCGCATGCCGTTCGTGATCTCTTGGCCCGGCGTTATTCCTGCCGCTTCACGAAGCAGTGCGTTGCTCAGTTTTCTCGATATCCTTCCCACGTTCGTCGAACTCGCCGGTGGAAGACCTCCAGCCGGCATCGATGGCAAGTCCTTCGCCGCCGTTATACACGGCAAGACCCGGAAGCATCGCGAAGAGATCTACGCGCTCCATACGGGCGACAAGAACATGAACGTCTATCCCCACCGCTGCATCCGAACTCAGCGCTTCAAGTACATCCTCAACCTTCACCCGGAATTCAAATACACCACCCACATCGATCTGGCAGGCAACCGCGACGGCAAGGGCTTCTACGATACTTGGGCCGAACAAGCCAAGTCGGACCCCAAAGCCGCGGCCATTCTGAAGCGCTATCACCAGCGCCCCGCCGAAGAACTTTACGATACGGAAAGCGATCCGCACGAAAGCAACAACCTCGCGGCCGATCTCCGCCACGCTACGACACTCACCACGCTGCGCGCCAAACTTAAAGCCTGGATGCAATCGCAGGGCGACACAGGCGAAGTGCAAGGTGAGCCCCATCTGCTTTGACGATATATAATCAAGCGCATGTTGCGCACCCTCGTCTCGCTGCTGCTGTTCGCCTCGCCAATGCTGTTTGCCCAAGCCCAAAGTGGAACCATCGTCGGCACAATCACCGACCCCGCCGGTGCGGTGATCTCGGCGGCCAAAGTGACTCTCGTCAATGAAGGCACCAACTTCACCCGCAGCGTCTCTACTAACGATAGCGGTCAATTCGTAGCCTATTCTGTCCCCACAGGAGGCTACTCCATTGCAGTGGAGCAGGCAGGCTTTCAGAAGCTCGTGCGCGCGGGAATCCAACTCACAGCAGCCGACACGCTACGCATCGATCTCCAACTCACCGTCGGCAGCGTACAGGAGACAATCGAGGTCACCGAGTCCACACCGCTGCTGCAATCGCAAACTGCCGCTGTTTCCTCGCTGGTCTCCAATCAGCAGATGGTGGAGATGCCTCTCAATGGACGCACCTTTACAGCGCTTCTGAAGCTCAGTCCCGGCGCAGCCACCGGTTCCAGTTCGAATCTCACCACTTCACCCTACGCCATGCGCGGCGACGTGAACATCAGCGTCAACGGATCCAGTGCCCAGAACAATAGCTACCTCATCGACGGCATGGTCAACCGAAATCTTTGGCTGAGCACGCTGGTCATGGTCCCAACCATCGACTCCATTCAGGAAGTGCGCATGCTCACCAGCAATTACTCCGCTGAGTACGGCGCTGCCGCCGGAGCCATCACCATCGTGCAGACAAAGTCCGGATCGAACCAGCTTCGAGGCAGCCTTTACGAATTCCTTCGCAACGACAAGCTCGATGCGAATACGTTCTTCAATAACCGCCTCGGCGCTCGCAAACCCGCCTTCCGCCGAAACGAGTTCGGCGGCACTGCCGGCGGGCCCATCCGTCGCGACCGAACTTTTTTCTTCGCCGATTATCAGGGCATCCGCGTTCGCCAGCCCAAGACGATCATTTCCACCGTGCCCACTCTCGCCCAGCGCCAAATGGTTACCACCGGGAA
The DNA here is from genome assembly GCA_016789755.1 of Bryobacterales bacterium. Lineage (GTDB taxonomy): Bacteria > Acidobacteriota > Terriglobia > Bryobacterales > Bryobacteraceae > CADEFT01. The sequence goes on from JAEUQG010000552.1 coordinate 5,831, forward strand.
CTTCAGCGCTCTCGGCGCGCAGGTCTTCGACCCTACTAACATCGTCAACAATCAGCGTTCCCCTTTCTCCGGCAATCAGGTTCCGGTCACGCGCCTCGATCCGGCTGCGATTAAGCTCTACGGGCTCCTCCCTCAACCCACCAACGCCGCAGCTACCCGTAACTTCGTCTTCAACCCCAGCGCCCAACAGCGCACCGATCAGTTTGATGCCCGCATCGATCAGAACGTCGGCGCAAGCGACCGCGTCTTCTTCAAATACAGCTACGACAACACAAACCTCATTACTCCTGGCTCGCTGCCGTCGCCCGCCAATGCAGGCGTGCCTATTAGCCCGTACCTTACAGCCGATGGCGTCGATTCCGGCATCGCCGTACCGTTGAAAAACTGGTCGGCGACACTCAACTACACGAAAGTCTTCAGTCCAACCGTTGTCAACGAACTCCGCGTGGGAGCCGTGCGTTGGAACCAGTACATCCTTCCTCTCGGAAACGAATTCCCCACCGCCCAAGCGCTGGGTATTCCGGGCATCAACATCAACGACAAGTCCGGCGGACTCCCCTCGTTCCAGGTCACCGGTTTCCAGAACATCGGGGATAGCAACACCTATCCGGAAAACAGCCAAACCATCTCCTTCCAATACGAAGACATTCTCACCGTCGTCAAGAACTCTCACACACTGAAGTTTGGCGGCATGTACGTGCGCAATCGCTTCAATGGATTCTCCGCCTTTCCGACGCGAGGCACATATACGTTCAACGGGCAGTTCACACGGCAAATCGGGTCAACGGCTTCCAGTACGGCTCTGGCCGATTTTGCCCTCGGCGTTCCCAACGGTATCACCCGCAATGTGCTGGCGGGAACGTTCGGCATGCGATTCTACAACCTCGCGGCCTTCTTCGACGATTCCTGGCGCGTCAACAATCGCCTCACCTGGAACTTTGGCGTGCGCTACGAACTGCTGGCCCCGCCTTACGAGGTGAATGACCGCTGGTCGAATTTCCGGGCCGACACCGCGGTTCTGGAAATAGCCGGCAAGAACGGCGCCAGCCGCCGGCTCCGCAATCTCGATGCAAACAACATCGCCCCGCGCATGGGCATTACCTACATGCTCACCTCCGACCGCAAAACCGTGCTCCGCAGCGGTGTCGGCTTCAGCTACGTCGAGGCAGGGCAGGGCGGAGGCCAACTCTACAAGAATCTGCCGTTCTTCTTTGCGCAGGTTGTCGCTACCGATCAGAATGGACGCCCGCCCATCCGCATCTCCGATGGCCTGCCCGCGCCCGTTGCGCCCGATCCGAACAACATCCGGCAGCTCTCCGGCGGCAATCCCAACGCCTGGGACTACGGTCTGCAAAGCACCCGCGTTATGCAATGGAGCTTCGGCATACAGCGAGAGATCGTCCCCGATCTGTTGATGGATGTGTCGTACGTCGGCACCCGCACCATCGGCCTCATTGCCAACGTCAACATCAATCAGTCCATCCCCGGCCCCGGCGCGCAAGGCCCGCGACGCCCACTGTTCGCCATCAATCCCGACGTCACCAATGTCACCTATCGCACTAACTACGGCGGGTCCAAGTATCATTCGCTGCAAACGCGCGTCGAGCATCGCGGTAAGAACGGCCTCAACGTTTCGCTTGCCTATACCTGGTCGCACTATCTGGCCAACGCCGGCAACATCAACGGCGGCGGCAATGGTCCTCCTCAGGACAACCGCTGCTACGCCTGCGAATGGGGCTCCACGCCCGACGATCGCCGCCACATGCTGGTGCTCAATCACATCTACGAAATTCCGCTTGGAAAGGGCCGCAAACATCTCAACCAGGGCGCGCTCGCCCATGTGCTCGGAAACTGGAACGTGAACGGTATCTGGACGATGCAGGCCGGCGAGCACTTTACTCCTGGCCTTGCCGCTGCAGTGTCCAATTCGGCTGGCGGGGGCGGTGATCGTCCAGACCGCATCCGCGACGGAAACCTCGACGCCGGCAGCCGCACCATCGACCGTTGGTTCGATCTCGCGGCCTTCGCTACCCCGGCTCAGTTTAACTACGGCAATGCTGCGCGAGGCATCCTGGTCGGCCCCGGCCTCTTCAATGTAGATGCCGGTGTTCATCGTGTGTTCCCTGTCAATGACAGGCTGCGGCTTACCTATCGCCTGGAGATGTTCAACGCCTTTAATCGCGCCAATTTCGGTGTGCCCAATTCCAATATTGGCAATGCGGTTGCAGGTCAGATCAGTTCCACTGCCCCGGCGCGCAGCATGCAAATGGCGCTGAAACTGGCATTCTAGGTGATGCTTCCGCTCGTACTACTAACGCTACTTGCACTCGTCCCCGCGGCGGCTCAGTATGTGCCGCCGCCAGGACCTATCTGGAAAAAGAGCACCGCCGGCTTTGATCGTAAGAAGCTTCAGGTGGCCCTCGCCTTCGCCCGGCAAAACGAGGGCTGGTGGGATTTCGCGAAAGATCAGCAACGTGTCTTCGGCAAACCTCTCGGGCCTGTCCCGGCCTCTCGCGCGGCGGCGAACATGATCATCCTCCGCGATGGTCTGCTTGTCGCTGAATTCGGAGACACCAACGCCGCCGATCCTATTTACAGCGCCGCCAAGAGCTTTCTCTCGCTTGTTTGCGGCCTCGCCACCGACCGCGGTCTGATCGGCAAGCCCCAAGACCCCGTGCGCCTCACAGTGAAAGACGGCGGCTACGATTCGCCTCATAACGCCAAGGTCACTTGGGAGCATCACCTTCGTCAGACCAGCGAGTGGGATGGCACTTTGTGGAATCGCCGGCATGATTTCATCGGCCGCGAGGAGTTCGGTTCGGCAGAGCGCAAACCTCGCCCTCTGCAAGAACCCGGCGCCTACTACGAATACAACGATGTGCGCGTCAACCGGCTTTCCCTGTCGCTGCTTCGTCTGTTTCAAGAACCCCTCGGCGACGTCCTCCGCAAGCACATCATGGACCCGATCGGCGCATCGAGTACATGGGCCTGGCACGGCTACCGCAACTCCATTGTCCAGATCGACGGCCGCGAAATCGCTTCCGTCCCCGGCGGCACGCGTTGGGGCGGAGGCATCTGGATGAGCACCCGCGACCTCGCCCGCGTCGGTCTCCTCGTCATGCGCAACGGCGATTGGAACGGCCGGCGCATCCTAAGCGAAAAATGGCTCAGCGAGTCTATTCGATCAAACGACAAGGGCCCCGACTACGGCTATCTCTGGTGGCTCAACACTCAAGGCAAGCAATGGCCCGGTGCCCCTCGTTCGAGCTTTGCCGCAATCGGCAACGGCAGCAACATCGTTTGGATCGATCGCGAGCATCGTCTGGTGGTTGTCTGGCGATGGTTCGAAGGCAAAGCGACGGCGGATTTTCTCAAGCTTCTGCTCGACTCGATTCAGTAGCCGGCGTTCCGCATAAGTCAGTCCGCAACAGGTCTGCTATCCTCAAAGAACCACTCTTCTGAGGTGCTAATGCGAACGCTCGAATACACCACTCGCAGCGGCATCCATGTCACTCGCACGTTGTCCCACTCCTCCTTCAAACGGGGACTCGGAAAACTCCTCGAGCAACTGGATTCCCGCCGTGGGGTCTACTTCTCCTCCGGATACGAATACCCGGGGCGCTACTCGCGTTGGGATATCGCTGCCGTCTGTCCTCCCCTCGAAGTTGTCGGCTACGAGCGCCACCTGGAGTTCCGCCCCTTGAACGAGCGTGGCCAAGCTCTCTGCCGCATGTTGGAGCCCGTTCTCTCCTCGCACCCCGATTGGGAGAGTTTTCGCGAAGAAGACGACATCCTCCGCGGCGTCTTGAAACCGCTCTGCGGCTTCTTCTCCGAAGAGGAACGCAGCCGCCAACCCAGCCCCTTCTCCATCCTCCGCGCCCTCATTGAAGAATTTCGCCATCCCGAGGAAACGCGCCTCTTTCTCGCCGGTGCGTTCGGCTACGATCTCCTTCTCCAATTCGATCCCATCCAACTCAAGTTGCCGCGCGCACAAACGAAAACTCTCCACCTTTTCCTCTGCGACGACATCTACTTCATGGACCGCAAGAAGGAGATCATCGAGCATTTCTCTTTCGATTTCGCGCACGGCATCAATACCACCTCCGGTCTTCCGCGCACTGCAGAGACCATCCCGCCGCCTACCAAGCGCGCGCCTTGCCCGATTCAATCCGACCACACGCCGGAAGAGTACATGGCCAACGTGGAGACCGTCCGCGAAGGAATGCGCCAGGGCGATTTCTATGAGGTTGTTCTTCGTCAGACTTTCCGCACGCACTACAGCGGACGCGCCACGGAACTCTTCCGCCACATCCAGAAGCTCAGCCCCAGCCCTTACGAATTCTGCCTGCAGTTCGGCGACGAACAGCTTGTCGGCGCATCCCCGGAAATGTTCGTCCGCGTCGAAGGCTCGCGCATCGAAACCTGCCCAATCTCAGGAACCGCGCGCCGTACCGGAGACCCCATGCGCGACGCCGATGCCATCCGCGAACTCCTCGCCTCGGCCAAAGAGGAGTCCGAACTCACCATGTGCACAGACGTCGACCGTAACGACAAGTCGCGCGTCTGCACGCCCGGGTCAGTGAAGGTTATCGGCCGCCGTCTCATTGAATCCTACGCCGGACTCTTCCACACGGTCGATCACGTCGAAGGTACGCTCGCTCCCCAGTTCGATTCGCTCGATGCCTTTCTGACTCACATGTGGGCTGTGACCGTCATAGGAGCTCCGAAGCGCGCTGCCTCCCAAGCGGTGGAGAACTTGGAAAAGAGCGCCCGAGGCTGGTACGGCGGCGCTGTCGGCATGCTTTCTCTCAACGGCGACATCAACACCGGCATCCTCATTCGCACGACCTATCTTCGCGATGGCATCGCCGAATACCCCGCCGGCGCAACAATCCTCTACGATTCGATCGCCGAGAACGAAGAGCGCGAAACTCGGCTCAAAGCTACGCACTTCTTCCGCGCGCTGGAGCCGGCGAAGCCCGAAGCTCCAGCGCTGCACACCAATACTCTCAGCGGAGGCCGCGGCGTGAAAATGTTGCTTGTCGACAACGACGATTGCTTCATCCACACCCTGGCAAATTATGCCCGCCAAACCGGTGCGGAGGTTGTCACTTACCGATCCGGCTTCCCGCTCGATCTGATCGAAAAAACAGCACCCAGCCTGATCCTCATCTCTCCAGGCCCCGGCCGTCCCGCCGATTTCGGCGTCCCCGATCTTGTTCGCTACGGCGCACGCCTCGGTGTGCCCATGTTCGGAGTCTGCCTCGGGCTGCAAGGAATCGTGGAGGCTTTTGGCGGCGAACTCGGCGTGCTCCCGTACCCCATGCATGGCAAGCCCTCCATTATTCATCACCGCAATATCGGTGTCTTCGAGAGTCTGCCCGAATCGTTCCGAGTGGGCCGGTACCACTCTCTCTATGCCCTGCCTCCGAAGTTGCCTTCCGTGCTCGAAGTCACCGCGGAATCCGAAGATGGAATCATCATGGGTGTACGCCACCGTCACCTGCCCATAGAAGCGGTGCAGTTCCATCCTGAGTCCATGCTCACGCTGGAGGGCGATTGCGGCCTTATGCTGATGCAGAACGTAGTGAAGCTGTACGGCCACGCCAGAGTCTGATGAGCAAGATCGAAAGGTCCGCCATTGCCTTCGTCTCAGTGGCGTTCACGTGCGCTTTCTTTATCAATTACTGCAATCTCATCTATCAATGCGGGTGCACATTTCTGTGGAGCGGCGCAGCCGCGCACTGCAACATCCATCATGGCCCCAAGCACTGCCCGTGGTGCTCCATCGGAGATGGGGCCTATCTTGTGCTGTTGTTCCTCATCGTTCCCCAGGTCGTTGTCAGCTTCTGGCCCAGGCCGTGGCGCTGGCACATGCGCCTTGCCGCGGCACTGCTTGCATTCCCCATCGCCGGCCTCATCCCCGCGATTGCCCTCGGCATATGGCAAGGGTACTGGAACTAGTCGGGATTGTCAGAACGCCATGGAACCCTTGATACTGAAAGTAACGAATGGAACCGCTCGACATACTCTTTCTCGCCATTGTGCTCTGGATCGCCTGGAAGCTCAGCGACGACAGCGACGGCGGACGCCGTTCGCGAATTCCCGTGCACTAACGCATGTCTGAACGCGTTGCCATCGCCGGAGGTGGCCTCGCGGGCTTGGCCGCCGCGGCAGCGTTGGGCCAAGCCGGTTACTCCGTCGATCTCTACGAAGCCCGCCCCTTTCTCGGCGGACGCGCAACATCCTATCCCCTGCCCTCGTCCGAATCTGGTGAAGTAATCGACAATTGCCAGCACATTCTGCTCCGCTGTTGTGTCAACCTGCTCGATTTCTACGGCCGCCTGGGTGTCTCCTCCGCCATTCAGTTCCATAAGCGATTCAACTTCATCGAACCTGGCGGCAGAACTTCCACTATGGAAGCCGGTCCGCTGCCCGTGCCCCTGCACTTCACGGGCTCGTTCTACCGCCTTCAATTTCTAAGCCTTGCCGAAAAGATCTCTGTCGGCAAAGCGCTGCTGGCGATCCGTTCCGAGCGTAACACGCGCCGCGACCTTGACCGCATTACCATGCTCGATTGGCTCCGCGAAAAGCGGCAGCCGCCGCAAGCCATCGAACGCTTTTGGCGCCAGATCCTCGTCAGCGCTGTCAACGAAGAACTCGACAGGATGGCTGCTCAGCATGGCTTTCAAGTGTTCTGGTTGGGTTTTCTGGCGGCATCGAATACATACGAGATGGGTATTCCGGCCATTCCGCTTGGAAGCCTCTACGCCGCCGAATGCTGGAGCCGGTTGCCCAATGTCCGCATCCATTTCCGCTCTCCTGTGGAAGAGATTCTCCGCGGACACGATTGCATCGAAGGGTTTCGTCTCCCCGCCGGCACGGTTCAGGCCGACCACTATGTTTCCGCCCTCCCCTTTGAACGCCTTCAGCCGCTGATGCCTCAGTTGCCCATCGAGTGGAGCGCATTCTCGCACGCTCCTATCACGGGCATTCACCTCTGGTTCGACCGGTCCGTGACCGATCTTCCCCACGGCACTCTTCTCGACCGGAATCTCCAGTGGTTTTTCAATAAGGGCGAAGGCCGCTATCTGATGCTGGTGGTCAGCGCCTCGCGCGGCATGTTGGAGATGAGCCGCAATGCCATCATTGAACTTGCCGAAAAGGAACTGGCCGAATTTCTCCCCGCCGTACGTCAGGCAAAGCTTTTGAAGGCCCATGTTGTGAAGGAAGTTCGCGCCACCTTTGCCGCATCGCCCGGCCTCGAAGAGAAGCGCCCGCGAGCCGAAACCCCCTATCGGAATTTCTTCCTCGCCGGCGATTGGACCCGTTCCGGATGGCCCGCCACGATGGAAGGGGCTGTGCGCAGCGGCTACCTCGCGGCCGAAGCTGTCTGCTCCACGCCGGGCCGATTTCTGCTCCCCGACATCGCCTGATGGGCTTGCGGTACGCTACAGAGAATTTCCATGGGCAAGTTCTTCACGATCTACTTCGTGCTGCTGGCTGCTTCCGGATGCCGGCGCGTCAGCACCGAACAAGTGCGCTTTCAGACGCCTGAGGGGTTCTCGGTGGAAGTCGCCGCTTCTCCGGAAAGAACAGGCTCTCTGATTGCCTTCACGTTCGATAGTTTCGGCCGGCCCGTCGTCTCGAAGGAGCGCGCTCATCCCACGCTCCTCATAGATGCCGATCACGACGGCATCTTCGAGAGCCAGAAGGTATTCTCGGACAAAGTTACTGCGGCGCAGGGACTTTGGTTCGAAGGCCGTACACTCTACGCCGTCGCCAAAGATGTCGCCGAAGGCAAAGCCGGCCTTTACCGAATGGAGGACAAGGACGGCGACGACATCGCAGACTCCTTCAATCGAATCAGCACCTTTGAGGGGTCTATCGGCGAACATGGTCCTCACGACATTCGCCGCGCACCGGATGGGACCGTCACCGTCATGCTTGGCAATCACACCTCCCCTCCCGCGGACAGAATCGGTCCGTACAGTCCTCTTCGCAACTACAACGAGGCACAACTGCTGGAGCGCTACTGGGACGCGCGCGGCCACGCTAAAGGAATACTTGCTCCGGGCGGAGTCCTGGTGCGCTGGAACCGCGGTGATAATTCCTTCACGCCGGTCTTCGGCGGCCTGCGCAATGCCTACAACCATGCCTACAACCGCGATGGGGAAGCCTTCACTTTCGATTCGGACATGGAGTGGGACATTAATATGCCATGGTATCGTCCCGTGCGCTCCCTTCACGGCGTACCCGGCGGCGATTACGGCTGGCGGAGCGGGTCCGGCAAACTCCCCAACGATTTCATCGACACGCTCCCGCCTTTCCACGAAGCAGGCCGGGGCTCACCAACCGGGGTCGAGTTCTACCACCACAACGTATATCCGCAGCGCTACTTCGACGCGTTCCTCGAAGCCGATTGGTCACGCGGCCGTGTTCTGATCTCCACCCCGCGCCGCGCTGGCGCCAGCTATCGCCTCGCCTCTGAACCCACGGAGTTCGTCCATGCCGAACCTCTCAACGTGACCGACATCGAGGTTGGCCCGGATGGCTTCTTGTATTTCACCATGGGCGGCCGCGACACCCAGGGCGGCTTGTACCGCATCCGATACACTCCCGGGATCCTCGAAAAGCTGACTCGTGGGCGCGCCCCCCGCGCTCTCCTGGCCGTGGTTCGACAGCCGCAGCCGCTCTCCAGTTGGGGCCACGCCGAACTGCTCAAGGCAAAGGCCGCCATGGGCAACGCATGGGCTGGGGAAATGCAGGCCCTTGTCAAAGATTCCGGAGTTTCCACCGACGATCGCGTTCAGGGTTTGCTCATTCTCCAGCGCGCCGGCCCGGCGCCCCATGCCGATCTCCTTGCCGAGCTTGCCGAAGACAACGATGCCAACGTACGCGCTGCCGCCGTCTACCTTGCCGGACTCAGCGTCTCGCCTGTGGCGAAGAAACTGGTTGCCGGTGCCCTCAACGACCCCGATCCGTTCGTCCGCCGCCGTGCTGCAGAGGCCCTCGTTCGCCAAGGGCTCGATCCGGGCCAACTATCTTGGGTCAAGGCCGACAACCTCATCTCCCTCCTCTCCGATCCCGATCGGTTCGTCCGCTATGCCGCGCGGCTGGCGCTCGAGCGGCTCCCCCGCTCTTCATGGGCTCTGCATGCGATCAGCCTCTCCGAGCCAACCGCCGCCGCGGAAGCCTCCGTCGCCCTGGTTCGCACTGCTACGGCGCTGGAGGAGCTTCTTGCGGTCTTCGACAAGCAGGTCGCCACTCTCAGGAACGCCAATCTCGGCGTCGAAGACGAGTTGCATCTGCTTCGCGCCATTCAGCTCACGGCCATTGCCTACAAAGACGGCCTTCCCAACGGCCAACGCAAACAGCTTTACGAGGTCATCGCGCCACGCTTCCCCGCGCCCTATCAGCGCTTCAACATGGAGTACGCGCGTCTTCTTGCCTATTCCTCCCTACCCGAAGCCATCAAGGAAATCCTCGCCGAATTGCGCGTCGACGATGGCGAGCCGCAACTCCAGATCCACTACGTATACTGCCTCCGAACCATCAAGTCCGGCTGGACCAAGGAGCAGAAGCAAAAACTCATTGCCTGGTTCCCCAAGGCCGCCAAGTGGCGTGGCGGCGCCAGTTTCACCGGCTTCATCAACTTCCTATTCGATTCCTCGCTCGAATTGCTGGAGGAGGAGGAAAAGAAAAACGCTTGGGCGCGCCTTCCCGAGTTCGCCCCGCTCAAAGTGGCAGAATCCCAGTCCCGCCAAACCGTCCCGAGTGTCATCCATCGCCAAAAGGGCGTGCAGGCCTACAGCGCCCAGGAGATTATGGAATTTCAACTGTTCGACCCCATGACGACCAAGGCCAGCCCGGAACGCGGCCGCGCGCTGTTCGAATCGGAATGCGCATCCTGCCACCGCTTCGGCGCAATCGGCAGAGATTTCGGTCCCGACCTTACCACGATTTCCCGACGTTTCCAAAAGAAAGACATCCTCGAAGCCATTCTATTCCCCTCGAAAACTATCTCGGATCAATACCAGAGCTGGATCGTCGAGACGAAGGATGGTGAAACCCTCAACGGATTAATTGTTGCTGAGGATGCGCGGAAAATGGTCCTTAAGACTGGAGACCAGCCTCGACCCATCGAGGTCTTGAAGTCGAATGTAAAGGTCCGGCGCGTCTCCCGCATCTCTATCATGCCAGCAGATTCACTGGATGCATCCAGCATGGAAGAAATCAGCTCTCTGATGGCGTACCTCCTCGGGAGTGCACGTTAGGCCCGTGTCGAGCGGACCGCCGGCCCGCTTGTAATCCGGATGAATGATCATTCATTTACCATTTGAAATTGAAATTTTGCGCACCCTTCAGTTGTTTGAATAACCGCATAGGGGAAAAACGGGTGCAGAAACGAGGGGAGTACGGATACCCTCAAATGAGAGTAGTATTACACGCTAACGCGGGCATTGTACTAGTAGTAACAGTACTTCCATAATGGGAACACGATGCGTTCTCAACTTTCTCCCTCCTCTGCAACGGCGCAAGTCGAACTTCAGCGCCTGTACGTGAAGCGGTCTGCCATCGACCGCTTGATCGAAGCACTTACCCTCTACAGCCGTCATGCCAATGCGGCTCAGTTGGTTGCCATTCCGCGCAAGGGGCCTCGGTCCGTTCGGAGAGAACTCGCTGTCCGGACCGGAAGCTAGTTCGTTTTGCCCTTCCATATTAGGTGGATCCCACCTGTTTCCCTTTGCTTTCCCGGGCAGCCGCCTTGTAACCTAACTATTTGGCGATGCGCCCTTCCAGTTGAGGGTTCTTCCTGTCCGTTGTTTCAGGGAGCCCGGGAAAGCGAGAGTCGTCAGTGAGAAGGCGGCGTGCTGATAGAATTCGATTTGATACGCCGGGCCAGAGACGGCGACGACGCGGCATTCAATCAGATTGTGCAGGCTTACCGGAAACGGATTCTTGGCACGATCTCGCGTCTTATTGGCCGGCCGGAAGACGTCGAAGATGTCGGACAAGAAGTCTTCATGCGGTTGTACTACTCGCTCGACCAGTTGCGCGCGCCTGAGGTCTTTGAGCCTTGGCTTTACCGCCTTACGGTGAACGCCGCCTACGACTATATGCGGCGCCAGAAACGCCGTCCGGAATCCCGGATGGCCGATCTGAGCGAACAGCAGGTCCAGTCGGCTGACGCCGTTGCCGGCAGCAAGCATAGGGATGAAGAGACGCGTAAGGCGGGGCTTCGGGAATTTGTCCAGTCTTTGCTGGGACATGTTTCCGAGGAAGATCGTATCTTGTTGACCTTGAAAGAAGTCGAAGGATTGTCGTTGAAGGAACTCGAAGCAATCTACAAGGTTAACGAGAATGCTCTCAAGGTGCGCCTGTTTCGCGCACGGCAGAGAGTGCTGAAAGCGTTCGCCGCCGGCGGGGATGCGAAATCCTCGCCAAGCGAGTAGAATAGGGGTACAAGGGAAGGGACTGACCATGGCCAGCGAGTCGCAAGATCGGAAGTTACAGGATCTCTTTGAGGCTTACCGGGCTGCTTGTCCGGATGCAGTCGAGGGCTCCACTTTCATGCCAGGTCTCTGGCAGAAAATCGAGGCCCGCCAATCATTTCCCTTTACAATGCGCCGTTTCGCGCAGTTCTTCGTCTCGGCTGCTGCCGCCATGTGCCTGCTGATGGCTGTCCTTCTCACCACCGCTTCCTCTTCCCACAATGGTCCCGGAGTGATGGCCTACGTCGAGGCCTTGGATAACGATAACGCCCATGAAATCCTCGCCTACGCCGACATCGAAAACGTCAGCGTCGGAGATAATTCCTGGTGAAACGCAGCAACCCCATGGTCGTTCTTTACCTGCTGCTGGTCTTCGGCAGCGGCGCGCTTGTCGGTGCATTCGGCCACCGGCTGTATTCCGCTAAGACCGTTACCGCTACTCAGGGCGACCGCCGCACCCCCGAGGCACTTCGGCAGAAGTACCTGAAAGACTACGAATCACGCCTGAAGCTTAATTCCGATCAGATGCAGAAGCTGGTCGTCATCCTCGACGAGACAAAGGCTCGTTACAAAGCGACCCACGACAGTATCGATCCGCAGATGAAGAGGATCGCAGCCGAACAGCGGGAACGCATTAATAGCATGCTCACCGAAGAGCAGAAGGTGGAATACGCCAAGATGCTCGAAGAACGTGACCGGCGACGGAAGCAATCGGCCGGCAAATAGTCCCGCCTCAATCCCCAACCAGAAACACACCAATCCCAGCCCACCCAAGGCAGGCTGGGATAGCTTCTCTGAAAGCGAGACTAATTCGGTTTCTTGCGGGCTTCCTGAATCTGCTTCGACTTCGCAAACTTCTTCTGGAAGCGGTCCACGCGTCCTTCCGTATCTACCAACTTCTGGCGTCCGGTAAAGAACGGATGGCAACTGGAGCAGATTTCCACACGGATATCGCCCTTGTGCGTGGACCGGGTCTTAAAGGACGACCCGCAGGCGCAAATGACATTCAATTCGTTGTAGGCGGGATGAATTGCGGCTTTCATCGGTACAGCAAAATCCTTTCGCGTTAAGGCAACCTTCCCACTATAACACGCTCATAGCCCTCCACGCCTTCCGATGTGAACCGGAACCGGTCCGAAAACCCCTCGCTCTTCACTTGAATCCATCCATCCTCTTCCATCTCGAACGCGACCACCCCTGGTCGCCCGCCATAGGGCTCCAGTAGCGTGACGAAACGCGCCGACTCCCCCTTCCTCCGCGCCATCACATAAGGGACGGGCTGAAGCAGATTCGGTCCCAGCCCGTTGCCGGCCACCACTGTCGTCCCCTCCCTACCCAACATCCAAACCCGCAAGCTCCGGCTTGTCAGCTCAAAGTCGGCGGCCATCACTGTCTGGTCATCTTCATAGAGCACAGCGAAATCGTCTACGTAGATAGCTCCCCGCGCCGCACCTCCAGCCACTTGCGTCCACTCCACCGAGACCGAGCGAATCGGCGTGTCGATTACTCCGTCATTGTTGCCGAGATAATGCTGCCAGTTGACGGGGCCCTTGACTTCGATTGCTTTCCAACCTGTCCACGTCACCGGACCAACGATAGAAATGAACCGTTCATCCGTCGAGTCATTCATTCGCAACGACAGCCGGTGGCCGCTTCCGTCGCCGTACACCATCACACGCAAGCCCACGGGTGCCCGGTCCGGCTGATTGCTCAACGCCGGGGTCGAATAAAGCATGTACCCGGGGCCGCTAAACTCATAGGACAGTTTCCCCGAGTACCCCCCGCTGGCGGCCTGCTCGCTCGAATACTGATACGTTCCCCGCGCCGCCGCCGAACCGGCGAAGGTCGACCCGAAATTGACAACACCCCTGGGCCGCCCGTCGAATCGCACCTGCCACGACTCCCCGGTCTCCAACGCGCGGTTGTCCGTGAGGTGCTGATACCCGTTCGTAGACGGGAATCCGCTGAAAGGCGTGACGGGAAGATCTGTTTCCAAAGACCCGTTATTGTGATACACCCAATCGAATTGCCTCGATACTTTGTCCGTGCTAACGGCTTCCGCTTCGTCCACGGTGTACTCTGCGGTGACCAACAACGACCGCTTCATCCGGACTTCTGGATAAGCTGCGCCGGCCTCAGCCGACGCAGCGCTGTACTCGGGCCGCAGATCGCTCCACAGTAACCTTCCGGTGGCTTCGTTTTGCGTTTTTTCTCCAACCACAATCGTGTTGTGCGCGACGGTCACCTTGTCCCATGTGTTGTGCGTCGGCGCAGCATAGCTTTGTGTGCCCGGATCCACCGACAGGATTCCTCCCCGCGCAAACGACACCAGACCCAGCTTGTCGTAATGTCCATGCCCGCCCCCATGCGGCCCGAACTTCATGGTTACAGTGTGGTCCGACTGCGGCCCCCGCAGGACAGCGAATCCCGCATCGGCGAAAATCTCGCTCCGCAAGTCGGCCAAGTCGACTGCCGGCAATTCAGGAGCCCCGAACAGCAACGCTTCGCGGCCGCGTGAACCGCGGCGCGCCACTGCTGCATAAAGCGGGTCCCCCAGGCGGGCAAACGCAATCTCGTATAGTCGCGCCACACTGAACAGGCTCACCGAGTTGCTGTCGTTGAACGCCGGTAACGTTCCGTCGGCAAACGCCAACCGGAGCGGAGCTGAAAACAACCCTCGCAGGTTTACGTCCTCCCACAGATCGAACCCGCTGCGCGCCGCCATTTCCGCCAGTTGCACAACTGGATCCAGGGCGTAATAGTGATAGCTCCAGGCCCCTTCGTACCAGAATCCTTCTCCAATCACCGAGTTCCGCATTTGGAACCGGAAACCGCTTTTCCCATCGATAGCTTGCTCCACCAACGATTTGTCGCGCAAGGCGAAGCCCACGGCCGCAATCGCCGTGTTGTGCCACGATTGCCAGTTGCTGATCCCCGCATCGTTACGCTGGATCACTTCCACCGCCGCCCGTAACAATCCGCGTTCGATCAGCACCCTGTCGGACTCGCTCATCGCAGCCGAGCCCGCCAGCGAATCGTAGGCCCATGCCAGCGGAATCAACCAAACCGATTCATCCAATGTCTGCGCCGAGGCGCGAGCCCCCGATCGCGTATTCGCCCGGTTGTTGACGTCTTTGTGCGGATAGGCCAGGTACTTCTCCGCGTATTGCTTCAGTATCCATAGCGCTGCCTCGGCATACTTCGTCTCACCGGTCATGCGCCAAGCCAACGCCAGATCGCGCGCAGCCCCTGCCAACTCATTGTGCCGGCGCGAGAGTATCACCTGGTCGTATGGCCACCCCGTATACGTGCGGTTGTCCACGGTACAGCGGTGCGTGGCGGGAGCTTGAAACTGAAGGTTGACACCATGCGTGGGACACACATACCACAGTGGCCATTGGCCGCCCTCCGCGGGCAGTGCCAATTGCGTTAGCCCGTATCGTGTCAAATGATCCTGCGGCCAGTTCGCCGCTGCCCGCAGTACCTGATTTCGAACTTCCGAAGCCCAACTGGCGCCTCGTGCCGTTTCCTCAACGCGACGCAAATCATCGGGAGTGAACAACGCCGGTTGCCCCATCAACAAGGGCACGGCAGTGCAGAGAAAAAGGAATTGAATGCGCACTACACTCTAATTTGTAGCGCGAATCCGCACTTCCCGGCTAACTCCTCCTGCCTTGATGGTGAACACATTGACGCCCGCCGACGGGCCAAGACGTACGACCGCCGCGTTCACGCCAGGGTAGATCGACCCCGCCAACCCCGATTGAAGGATGCTGCCTCCTCCTGAACTGACGGTCACCTCCGGACTCGGATCCACTAGCGAAATCCCTGAGCCATCCAGAACCCGGTAGTAGATTTCCGCTCTCGTTCCCACCCGCGACGACGGCTGGACATAGGTGAGCGAGATCTCCTTCGCCTCAGTCCCTCGTACCCCAAGCCAATACGGTACTCGCGCGATACTGCCCGTCCCCGAGCGGATTTCGAGGAACCCTTGATAGGCGCCTGTGCCGGCCGTCGTGTGGTTCCATGTCAGCTTCACCACCGCCGAGCCCTTCGGCGCCAGCGTCAACGTTTCGGTGGACAACTCCGGCTTCAACGCGTCGTTGGTTCGCAGACTCAGCGACAGATTGTCCCCAACCGCGCCAATGTTCGTCACCGTGATCTCCCGAAACCAATTGGACAATCCTCGATACTCTCCGAAGCTCACCGACGCCGGCTCAATTGCTGTTACAGCACTGAGCGTGTCTGAAAACTGCAGCAGCCCCGCGCCTGTCTTTTGCACCTCAATCTTAGAGGCGCCCTCAGGGAAGGGCAGGGAACTGTTGATGAGCACCGAGCGGTATTGCGCCGGGGTCAATCCCGGCCGAACTTGCTTCAGTACTGCCGCAACTCCCGCTACTATCGGCGAGGAAAGGCTTGTTCCATCCAATGGGAGATAGCCGCTAAGCTCCGGGCTCCCTTCCGGGGTTTCATTGGTTGCCGTAATTAAGTTCGTTCCCGTCGCCACCATGTCCGGTTTGATGGCCATGTCCGGGCCAGGTCCACGGGAACTGAAATCCGCCAGCCGGTTTGGATCCTCCGGCAGACTTGTGCTGAAGAAGAGAACGTAGTCCGCGTCGCCATTCGCCGCAATACGGTTCTTCAGCGTCGTCCCATCTCCCCGCGAGATCATCAGCCCCTTCAGTGGCTCGTCATCCACCTGCATGATGACCCGTGACGGGCTCGCTTCGCTGTTGTAAACTACTGCCGCAACTGCCCCGGCATTGCGGGCATTCACGAACTTCACTGCGAAATTGCATGTGCCACGCAGGATCAACGCGATCTTGCCGGCCAGACTGCCGCCGGGCAAACTGTTGCAGGCGAGTCCACTCGGGTCGATCGTTGCGACATCGGCAAACTTGCCCGCAATCTGTTCTGCCTCTTCGCTGTTTGACGCCGGCGTTGCCGTGATTCGCGTGGACGGCGGGGAAAGCACCGCAGGACTCGTCGGCAACCGGTCGTTCTCCGATGCACCTACCGCCACAACATGCTGGCTCGATGCCGTGTCGGATGGCGTTGCATTGTCGGGGCCTTCATTCCCCGCCGCCACGATCACTATGGCTCCTGCCCCAGCCGCCCGCGCGATCACCGGTGTGAATAGTTCATCGTCCGGCAGCGCGAACGCTGGGCCGCCCAAACTCAGATTGATCACGTCCATCCCGTCCTTCACGGCATCGTCGATAGCGCGCAAAGTGTTGTCGATCGAAATGGCTCCATCAGTTCCTTCCGCGACGTTGTAGTTCCCCAGCCACGCCTTCGGCGCCGAGCCGGCCATGACACCTCTTGGGCCCAAATGATAAGCCGAAGCCGCCGCCGAGGCCACTGCCGTTCCATGTCCCACCAGGTCTTGCGCCGTACCGCCATAACTCCGCGCTACGATCACTTTGGCGCTGGTGAAACGCTTGTTGCCTTCAGGAGAGAACAGCGGAAATCCTTCCGGTGCGCTCAATTCCTCATCTTGAAATGCGAGATGGAAATTGTCGATTCCCGTGTCGATGATCGCAATCTTCATGCCCGCCCCTGCACGAGCCCTGCCCCCGGCCTTCACCCATGCATCCGGGAACCGCAGCAGGTTCATGGCGTGATCCATCTTCAGTTGCAAATACCGGGACTGCACCACGCGCTTCACCCCGGGCAGGTTTCTCAGTGCATCGGGATCGGCGTTTTCCACGACTATCGCATTCGCCACCGTGTCCAAGGCGCCCCTCACCTGCACCTTCCGGCCCGCAAGCATCGACCGCAGCACCTGGTGTTGCGCGCCGATAGCAGCAGCCCGTTCCGCCCGTGCTGCCTTCGCCGCTGCCAGCGGCTCTCCCTCCAACTCGAGAATATAGCGGCCGGGAATCGGTTGGGCACACAGCGGAAGCAGCAGGGAAACAACGGATAGCAAAAGACGGAACATATGTTTGTATTCTCTCACTCGCCCCAAAGTGATTAAACCGGGGAAAAGACTGGAAGTTTCATTTCGCCTGCCTGAGACAAAAAAGCCGGGCTCTGGGAGTCGTGACTCTCAAAGCCCGGAAACAGCTCTCTCTCTCTCGCAAACCTTATTCGTGGCTCACTGGCTGATCGGTTCCGGTTCTTCCCGCGTCAACCCGATGCCAAGCCCGGCGGCTGCGCCAGCTACGACCACGCCTGCCACAATCGCGGTCGTGGCTCCGATGCCCGCTGCGGCTCCCGCAGCGCCTGCGGCCGCGCCCACGGCTCCCGCGGCTCCTGCGCCCGCTGCACCGGCACCAGCCGCGCCAGCGGCCCCAGCGGCCCCGGCTGCACCTGCTGCACCTGCTGCACCTGCTGCACCTGCAACGCCGGCGCCGCAGCGGTCCTCTTTTTCCTTGTCCTTTGTGCCGCTTGCGGCAGGGGATTTCTTGTCTTTCTCTTTCTCGCAGTCCTTGTCCTTCTCGGGGTCCTTGGACTTGTCAGGATGGAATGCGTACAGCTTCACCTGCTTCACATCGATGACTTGAGCCGCCGGTGCGCCGGCTTTCACCGCAGTGTTCATGGAACCATTCACTTCCACCAGTCTCCCCACTTCCCGATCAAGCCCCATGCCACGCAACTCAAAGGTGACTCCCGCCACCTGGTCGGTCAGTAGGTACTGCTGTCCGCTCTTGCGCAAGTACCCGCTCAACGAACTCCGCGATTGGCCATGTGGGGCCTGCTCGAGGGCCACGGCCTTGCCCGCCGCGATGCTGGCCAGCAACACGCCTCCCCCGTCCGTCACGCGCACTGGCCCGCCCAGCGCTGTTACCTTCACTCGTTGGCCGTTCGTCCACTCCACCTTCGCCTTTCCTGTGGCGGTTCCGGCAATCCGAAAAGCACCAGCCTCAATCCGAAAATCGCTCCCTTGTTCCAGTTGCCCCGCGCCACGTTCCAATACCACGTGGTCACGATACACCTTGCCCCTCGACCCGCTGTCGAGGACCATCCGCGCCCCTCCTGCCAGCCGCAACTCCGAACTCGCCTTCGCCGTCTCCACCACCGAGCCTTCAAAAAGCGTGCCGTTCCCCGCTACTCGCGAGGCGTCCACTGCCACTGGTCCCTTGGCTACCACTACCCCGATTGCTGGGCTTGCTGCCCAGCCAATCGATAATTGAAGCGCCAGCGCCAGCGCTATCCAAGCCTGCCAGCCGCTCCCTGTAATCTTGTTCATGCCTCGTCTCGATTTCATGCCTCGCCTCGCTCCTAAATGCGGTGATCATGGGCCCCGCCTCTGCGGGCTCCCTCTTTCTTATTCGACCGGAAAAATAAAGAACTTGAGCCGTGAGAAAAAATAAGTCGTTCGCACACAATGTATTACAGAAGTATGCGTGCTCCCCGCGTCCTCTCCTATCTCCTCGCCGCCGCCCTCCTCACCGCCGCTTTCTACGCCCTCCTCCTCGCCTACGCCGACTACCTCTTCCACACCGGCACACCCGAAAACATCCGCCGCGCCGCCGAACTCGTCCCCTCCCATCCGATATACGCGCTCCGCTCCGGCAACCCGGAGGGCGCCCTCCAACTCAACCCCTACCTTTCCGAAGCCTGGATCGATCTCGCACTCGCCGCCGAACAATCCCAACAGTTCGGCGAGGCCGAGCGCCTCTTCCTCAAAGCCGCCGAAATGGACCGGATGTTTGCCCCACGCTGGGCGCTGGCCAATTTCTACTTTCGCCGCCAGTCCTCCGAGCCCTTCTGGCGATGGCTCCGACTCGCCGCCGAACGCAGCTACGGCGACCGCACTGCCCTCTTCCGCCTTGCCTGGCGCTTCACCGCCGACTCCACCCTCATCCTGACCCGCGCCATTCCTCCGCAACCGGAAATCCTCAGCCTCTACATCGAATTCCTCCGATCGGAGGAAAAATGGGAAGCTGCCGCCGAAGCTGCCGGAGCCCTCTCACCTCTCATCCCCCCAACTGGCCCGCAACTCATCGCTCTCGCCGAGGCACTCCTCCAGGCAGGCAAGGGTGCGGCGGCCCTCCGCGTCTGGAACCTCTGGGATTCCCAACGCCAACTGGACCCGGTCTCAGCCCGGTCGCTCACCAATGCCGCCTTCGCAACCGAGCCCATTCACAAAGGCTTCGACTGGCGATTTCCCTGGCGCAACGGAGTCTCCCACCACTGGTCGCCGCAAACCCATGAGGTCCGCATCACTCTCGACGGCCGCCAACCCGAACACACCGAACTGCTTGAGCAGTTCCTCCCCGTCGTTCCCGCCGCCCAGTATCAATTCACCTTTCAGTACCGCCTGGAGCGCATATCCGCGAAAGCCGGACTGCTTTGGAAATGGTCGTGTCTGGACGGCACAGCCCTCGGTGAAGCCCCGCTACGTCCTGATCCCACCCCACGCCTTCAGCAGTCCGCCGGTCTCGCCGTACCGCCGGATTGCAGTATCATCCGGCTCACCTTCCTCTACCACCGGCAACCCGGTACGGTCCGCCCCGAAGGTGTCATCGTCTTTGTCCCTCCCTTTGCCCTTCTCCGGTCAAGGTAGAATGGCCTCTATGCGGTTTATCGCTCTCTGCCTGCTCGCCTTCGCCGGCCTGCTTCCCGGCCAGACTCCCCAGAAATACCGGAACTCCCCGCCGGTGTGAAAGTGGATGCGAATATCGCCTACGATACCCATAAGGAGACCGTGCTCGATGTGTTCCAGCCCGCTGGTTTCTCCGCAGGCAAGCGTCCCGGCGTGATTGTCATCCACGGAGGCGGCTGGGTCGGCGGCACAAAGGAAGGCCAGTGGGATAACTTCGTTCGCCGCTACTTGGAGAAGGGCTTCGTTGTGGCGAATGTTGAATACCGCTTGGCAAAGGCAGCAGTGGCGCCCGCCGCCGTAGAGGATTCCCTCAAGGCCGCGAATTGGTTCATTGGGAATGCCGCCAAGTATAACGTGGACAAGAAGCGGATCGCCGTCACCGGAGGATCGGCCGGTGGCCATCTCTCGTTGATGGTGGGCATGACTCCTAAATCCGCCAAGCTAGGCAAGCCGGCCAAGGTCGCAGCCGTGGTCAACTTCTACGGCATCACCGATGTCGGCGATCAACTGGCCGGCACCAACATGCGCCCGTACGCCGTTACATGGGTTCCCGATGCCCCCGGGCGCATCGAACTCGCCCACCGCGTCTCCCCGATGACGTACGTGCGCCGCGGATTGCCCCCGATCCTCACCCTGCATGGCGATGCCGATCAGACCGTTCCTTACGAACACGGAGTGAAGCTTACCAAAGCCCTCAACGACGTGGGCTCGCGCACGGAGATGATCAGCGTTCCGCAAGGACGCCATGGCTTCCCCAAAGAGAAGATGGACGAATTGTATAAGGACATCTTCGCCTTCTTGACGCGTACCGGCGTCATCAGGCAATAGCCGTCACTTCCCGCGTGAGCGCAGAAACTCGACCACCACCGGCGCCACCGAGACGAAAATAATCCCTAGGATCACCTTCTCGAAATGCGCCCTCACAATCGGCACATTTCCCAATCCGTAGCCCAGCATGGTCATACTGAAGACCCAGCCGATTCCGCCGAAAATATTGAACGATAGGAACCGCCGGTACTCCATCTTCCCTACGCCGGCGATGAACGGGGCAAACGTGCGCACGATCGGTACGAAGCGCGCATAGATGATGGTCTTTCCCCCGTGCTTGGCGTAGAATGCTTGCGTCTTGCGCAGATACTCCTGCTTGAACAGCCGGGAATCGGGGCGTGAAAAAATGGCCGGGCCGGTCTTGTATCCCAGGTAGTATCCAACCCCGTCTCCAATCACCGCCGCCGCCATCAGCACAAGATTTATCAGGACAATGTCCAAATGTCCTGCCCCCGCCACCACGCCGACCGTGAAGAGAAGCGAATCGCCGGGCAGGAAGAATCCCATCAACAGCCCGGTTTCGGCGAACACTACGGCTATCAGCATCAGGTAGCCCAGCGGGCCGCCTAATACTTCCGACAACAGATGGATCAGCTTCTCGGGATTGGTGAGAGTCCTTACAAATTCCAGCAGCGCGTCGATCATGCGCTAGCTGTTCTTGAAGGTGTCGATCAGACGCTTGATCACGTCCTGGTGGATCTTCACGACCCCGCGCTGCTGCAGGGTGTTCAGAATCCCGTCTTCAAACAGATCGCGCCGTTCCTGCGCCTTTTGTCCCTTCAACCGCAGCAACAGATCGTAGCGTTGCTCGTTGAAGCGCGACATGTCCGGCGGAGTTTTGCCCGTGATCTTGCAAACGAACAGAGGCCCGTTCACGTTCACCGGGCCGAACACCGCCCCGACATCGCGGCGGAATGCTTCCTCCACGTAATTCGCCGTTCCCAGGCCCTCGACATTGCCTTCGCGCCCGAACTCCGGAGAGGTTTTCACTTCCAGTCCCATCGACGCGGCTGCCTTGCGCAGATCTCCACCAATCGCCTTCACCTTGTCCAGCAATGCTGCCGAGCGTTCGCTGACGATACGGTTGGTGCGCTCGCTCGCAATGGTCTTGCGGATCTCGCTTTCAACTTCGTTCAATTCCGCCTGGCGCGCCGGGAAGACTTCGTCCAATACGCCAACCACCAGCTTGTTGGAACTCGTCGTGACAATCTCCGTAACGTTGCCTTTTTCTTTGAGATCGAACAGCGCGTTGTCGAAGTCCGTGATCTGCCCGATGATCGGGAATACTTCGCCGCGGCCGCCTTTTTCCACCTTCGCGAACCCAACTTTGAATTCGTTCGCCAGTTGTTCCGCCGCGCCCGGGTTCTTCACCAGGCTCACGCGGATCTGATCCGCCACTTGCTGCATGCGGTCGAACACCTGCTGCTTGGCCAAGTCCTTGGCAATCTGATCGCGCACTTCCTCGAACGGTTTGAGACGCGCTGTCTCTTTCTCCATCGTCTGGATAATGTGGAATCCGAACTCCGACTTGACCACATCGCTGATCGCTTTCGGCGCCAGATTGAACGCCGCGTCCTCGAACGGTTTCACGGTCTGTCCACGAGCCACCCAGTCCAAATCTCCGCCCTTGGCGGCCGACACCGTGTCTTCGGAATTCTTCTTTGCCAGTTCGGCGAAATCCGCGCCACCTTTGATCTGCTTCAGCAGGTCTTCCGCCTTCTTCTTAAGCGCCTCTTCCTGCTCTTTCGGCTTTTCCATCGTCTTGATCAGGATGTGACGCACTTTGGCCCGCTCCGGCGTGCGGAACTGATCTTTGTTCGATTCATAGTAGGAACGCACCGCCGGTTCGTTCGTCTGAATCGCCGCCCCAATCTTCTCTTCGTCAATCACCACCATCCGGAACGCACGCTTTTCCTGAATGCGATATTGCGCCTTCGACAACGTCCAGTGCGCATTCATCTCTTCCGGAGTGACTTTGACTTCCGCCTGAATCTTCGTGGGGTCGATTTTCGCGAATTCGATGGTCACCTTTTCGTTGCGCGAGCGGTATTCCTGCTCCAGCTCCTCGGGAGTCACCACCATGCCTTCCAAGACGGCGCTCTGCATACGGCGCAGGCTGGCGCGCAACCGGGCTTGTTTCTCAAACTCAGTGATGCTCGTGTTGTTCGATGCCAGAAATTGCGCATAAGCTTCCTTGCCCACGAACTTTCCGCCCTCGAACAACTGCGGCACCATCATCCGGATCACTTGCGCCACATCCTCATCGGTGACCGAATAGCCCATCTCTTTCGCGTAGTAGGCCAGCGCCCGTTCGGTGACGATCTGATTCACGATCTGCGGCGCGTATACCGACACCAGTTCCGGTGGAATGTTCTTTCCGCGAATGGTGTCGTTCAAGCCCATTTGAACTTCGCGCAACATCACCTGGTCCTTGCCGATCTCAGCCACGACCTGATCGCTCATCCCGCTACCCGTGCTGCTGCCGAAACCCGGAATCAGGGTCACTACCATTGAGATCGCGACAAGCGAAAGCAAGCCGCCGAGCAAGTACTTCGTTGCCTTTTGCTGGCTGCGAAAGAAGTCAAACATCAGTTCATTCTCCTACTGGGCAATTTTTCATTATACATCGCTGCTGCCGCCGTGCATCTGCTTTGCAAGCGCCTGGGCGAAGTGCAGAATCTGTCTTAGTACACTGGTCCTTCCGGTTGGTCAGAACATTCGATCCGGTAACTAGGGGCATCTCCTAATTGGGCTCCGGCCCTGGTGAGACTTATCATGCTATTTAACGGAGGATTCAGACAGGCAAAATGCTACCCAGTACCACCAGACCGCAAAAGAGTCACTATTCGGAATCGGAAGCTGCCGTGGCCCTGGGGCTCTCCGTGGAGGAATTGCGTTCCCTCGTACGCAGCCATATCCTTAAGAATAATGAGGAGGATGCCACAAATGTCCCCTCCGCTACTTACCAGCCATCGGACCTGCTGATCCTCAGAATGGTGCTGCGAGGACTCAATACATCCCCCGTTGAGAACGAACCTGCTCATTCGGCTTCCGCCTGATCCGCCCTGTCTATCTCCTCGCCTCCGCCCCCTGACAGGGTATACAATACCCTTTTCTACTTACCCCCTCAGGAGGCAATCCCTTGGCAAAACTCGGTTTCCTTGGCTTGGGCATCATGGGCTATCCCATGGCTCGCAATCTCATACGCGGCGGACATGAGGTCGCCGTTTGGACCCATAGCGAAAAAAAGGCGAAACAGCTTGTCGCGGACGAGAAGTCCGGCGTTGCCTGCGCCACACCTAAGGATGTCGCCGCTCATGCCGACGTCATCTTCCTCTGCGTCGGCGACACCGCCATGTCTACCGCCGTCATCCTCGGACCCAACGGCCTGATCGAAACCGCCAAACCCGGTACCGTCATCGTCGACGCCAGCACCGTCGCTCCTGCCCAAAGCACTGCCATGCGGGACGCCCTCCAGCCCAAGGGCATCCATTATTTGGACGCTCCCTGTACCGGATCCAAGCCCGGCGCCGAAGGCGGTAACCTCACATTCATGGTTGGAGGCGATCCCCAGGTCTTCGAACAAATCAAGCCGCTCTTCGAGCCTATGGGCAAACAACTCTTCTATTGCGGAACCCACGGCATGGGAACCAACGCCAAACTCACCCAGAACCTAGTCTTATCCAACATACTGCAGGCGTTCAACGAAGGCATCATCCTGGCTACCAAAGCCGGTGTCGATCCCAAGCTGATGATCGAAATCCTCGACAAGAGCGCCGCCAAGTGCGGACTGATCAACTTCAAAGCTCCCTATGTGTTTGCCCGCAACTTCGAAACCAACTTTGCGGTGAAGTGGATGCACAAGGACATCGGACTCATGCTCGATTCCGCCAAAGACCTCAACGTTCCACTCCCCCTCACCGCCCTCACCCAGCAGCTTTTCCGGGCAGCCATCGCCCAGGGCCATGGCGACGAGGATATCTGCTCCACTATCAAGGTCTTGGAGTCGAGTGTGGGGATCGAGGTGAAAGCTTGACGAGGAGAATCCATTTTTTTTGAGATTTTTCTCTTGCAATCCCAAATTCCATATTCTATAGTAAAAGTAAGCCGGGGAGGCAACTCCCACCAAAGCGAGACTAACCTCATAAAGACCCCTGAAGCAAACCTCCCCGGCGCCCTCTGGGTCACCTTTCTAAAGTCAGTCTGAAGCAATCCTCAATCTGATATCATTGAACTTGCGTGAAGCAAATCACCATATTGGGTTCTACCGGATCCATCGGCACCAGCACGCTTGACGTCATCCGTCAACATCGTGATCGATTCACGGTATTCGCTCTCGCCGCCGGGTCCAACGCCGACCTGCTAGCCTCCCAAATTCGGGAGTTCCGCCCCAAGATCGCCTCACTTGCAACCGATTCCGCACGTACGCGTCTTATTAGTATCCTCCGAGATTCGGGAATGCCGGAATCCGAATGGCCAGAATTGACCTTCGGTCCGGCATCCCGGATGAACGTGGCAACCGCGTCCGAAGTGGACATTGTTATGTCCTCCATCGTGGGCGTCGCCGGACTCGAAGCCACCTATGAGGCTGTCAAACGGGGAAAAATAGTGGGCTTGGCTAACAAAGAAGTTCTTGTCGCCGCTGGCAGTCTCGTCATTGAGGCGGCCCGTGCCCATGGCTCAGACCGCCTGCTACCCGTCGATTCCGAGCATAATGGCGCCCACCAGTGCTTCCGCGCCGGCCGCCATCACGAAGTCCGCAAGTTGCTTCTCACTGCTTCCGGCGGGCCTTTCCGCAATACTCCCGCAGAAGCTCTCCAATCTGTCACTCCGCAACAGGCACTGCGTCACCCCACCTGGGTCATGGGTCCCCGCATCACTATCGATTCCTCCACGCTCATGAATAAGGGCTTTGAAGTCATCGAAGCCTGCTGGCTTTTCGATCTCCCGCCTTCCCAGGTTGAAGTTGTGGTTCATCCCCAATCCAAGATCCACGCGATGGTGGAATACAACGATGGCAGCGTTATCGCCCAGGTCTCGGCTACGGACATGCGCATGCCCATCCAGTATGCCCTGACCTACCCCGACAGATGGGACGCTCCGGTGCAACCCCTCGACTGGACCAACATGTCCCATTGGGAGTTCTTCCCCCCCGATCTCGACAAGTTCCCTCTCCTGAGACTCGCCTATCAGGCGATGGAAACCGGCGGGACAGCCACGGCCACGCTCAACGCCGCCGACGAGGTTGCCGTCGAGTCCTTCCTCCAAGGCGAAATTTCCTACCCTCGTATCGCCGAGGTTGTTGAGGAAACCTTGCAACAGGTTCCCTCGCGCAGGCCGGTGTCGATTGCGGAGGTCCTCGACATCGATTCCCACTCCCGCCAGGTGGCTCGCGCCCTGGCCCATGGCAAGCTAGTATAGAGGCGTATCCTTACTTATGGGTGTTATTGAGAATATCTGGTGGCTTCTGGTCCTGATCGGGATCATGATCCTGATTCATGAACTGGGGCATTATTGGGCGGCGCGGCTGTTCGACGTCAAAGTCGAAGCCTTCAGCTTCGGCTTCGGACCCCGCCTGTTCGGCTTCCGCAAGGGCGAAACCGACTTCCGCTTCTCTCTCATCCTATTCGGTGGCTATGTCAAAATGGCGGGCGAACAGGTTGGCGATGAGGCATCCGCGGACCCTCGTTCTTTCCTCGCGAAACCTCGCTGGCAACGTCTCATCATCGCCTTTGCCGGCCCCTTCATGAACATTATTCTGGCCGTTGTTCTGGTCACCGGATTGTTCAGCGTCCAGTTCCCCAAGGTTCCGGTCACGCCGTCCCCCACGATCGGCTATTTGACCGCCGACGGCGCCGCTGCCAAAGCCGGCCTGAAAGAGGGTGACCGCATCCTCGCCCTCAACGAACTCAAGAATCCAACTTGGGACGATATCGCCCTCAAGGAAATCGGCGGCGCGCAGTCGCCGCTTTCGGTTCTTATCGAGCGCTCCGACAAGTCGCAGCAGGTAGTCACCGTCACACCCGTTCTTGATGAGAAGAATGGCGTCGGCAGCGCCGGGTGGGCGGAGCAGATGCCTGTCCAGATTTCCCGCGTCTCCCCTGGTTCGGAGGCCGAACGCATCGGCCTGCAAAAGGGCGACATCATCGTTTCGGCAGGCGGCGCTCCCGTTCGTCACACCTACAAATTGCACGACGTGATGAAAGCCTCCGAAGGGCGTCCCGTCGAGATCGAGGTTCTTCGCAACGGCAAGCAGCAGCGTTTCACGGCCACCC
This sequence comes from Bryobacterales bacterium, assembly GCA_016789755.1. GTDB lineage: Bacteria > Acidobacteriota > Terriglobia > Bryobacterales > Bryobacteraceae > CADEFT01. The sequence continues at coordinate 32,980 of JAEUQG010000552.1, forward strand.
CCCGCCAGCAGGAGATCGATGGCCAGAAGCGTTGGATGATCGGTGTCAGCCTGGAACTTCCGGTGACCTTCGTCGCCCTCCCGCTGCCGGAAGCCTTCCGCGAGTCGATCCGCGCCAACGCCCGCAACGCCGGCGTCATCGTTTCCTTCCTCAAAGGCATCATTGAGCGACGGATGTCAGCCAAGTCCCTGGAAGGCCCTATTCGCATCGCCCAGATCTCCAAGGAGGCCGCCCGCGAGGGCCCCTCCACCTTCATCAGCCTGATGGCCATGGTCAGCCTCAATCTCGCCATCTTCAACCTACTGCCCATCCCGATCCTCGACGGTGGAGTCATCCTCCTGTTGCTCATCGAGATGCTCATGCGGCGCGACCTCAGTCTCGCCGTCAAGGAGGCCGTCTTTAAGGTGGGCTTCGTTTTTCTGATGATGGTCGTAGTCTTTGTCCTCTATAACGACATCACCAAGATCCTGCCTGGCTAACCGGCGGTTCTCCGCCAGCCCTGCTTGTATAATGAAGAAAGCGGCCGCAAGACGGCTACCAATCCCGCATGGAAGATCTCAAAAAGAAGCTACAGGAAGAAATCGCCGCGCTCGAATACGAACTGCGCAATGAACTGCCCAAGGAGATCCTCAAGGCCCGCGCCCACGGCGACCTCAGCGAGAACGCCGAATACCATGCTGCCAAGGAGCGCCAATCCTTCGTCGATGCGCGCCTTGCTCAACTGAAGGGCCGCCTCCGCGAGTTTTCCATGGTCGATCTCACCAAGATCCCTCGGGACCGTGTCGGCCTCGGCTCAAAGGTCGTCTTGCTCGACCTCAACAAGGATCAGAAGCTCACCTACAAGCTGGTCACGAGTGAGGAAGCGGATGCCGCCAAGGGCCTCATCAGCACATCTTCCCCCATCGGGCGCGGCCTCATCGGAAAACAGGTCGGCGATGAAGTCCGCATCCCCATCCCCGGCGGCGTGCGCGAAGTGGAAATCCTCGAACTGACCACCATTCATGATCAAGCCTAGTGGTACAATCGTGGGCTTGTATAGCGCTGCGGAAAGGAGGCTCCCATGACGTATACCGGAGCAATCGGCGCATCCTGCAATAAGGTCATCCGTCTCATCGTGCGTGGCCTGGCGCTCGCGCGCATTCACCCGAACGTCCTGACGTTTGTCGGTCTCCTCATCAATATAGGAGCCGCCGTTCTCCTTGCCTTCGGCCAGTTCTTCTGGGCAGGAATCGTCATCATCGGCGCCGGCATCTTCGACATGGTGGATGGCCGTGTTGCCCGCGAGACCAACCAGGTCACCCGCTTCGGCGGCTTCTTCGACTCTGTCCTCGACCGCTATTCCGATCTGGCTCTGCTCATGGGCTTGCTCGTCTACTACGCTTCCATCAACCGCAATTTCTACGTCGTCCTCACCGCCATCGTCATGACCGCCTCCGTCATGATCAGCTACACGCGCTCGCGTTCGGAAAACACAATCCCCACCTGCAAAGTGGGCTTCATGGAACGTCCCGAACGCATTGTTCTCGTCATCATCGGCTGCCTTTTTGACCGTATGGCTCCGGTGTTGTGGATCATCGCCGTGCTCGGCAACCTTACCGTTATTCACCGTATGGTTTACACTTACCAGGAAGCCAAGCGTCTCGAAGACGCGCAACTCCGCGCAGTCCCCCAAACCGAGCGCCATTCCTCCTAGCGAAGTCCCGCTTCAATCGGCGCAGCCGTCGCGTCATCTGTCACTACCTCTGCGTCCCGGTGCCCTTGCACCAGCGTCACTGGATAATCCGACGTTGCTTCTCCTGCCACCGCGATCCGGAAAATCATCTTGTGCCGCTCCCCCGCCGCGCAATACAAGCGGATCTTGCGCGCTGCCAGGATGTCCCGCATCCCGCAGGTCACCGCCATCGGCGGGATCGCATGCGAATTGCCACCAGCCGAATGAATACTTTGCACCACGATCGAGTCGTCCCCCAACGCGACCACCCGCGTCAGCGACTCCCTCATCTGATCCACCGACACTTTATGCCAACGTGAAATCACCGGCTCATTGAAGGCCACATGACCGTGATAGCCGATTCCGCCGAAACAACAGTCCGCTCCCCCTGCCTTCTCCAAGGCCTCACTGAACGCATCGATGCGGAACGGATGCGGCGCAATATGTTGGTCGGCCGGCATCCGCAGGTCCTGGTCCATCTTCCCGAATAGCTCCCGCTGCAAATACCCGGTGAAACTCAGCGGATCGCTTGCCGCAATCGGCCGCCCCTGCCAGTCGAGAAATTCATCCATTTGAAACACCCACACATTGCGCCATGAGATCCGTTCCCGGTTGGTAATCTCCACCAGCATCGGATACTGCTTCACCGGACCTACGGGCAAAATCAACCGCGCCGGGCGCCCGTCCCGGTTCGCGGTTTGCACCTCATCCGCGATCGCGCAGGCAAAATCAGCCAGCAGAGTCGGAATATCCTCCACCAGCCGGAAACGTAACCGCGCCTTGCGCCGCAACTCCTCCACCGGGAGCGCCATCAATTCCGCGTAGCTCGACATTCGTCTTATCCTAACCAAATGGACGCCACACCGGATAGGAAGCGCTGGGGGATACTCGCCTTGCTGTTTTGCTCGATCGCCATCAACCTGCTGGACCGCCAGGTGCTGGCCGTCCTCGCACCCACCATCCGCGACGAACTGAAGCTATCCAATACTCAGTATTCCTATGTGGTCACCAGTTTCCTCGTCGGGCTCACTCTCGCCCAGATACCCTCCGGCATGCTGATCGACCGTGCCGGGCCGCGTCTCGGCCTGCCCATCCTCATGGTCGTCTGGTCCATCGCCAACGGACTCCACTCCATCGCCCGGACTGTGACCCACCTCTCTGCTTTCCGCTTCCTTCTGGGGGTCGGCGAATGCGGAAACTACTCTGCCGGCGTCAAGGTGATCTCCCAGTGGTTTCCCGCCCGTGAACGCGCCCTTGCCGGGGGCATCTTCAACAGCGGTACCGTCATCGGCGCTTTTCTCGCCCCATATCTGATTGTGAAACTCTCCGCAGTGTTTGGATGGCGGATGGCGTTCGTCGTCCCCAGCCTTCTCGGGATTCTCTGGATCGCCCCCTGGATCTATTGGTATCGAGACCGCCACGCTGCCGCCGCGCAGTCTGGCTCTGCCGCCCCTATCGGCCCGCTGCTCAAGTTGCGCCAGGTCTGGGGCGCCGTCATGATCCGGGCGCTGGCCGGACCCGTCGTCCATTTCTATTGGTACTGGCTCCCGGAATACCTCAAGCGCGAGCGCAACTTCAGTATGGAAATGATCGGGCTTTACGCAGGCATCCCCTTCCTCTTCGCGGGCCTCGGGAACCTCACCGGCGGGTGGTTTTCCGGATTTCTCATTGCAGGCGGCGCCACCGTTGACCGTGCTCGCAAGATAGCGTTCGGCATCTGTGGCGTGATCTGCCTGATTAGCGCCGCTGTCCCCCTCGCCCCGGGCGAAATCTCGGCCCTCACTCTCATCTGCCTCGCCACATTTGCCCTCGGTGCATCGGTCGCCAATCACATTGGCTTGCTCACCGATCTCTTCTCCCCACCTGTACTCGCCCGCCTCACCGGACTCACCGGCATGTGCGAAGGCATCGTCAATATCACGGTCACCCTCGCCACGGGAATCGTTGTCGACCGCTTCGGCTACCTTCCGGTCTTTGTCGCCGTCGGACTCATGCCTGCCGTTGCCATCAGCGGCCTCTTCCTGCTCGTTCGCCGCGTGGAACGCGTGGGCTGAGAATTCTTACAGAGCTTTCGACTCCAGCCCGATCATCGCCACGATAATCCCCAGCTCACGTGTTTCTACACGCCCGGCCTCAAGGTACTTATCCAGCGTGAATTCCGCCGTCACCGCATCCCCTCTGAGCGCTGCTGCCGGAACATCGCGTTTGTACACATAGTCGCCGTTCTTTGCGTATGCCTCGCCTTCAAGACTCGTGCCGTTCACCTTGGCTGAAAGCTTCACATCGCCCAGATGCTGAATGGTGGATTCCGCCACCGAAAGCCGCACCACCAGGAATGCGCCATCCTTGTCCGCTCCGCGCGGCGGCTTCAGTGTCACCTTGAAGGTCCCTTTGGTCCACCGCCAGGCGTTGCCTTCCAGGGCGTGAAATCCACTCACCAGTTGCTGCGCCGTCTGCGGATCGGCGACATGCACAATCGGCTTCAGCCCCGGCTCGCTATCCATTGTGTGCGTGACCCGCACGCGCTCCGGGGTCTTGCATGCGGCCAGCAACAGCGCCAGTGCCGTCAATCGCCGCATCGTTCCACCTGCACCAGATTGCTGTAGAAAACCGCCCCGCCTCCGATATCCGTCAACCGCGGCGTCGTCAGCACATTGATTCCCGCGCCATTGGCGCAGCGTTTGGGCCACCGCACGGAAGGCGCCCGCACCACTCCTTGCGCTACCGATCCATTCACCGATGCCTTCAGCATCACACTGCCGCGGTTGTTGAAGACGCGCACCATGTCCCCGTCTTCAATTCCACGAGGCTCGGCGTCCGCCGTGTGCATCCACAGCAGTTGTGTCTCCACGTCTGTGGCGTCGCGGTGGCCGAAGGTGGAATTCATCGAGTTGTCGTTTTTCGAAGACACCAACTCCAGTGGATACTTGGCCACCAATCCGGCATCGCCGCGGCGCGATTCGAGCGGAGGCGCATAGTGGAGTGTCTCCGGCTTGAACTCGCATTTGCCGTCCGCGCTCAGGTATCCGCCTTCAGCGAACGGCAGAAACACCTCGCCCAGATTCAGCCGCACGAAATGCCGTCTCTCCAGTTCCTCCAGCGTGATCCCCTTTACGAACGGGTGCTCGCTCCGCAGCAGCGTGCGAATGATGTCGTCGTCCGTGTCGCGGAAACACGCATCGCCGAACCCCATGCGTTCGGCCAGCAACCGGAAAATTTGGACGTTCGATTTGGTTTCCCCCGGAG
>JAEUQG010000558.1 GCA_016789755.1 Bryobacterales bacterium
GGCGGTGACCTTTTCGGCGAAATTCTCCTCGACAGTTTGGAAGAGCTTGGTGAAGGATTTGATGCTGGCGTTGATCTCGTCCTCATCGCCAGTGGCGGCCGAGACCCCGGCCACGCCGGGTCCGAACACTCCACCGAGGAACGTGCCGCACAGGACCAGGCACACGAATAAAAAGGAGAATCGGCGGTTATCGGACACAGCTAGGCCTCCTGAGCCCTATACCAGTATATCGCAGCGTTTTTGGGACCCGCCCTTGCGGGAAGGAACAGCGCAAAAAGAGAAATCCGCGGGGCGACTCAAATCGGGTTCCCGCGGATGAAGAAGGAAATAGGACCGTGGCAAGAGGCACACGCTGAGAAAAAACCGCGGAGGTTAAACCGCGCGGCTCTTGCGCATCGGTACGGCTGCCTGCTCGGCGCGCACGGGCTTCCTCGGCGTAACCGGCCGCATGCAAGCATTGATCCGCTTGACCTGGTCGGTAACGCATACCAGAAACATCGGCTGCCGGGCGTTTTTCATGATGTCGACAATCTTGTCGTTAGAATCTTCCAGATAAATCGACTTGCCATCGGTCACCAGGTGAAGGGCGGAATCCTGAGCCATCACGTCGCTCAGGCGCTTGCCCATCTCACGCTGGAGGAAACGCAGCACGCGGCGGATTTTCTGCAGCGAGAAACCCTTCCGGCGCAATTCGGCGATGACGGCGATTTCGACTACCTCGTCGCTCGAATAAATGCGTTTGTGTCCCTCATGACGAGGGGACACGACTTTCCGCTCATCCCACCATTGAAGCTGGCGCAGGCTGACACCTCCGAGCCGCGCTACATCGCTGCTGGTGTATGTACGGGCGGTCAGGTCCGTATCAAGTTTGGTCTTTTTTGTTTTGAACATCAGACACCTCTCCCGTTTTTTGTCTCGGCCTAACAATTCTTATCCGAAATGTTGTTTGTGTCAATAGGGTGGATGAGGGGAGACCATGGGCAAAGGCCATTTGCCGTTCCCATTTGGAGCTTTTTCCGATAGAGTAGTAAGAAGTTATCACTCCCCAGCGTTTTTCGTTGCAGCGAAAGGAGATTGGGCGTCCTGCAAGTTTGTTTCCTTTTTCAAGCCAGCATTGCCGTGCTGGCAATGGTGGCGGCGGCCGGAAGTCTTCCGGCTGCGACAGGAGCAGCGGAGGGAGTACCGGCGGCATTCCGAGAAGTGCTGCGGCGCAGCCCATTTCCATTTGAGCCCAACTTGGGGCAGACGCATCCGGACGTGCTGTTTTTGGCCCGCGCGGACGGATTCCGCGTGTTCGTCACGGAAACCGAGATCGTTTACGCCGGATCTGGCGGCGTTTCGCGGATGCGACTGGTGGGGATGAGGAGCGGTGGGAAATGGACGCGGAAGAAGCGGCTCGGCGGCCACAGCAGCTACTTCATTGGGCGGGAAGAAGCGAAATGGCGAAGTGCGATTCCGCACTATGAAGGAGTGGAACGGCGCGGAGTGTACGAGGGGGTGGATGTAGAGGTAGTGGGGCAGGATCACAAAATCGAGTATCGATTTAGTCTGGCGCCGGATGCCGATCCGCGCCTGATTCGCATCCGGCTCGATGCCGCCCCCGCGATTGCTCCCAACGGCGACCTGGTGCTCCGGTCTGCGGCCGGCGAATTCCGGCATCGTGCTCCCATGGCGTTCCAGGGCACCCGGCGGATTGCGGTTTCCTTCGAGTTGGGACAGGATGGCGAGGTCGGTTTTGCGCTCGGCCCCTACGACCCGCGCCAGCCGCTGACCATCGATCCCGTGATTTCCTACCACTATTTTCACGGAGGCTTGAACGCCGAGACAGCAGTGGGGGCGGCGGTCGATGCCGTGGGGGATCTTTACTACACTGGGACCACGAATTCGTTGGACTTTCCCGTCGCCGGTTCTCCCTACCGAGACTTCAATTCCGGCAATTTCGACATTTTTCTCGCGCGTGTCAATCCTTCCGGGGGCATCGTATTTTCCACCTACATTGGGGGGGCAGGCAATGAGGAACCCGGCGGAATCGCCGTCGATCCGGAAGGGCATTCGAGCATCATTGCCACGACGTTTTCCACGGATCTGCCCGTTCAGACCGGCGTCTTTCAGATGAACTATGGCGGCAACGGTGACGCCGTGGCCCTGCGCATGTCGCCGACGGGGTTCACGCCTCCGCTGCTCACCTATCTGGGAGGCAGCGGGCCGGAGACGGGAACGTCGGTGGCGCTCGACGCCAGCGGCGTAGCCTACTACACGGGCTACACCTCGTCTGCCAACTTTCCCACGCGCACCCCGCGGCAGGCCAACCACGGAGGCGGGGAAGATCTCTTTCTGGTCAAAATTCATCCGGGCGGGGAAGTGCTCTTTTCCACCTACTTCGGCGGCGAAGGCGATGAACGGGCGCATGGCGTGGCGACTGACAAAGACGGTAACGCGCACCTCACGGGCAAGGCGGACTGCGCGCAGATCGCCGTGGGACCCACTATCGGGCAGTTGAATGGCAACGATGTCTTTGTCATGAAGTGGAAGGCGTCCGGCGACGGCGCGCTTTGGATCACCTGCCTCGGGGGCAATGGAGCGGACACCGGGCGAGCTATTGCCGTCGACAGCGCCGGCAACTCCTACGTGACCGGGGCTACAAAATCGACCAATTTCCCCATCGCCGCCGCTGTCCAGCAGGCCTTCGGCGGGAATCAGAATAACGGGCCGAATGGCGACGCGTTTGCCTTGAAATTGAACCCGGCTGGTACCAGCCTGATGTATTCAACCTATCTCGGCGGGCCGCGCGATGACGTGGGGCAATCCGTGTCTGTGAACGGCGCCGGCGAAGCGTTTGTGGCGGGACTGACGCAGTCGCCGAGTTTTCCCAGCAGCGGGCCGCCGCTTGTCGTCCCCACCGAGCGGGCGGCCTTTCTCACCCGGCTCTCGGGCAATGGCCTGTCGATCCTGGGCTCGTGGTTTCTCGACGGAGTCAACGACGGAGACCGCTATTCGGTGGGCCTCGATGCAAAGGGCACCGTTTACATGACGGGGGGAGCGACGGCGAATTTGCGACTGCCCGTCACAGCGGCGCCTGCTTTACGCGCGTTCCGCAGTCCGCTCGACGCCCTCATTGTCAAGCTGTCGACCGGGAGCCTGCAAGTGATGCAGGACACGTTCTCCCCCTCTTTTCTCAACACCCAGGATTTTGACCTCGTGCAACGCATCGTCAACCGCGGTCCGGAGGCTTCCGAACACGTGACGTTCCGGGGTATTTTGCCGGTGGGGCTTTCCGCCGTGTCCTGTTTCGCCAGCGGAGTGACTTGCTCGACGACGGGGAATTCCTACCGCGTGGACGTGGAACGCCTCCAACCCGGCGCGGGGATTGAGGTTCGGGCCAGCCTTCGCCCGACGGCGGGCGCATTTCCAGGCGTTGCGCAGCAAGTGAATGTGTCTGCCACCAGCGACACTTACGATCCACGCACGACAGACAACGTTCTCACCACAACGCTGTTCGGATCGGCCACGCAGCCCGCCTGCAACTACGCGCTTTCCAACCAGTCGTTCGAGGTTGGGGCGGCGGCAACCAGCGTGACGGTAACCGTTACCGCTCCATTTTCGTGCCCCTGGACCGCGACGCTCCCCGTCGATTGGATCAGTTTCGCATCGCCCAACGCAGCGTCCGGGAGCAGCAATATCAGCTTCAACCTGCAAGCCAATCCGCTCCCTATCGCTCGATTGGGAAGCGCCGTGGTGGCGGGTCATCGGGTGGTTTTCGTGCAGGCTGCGGCAGGGACCGCGGTTTCGCCCTTTACCGATGTGGCCGTGACCCACCCATTCTTCCCGTTCATCAGCCTCATGAAGTCCAACGCGATCACCCAAGGATGCACCGCCACTACCTATTGCCCCGACGATCTGATTACCCGCGGGCAGATGGCGGTGTTCCTCGTACGCTCCGTGCTGGGCGGCGATGCCTTTGCCCATCCATCGACTCCGTACTTCACCGATGTGGCGGCCAATCATCCGCAATTCCGCTATATCCAGAAGTTGCGCGAATTGGGGATCACCGCCGGTTGCACGGCCACGGAATACTGTCCTGGCGAGCCGGTAACCCGGGCGCAGATGGCGGCCTTCCTCGTGCGTGGCAAACTGGCCGTGGCGCCCACCCAGGCGTTCCCTTTTCCGACGGCGTTCAGTTTTTCCGACGTCAATACCGGCAGCGTGTTCTATCCTTCCATCCAGAAGATGCGCGAATTAGGGGTGACTCTCGGTTGCAGTGCGAGCCAGTATTGCCCTGAGGGAGCCGTGACTCGCGGGCAGATGGCGGCGTTTCTGATTCGCGCCTTCCAGGCGCCGTAGCCTCGACCGCTGTTTCGCGCCCGAGCGGCGCTCTGTTACACTCGCGGGGATATGCGCAACTGGCAAGTCCACGCCTTCGGAGACCCGGAAGAAATGACATTTGGGGAGGCGCCCTCGCCGGAACCCGGACAGGGAGAGGTGCGGGTCCGTGTTCATGCCGCGGCGCTCAACTTTTTCGACTTGCTCCTCATCCAAGGCAAGTATCAGGCAAAGCCGGGCTTCCCGTTTACGCCGGGTGCCGAGGCTGCGGGAGTGATCGATGCCATCGGGGACGGGGTGAGCGGCTTTGCCCAAGGCGAGCGCGTCATCGCACTCCCATCCTTCGGAGCGTTCGCCGAGGAATTGATCTGCCCCGCCAGCCGCTTGTTGCGCATTCCTGGCGGAATGGACTTCGAGACGGCAGCGGCCTACCCAATTGTCTACCAAACCTCGTGGTTCGCCTTGCAGGAGAGAGCGAAACTGCAAGCCGGAGAGTGGTTGCTGGTGCATGCTGGTGCAAGCGGCGTGGGCATGACGGCGATCCAGTTGGGCAAGGCCAGCGGAGCACGCGTCATCGCTACCGCCAGCCGCCAGGAGAAGCTCGACTTCTGCCGCCGGCAAGGCGCCGATGAGGCGCTCCTGTACAACGATCCAGCCTGGGTGGACGACGTGAAGCGGATCACCGGGCACGGCGCCGATGTGGTCTACGACCCCGTGGGCGGAGATGTCTTTGATCTCTCCACAAAGTGCACCGCGCCGGGAGGGCGGATTCTGGTGATCGGGTTCACCTCGGGGCGCATTCCCTCCATCGCCGCCAACCGGCTGCTGCTCAAGAATATTTCCGTGGTGGGTGCGATCTGGGGCAATTGGACGGCGGCGCACCCTGCCTATATTCACCAAACGCACACGCAACTGATGGAGCTGTGGAGGGAGGGCAAAATCCGGCCGGCGATCGGGCGGGTTTACAAATTGAAAGAGGCTCCCCAGGCGCTACGCGACTTAGGTAACCGAACAGCGATGGGGAAATCCGTGCTCCGAATCAACTGACCAGGGTTTTCAGGCGCTTCTCCACACCTTCCAAGGCCTGCTCAAACGTGACGATGCTGCGCTTCACCCCGTCCGCGTCGAGAGACTTGGCACACCGCTCAAGATTGGCCGCCACTTCGCCCAGGCTTCCGGCGGCGATCTGCTCCGCGGAGCTGCGTAGACGCGTGGCCTCCTGCTCGAGCGCCGGGTAGTCGGCGGCGATCAGGTGCCGGTGCAGCATCTCCAGGCGCCCGGAGGCGGTCTGCAGGAACAGCCGCTGAACCTCGGTCATCATTCCCGGTTCAAGCCCTGCCAGCGGCACATCGGCGGGATCGACTTCGCCGCCGCTTGTCACGTTCAGTTCCTTCGGACGATTGAGAAACTCTTCCACCGTGCGGAGGAGGGTTTGGGGATTGACCGGCTTTGCGATATAGCCGTTCATCCCCGAAGCCAGGCAGCGCTCGCGGTCGCCGCTCATGGCATGGGCCGTCATGGCCACGACCGGCAGGTAGCGGAATCGAGCATCGCGGCGAATGGCGCGCGTCGTCTCCAAGCCATCCAAAATCGGCATCTGAACGTCCATGAGCACCAACCCGTAGGCCAGCAGGTCCAGGTATTCGAGCGCCTCCCTGCCGTGATTGGCAACATCGACGTGATAGCCCTTCTTGCGCAGAATGGCAGTCACCACCTTTTGGTTGACGTGGTTGTCCTCCACCACCAGAATGGAGGCGACGGACAGCGGGGCGGCCTCGGAAACCGTGCCGGTGGCCGCCTCGCCGGCGGTTTCCACGCCCTCCGGCAGGAAGACTGCGTTGGGCAAAGTGACTCGGAACGTACTGCCCTGGCCTTCCACGCTTTCCACTGAGATTTCCCCGTCGTGCATCTCCACCAGCCGCTTCGTGATAGCGAGGCCCAGCCCCGTGCCACCGTACCTGCGGCTGATGCTGCCGTCGGCCTGGGTGAATTTCTCGAAAATACAACTGCGCTTATCCACCGGAATGCCGACCCCCGTGTCGATCACTTCAAGAATCAGGTTCTGCGCGTCCTTGGGTCCCTCGCACAGCACCCGGATCTTGACGTGCCCCCGGTCCGTGAATTTGACGGCGTTGCTGAGCAGATTGGCGACGACTTGGCGCATGCGCAATGGGTCCGCGGTGATCCGCCGTGGAACGGAGCGGTCGACATCCATGCCGACGGTAATGCCCTTCTTGTAGGCTTTGGCCCGCTGGGCGCGGATGGTTTCGTCAACCAGAACCCGGATGTCGAAGGGAATCCGCTCGAGCACCATCTTCCCAGCTTCGATCTTCGAGAGATCGAGTACGTCGTTCAGCAGGGCTAGCAGGGAGTTGGCGCATCGCTGCGCCGTTTCGAGTTGCTCCCGCTGGTCGGCGGTGAGAGGGCTGTCCAGCACGATGTCGATCATCCCCAGCACGCCATTCATGGGGGTCCGCAATTCGTGCGACATGTTGGCCAGAAATTCGCTCTTGGCCAGGCTGGCCGCCTGGGCGCTCTGCATCGCCCGTTCGAGCTGCTCCGTACGCCGCCGGATACGCTCCTCGAGCAGTTCCTGATGCTGGCGAACTTCGTTTTGCGTCTCGATCAGCCGGGTGATCATGCGGTTGAAGCTGTGCCCCAGATATTCGATTTCGTCACCTGTCGAACTGACCTGGATCGTTTCCAGGCGGCCTTCGGTGACAGAGTGAATACCCTCTTCGAGAAGCTTCAAAGGCTGGGCAAGAACCCGAGTGGTGAACTTCGACAGCAGTCCCGCCAAAACAATGACCAGGACACTGACGACGGCCCACTTTCCCCAGTTGACCGAATCCTGGCGCATGTCGAAGCCGAGCAGGGTAAGGGCAACCCAAAAGAGGACCCCCGCGATGAAGACAAAAAACTTCGTCGCCAGCGAACGGAATCCGGCAGGCCGCATCCGGCCCCCGACCGTTGTGGTTGTGGGGATCACACTTCCATCATTAGCGGTTTCTCGAATCTATCCCATTAGAGGTACGCCTTAGGTTCCCTTAGATTTACCTTCTAGTAAATCCCCGGTCACGGGGTCATGGAAACGTTTCCGGGGAAAGCTCGCAACCGCAGCTAAAACCTAGTCCACGTAGGCGATACAGTCGATCTGCAGGAGCTGGCCGGGACGCCGGAACCCTGTAGAACCGAAGTAAGAGCGGGCCGGACGGTCCTTCGGGAAGAAGGTGTTATAGACGTCGTTCATCGGCTCCCAGTTCTTCTCCGGATCGACCAAGGCAACCTGTACCTTCAGGACGTTCTCCATCGAGGAACCAGCCTTAGCGAGCGATTCCTTCATGATAGTGAGCGCGTCGGCGGTCTGCTGCTTGACGTCGCCGGGCTTCGGGCGGCGCTCCGGATACCACCCCCCGATGCCGTTGAGGAAGAGGAGATGCCCGGAGCGAACAACGCCTCCGGCCATCTGCTTCTTCCACCCGGTACCCTGCGCCTGGGCCGCGGGAAGCGCTGCGGCAAGGGCAAGCGCGGCGGCGTTCATCATCTGTCTTCTGGAGTCTTTCGATTTCATATCTGCTCCGCGAAATTTCTTAACTTAGCTGGCTCGTTTCGCCGAAAATACGCCATTGCCGAACTCTCCCAAGCTCAAATCGCCGGAAATCGTGTCGCCCTGGACGTTGCCCGAGAAACGATAAGTGACGTGCATGCCTTCCAGTTGCAACTGGCTTTGGATGACCACTTGGTTGCCCTTGAGAGCCCCTCTGAAGCGGTTGCGGGCCGATTGTCCGATGTGAAGCCCGCGCAGCGCGCCAGGTTTGCCTTTGGGAGGGTCGAAGGTCAGGGAATGGTTGGCCGAACCGCTGGCGAACTTGAGCTCTACTTCCCAAACGCCCGTAAGATCGGAAGTCGAGGGGGATCCGCCGGTATTCACCGGTCCCTTCGGCGCGGCGCGAAATACTTCGGAGAGGCGGCGCGCCACGTGCGGCACCTGATCGGGGCGCATGGCCACGGCTCGGATAACGAACGAGGTAGATTCCCCGCCCGCATGCGACATGATGCGCGGGGATCCGTTGAGCAGTTTCTCGTGCACTTCTTCGCCGAGAATGCCGATCTTATTCGAATCCCAGGAGACTTCCAGAACAGGGAACGGGCTAGCGCCGGCGGGGCCGATCGGTCGGGTCTTTACGCCGTCGATTTTCGTAATTTCATCGGAAATCTGTTTGTACCAGCTCTCCCACATCCTATATTCGGCCTGCAGATCGCGTGTCGAGGTGAAGCTTTCGAGCGCCGTGACCATCCCGACAATTTCTTCCTTGCTCACCTTCATGGCGCGGCCATAGGCGTGATGCGGGGCGCTGTTGGACCATGCGGCTTTGATCAGATCCTTGCGGCCCAGCAGGACGCCGGCGCTTTGCGGGCCGCGGAGAATCTTGCCGCCGGAGTAGGCCACCAGATCCGCGCCTCTCGACAGGTAGGGATTGGGTTTGGTGGGCAGTTCGGCGGCCGCGTCCACGATAACGGGCACGCCGGCCTTGTGGGCCGCTTCCGCAATCTGTTCCAGCCGCAGCTTACCTTTCGCTTCCCCGGTCCCGAGCACGACTACCGCGGCCGTGCGGTGACCCAGGGCGGCGTGGAATTCCTCAGGGGTGTCGAATTCCACCAGGCGTCCGCCCGCAGTGCGGTAGGCGTGGTCGTAGTCGTTGCGCGACTGCCGGGCGATGAGCACTTCGTTGCGCATGCCGGAGGAATCCGGCAGCCGCTTCATTTTCTCCGGATCGCCCCCGGCAATGCACGCCGCGGTGGCATGGCACAGGGCGGCGGCGCACCCGGCGGCTACCATTGCCGCTTCCCCGCCCAACAGGGTGGCGATGCGGGCGCCCGCCTTTTCCATCAGTTCATCCAGGTTGACGGCCCAATTGGAAGCCTCCTCCATGGCGCGCTTTACTTCGGGCAGCATCGGAGCGCCGCCGTTGATGGTGTACGTCGCGGTGCAGTTGATGAACGGTGTGACGCCCAGTTTGGTGTAGACGCTGGGGGAGGGAGAGGCCTCCGCCGCGGGCGCGGCCATCAGGCTGGGCGCGGCGGCAACGCCGGCGGTCGACAGAAATGCCTTGCGGCGGGAAATGCGGCTCATTGGGCCTCCTCTTCAAGCTTCTTATAGATTCTACGCGCTTCTTCGAACTGTGCCAACACATGCCGCTGCTCTTCCTCACTCCGCCACCAGGGCCAATCTTTCGCCATCTGGGACAGCTTTTCCAGCCAGCGCAGGAAGTAACGGGCGGATTCGGCGTTCCGGATCTTTTTCTCCCCAGTGTAGACTCGCACCGTGTTGGTGGCAGCCTGGGGGAACTCCCCGTCCAGCAGCCGGTAGGGCGGCCCTTCCACGTAGAGCGAATACCAGGCGCTTTCGTTGACCGGGACCGTCTCCCGTAGCGACGCCGTGCGGCGGTCGGCGGACAGCGTTAGTTGCTTCCACTCCTGGCCGTTGCGGTGGATGACCGCCTTAGACAGAGGCGCGACGGACTCCGCTTTCGCATCGAGTTTGACCGTTCCGCCGGAGGAGGACAACCGGATGACTTCGCCGGGGCCTTTGCCGTTCACCGTGAATTGGAGAAGGGGACCGGTGCTGAAGTAACTTTTCCCTGCCCGCAGGGCGTCCAGCCATGCCCTGATCGAAAGTTCGCCGGACTGCACGAAGGTTCGGACGCTGCCCACCAGCTTGATGCGGTGCAGGTTGCTGATGGAGTCTTCCCCACCCGCGGGGATGATGGCAAGGTCGTTGTTCAGCGCATGGTGCCAGACGCGGAGTTGGGCGCGGCCGGCGCCGGACCATTCAATGCACTCGACTGTACCGAGGGCGGCATCGACGGGGAAGCCCTTGGCGACACCGAGGTCGCCCGCGAGGGGATCGTTATCTCCGCTGAAAGCATGTACGTAGCCGTTGAGCGCCCCTTGGGCTCGCGCTTTGCGGAACATGTCCGTGTTGCTGGGATAGAGGCTCTCGATGCCGGTGCCTTCGTACCCCGTGGTGAAAGGCGAGATGAGGTGGTCCTTCAGGCCGAGAAAAAACGTGTGGCCGTAGAAGGGAGGGCGATACTCTTCGCCCATGTGCATCTTCACGTCGCCCAATCCCATGGTGGACGGATGCTCGCCGCCCCCTTTGACGAAGAACTGGTGGTCCAGGATACGGTTATCCTTATTGGCGGCAAGGTTCATGATGACATCCATGCCCTCGGCGCGTGACATAAAGACCAGGTTCTCAGGCGTATTATGCAGGTTGCCGCCGTAGTTCATGTGGACGTGGGTGGACCCGCCGAACCAGCCTTGCTTGCGCGGGTCGGTCATGCGGCGAAGGAGGATGGCCGCACGCACAGTCCGGCCCGCTTCAATCTGCACCTCGGTTTCCCCAGGGTGATAGTCAAAGCCGTGTGTGGCTTCGATTTTCATCTTGCCGGCGGGAACTTCGACAGTGTATTCCCCGTTCGTGTGGAACACGTGCTCCGCGCCGCGGCCAAGGCGGGAGTAGGCATCGCGCGGAGCGTAAAACTTGCCGTCGGAGGCTTTGCCGTAGACGCGGGCATGCAGCGTGGCGCCGGTTTCCGCATCCAGAATGCGCATGTCGAGCTTACCCATCGGCCGCTTCCAGGCGAGTGACGTAATCGGCACATCGCGCTGTTCGCCCCCGTAGGTTTCAAGCAATGCCAGTTGCGGAAGTCCGTCGCGGTTGTGCACATAGGCGATCCACTCGTTGTCCGGCGAGAAGCGCGGGTGAAAGTGGTCGTAGTTGCCGAAGGTAAGCTTGTAAGGAGCGCCTCCGCCGGTGGGAGTGACGTACAGGTTGTTGTACTGATCGGCTGCTCCGGCGGTCGAGGCGTACAGGATCCGCTTGCCGTCTTTCGAAAGATGCGGGCGGGCGCGGTACAGGCTTTGTTCCGTGAGTACGGCAGTAGCCGCGGCGATGCCATCGGGTTGTACAGGCATCCTGTACAGGTGCCCGGAGCCGAGTGGGACTCCCCGATTGGAGAGGAAGACGATCTCTTTCCCGTCGGGGGTCCAGGCGGGTTGCATGTGGAAGTCCCAGGGCCCGAAGTACAGCCGTCCCCGCGGATAACGGTTGTCCTTCGTCAGCGCGATCGGCTCGCCGGCAAAACGGTCGTTGTCGATCTTGCGGGCGTAGATGTTGAAGTAGCCGGATGGTTCAGTGGAAACGTAGCTGACCATCTTCCCGTCAGGCGAGAAGGTGGGATCGAGGTGGATATGATTGCCCGTGGTGAGCGCTTTGCTTTCTCCAGTGGCCAGGTTGAGGATCTCCAGGTTGACCGAGCGCGCATCGTCGTCGGCGGTATAAACCATCCA
The DNA here is from genome assembly GCA_016789755.1 of Bryobacterales bacterium. Taxonomy (GTDB): domain Bacteria; phylum Acidobacteriota; class Terriglobia; order Bryobacterales; family Bryobacteraceae; genus CADEFT01. The sequence continues at coordinate 11,677 of JAEUQG010000558.1, forward strand.
TTTGCCGTCCGGCGAGAACGCTGGGGAAGAGTGGTAGGTTTTGCCGTAAGTGAGTTCTTTCGCGGCGCCCGTGCGCGGATCGACGCGCCAGATGCTGCCGTACATGGCAACGGCGATCCACGCACCGCCGGACGACCATGCCGGCGCCCATGGAGTGGTGGAAGGAGACGGAGGAAGGTAGAAGTTCTGCATGTAATTGCCGCCTTCCTTGGCCGCCGGATAGACAACAGGGTAATCGAGTCCGTAACGTTGCGCGAAAGCCGGCGCGGACACGAGAAACAAGACAAGCGCAGCGATCATGATTGGTGTAGATATACCACGCTTGCATGGTAGACTGGGCGGGAAACCGGATGAGCTTTCGTTCGCCGCGCCTTGCCACATCGCTTTGCGGAATTCCGTTACACAATCCCGTGCTGGCCGCCTCGGGCACCTTCGCCTATGGAGTTGAGCTGGACTCGCTGGTCGATCTGAATTCGATCGGAGGAATTGTGGTGAAGGGCCTGTCGGCGCAGCCGATCGCGGGAAATCCGCCGCCTCGGATCTGGGAAGCCGAGGCGGGCATGATCAACAGCATCGGGCTGCAGAACATCGGGGTGCGGGCATTCGTCGCGGAAAAACTGCCGGCCCTACGCCGCTTTGAGACAAAAATATTCGCCAATGTTTTCGGCTACGCGATCGAGGATTACCTGGAAGTTGTGCGCGTGCTCGAAGACGCCGAAGGCATCGCGGCATATGAGCTCAACGTTTCCTGCCCGAATACCAAGCATGGGGGAATCTTCTTTTCGGCGGACCCGGCGCTGCTGTCCGGGTTGCTGGGCCAGGTGATGCGTCTGCGGCCGGCGCGTCCGGTCATCGTGAAGCTATCGCCGAACGTAGCGCGGATTGAACCGGTAGCGAAGGCGGCGGAAGAATCCGGAGCGTCTGCCATTTCGCTGGTGAACACGTTCGTGTCGCTCGCAATCGATGCGCGGACGCGCCGGACACGGATTGGAGCGGGCTTCGGAGGGTTATCCGGGCCGGCCATCAAGCCGATTGCGCTGCGGTTTGTCTATGAGGCGGCCAAGGCGGTGAAAATCCCAGTGATCGGGTTGGGGGGAATCGGAACTGGGGAAGACGCCGCGGAGTTCTTCATCGCTGGGGCGTCGGCGGTGCAGGTGGGCACGGCCAGTTTCTGGGACCCGCAATCTCCGCTGCGCATTGCACGCGAACTCGACCAGTTCCTCAAATCGGAACGGGTGGGGAATGTACGGGAATTGGTGGGTACGCTGCAATTCGGCAGCGCTTAGGCGCTACTTCTGGCTGACGGCCAAACGGGCCTGGGCGCGCTTGAGAGCGTTCAAGGCACGGGCGGAGTCGATGTTCTGCTGCACTGACGCGAGCCGCTCCATGGCTCGCTTTTCGGCGGCTTGCGCGCGCGCCAGATCGATGTCGGCGGGCATCTCGGCGACCATCGCCAGTACGCGGACATGCTCCGGCAACACCTCAAGCACGCCGCCCGCCACGGCCAGCTTTCGCCGCTCGCCGTTGATCACGTAGCTGAGCTGGCCGATGCCCAGCTCGGAAAGCAAAGGCGCGTGCCCGGGCAGCACGCCGATCTCGCCGGACGCGCCGCCGCAAGGAATCTGCGCTTCGGTCACCTGCTCTTTGACCAGCAGGCGCTCCGGAGTGGCGATTTCGATTTCGAACGTCGCTGCCATGGCGCTACGCCTTCTTCATCTGTTCGTTGCGTTCCAGCACGTCGTCGATGGTTCCCTGCATGTAGAATGCCTGCTGGGGCACATCGTCGTGTTTGCCTTCGCAGATCTCGCGGAAGCCGCGGATGGATTCCTCCAGCTTCACGTACTTACCCTTGATGCCGGTGAACTGTTCGGCAACGTGGAAGGGCTGCGAAAGGAACTGCTGCAGCTTGCGGGCGCGAGCCACGATGAGCTTGTCGTCTTCGGATAGTTCGTCGATACCGAGAATAGCGATGATGTCCTGGAGGTCCTTGTAACGCTGCAGCGTCTGCTTAACCTTCTGCGCGGTGTTGTAGTGATCGGCGCCGACGATGCGCGGATCGAGAATGCGCGATGTGGACGCCAGCGGATCGACAGCGGGGTAAATGCCGAGCGCGGCGATGTCGCGCGAAAGGTTCGTGGTCGCGTCGAGGTGGGCGAAGGTGGTGGCGGGAGCGGGATCGGTGTAGTCGTCGGCGGGCACGTAGATGGCCTGCACCGAAGTGATGGATCCCTTCCGGGTTGACGTGATGCGTTCCTGCAACTCGCCCATTTCGGTGGCGAGGTTGGGCTGATAACCCACGGCGGAAGGCATGCGGCCGAGCAGTGCCGACACTTCCGAGCCGGCCTGCGTGAACCGGAAAATATTGTCGATGAACAACAACACGTCCTGGCCTTCTTCATCGCGGAAGTATTCGGCGACGGTGAGACCGGTGAGACCGACGCGAAGACGCGCCCCGGGGGGTTCGGTCATCTGCCCGTAGATCAACGCGCACTTCGATTTCGTATAATCCTGCGGATCCACAACGCCCGATTCCTGCATTTCGAGCCAGAGGTCGTTGCCTTCGCGAGTGCGCTCGCCCACGCCGGCGAACACCGACACACCGCCGTGCTTCATGGCGATGTTGTTGATCAGCTCCATGATGATGACGGTCTTGCCGACACCGGCGCCGCCGAACAGGCCGATCTTTCCGCCGCGCAGGTAGGGCTCCAGCAGGTCAATGACCTTGATGCCGGTTTCGAACATCTGCAGTTCCGTGGACTGCTCATCGAAGGCGGGCGCGTGGCGGTGAATGGGGTAGAACTTGGAAGCATGCACCGGGCCCATCTTGTCCACGGGCTGGCCGATGACGTTCAGCACGCGGCCGAGCACTTCCTTCCCGACCGGCACGCTGACAGGGGCATTGAGGCTGATTGCCTTCATGCCGCGGACGAGCCCTTCGGTCGGCTGGAGCGCGATGGCGCGGACGCGGCCTTCACCGATGTGTTGGGCCACTTCGGCGATGATCTCGATGGGCTCGGGGACATCGAACCCCTCGCTCGTGATGCGGATGGCCGTGCGAATGACGGGCATCGTGCTCTCTTCGAACTGCAGGTCGATGGCGGGTCCCGCGACCTGAATAACTTTGCCGATGACTTCGGTTGTGGTCATTGTGCTTCCTTGCTCGGTTCCTGGGCTCTAGTCCAAGGCGGCTGCGCCGCTCACGACTTCGATAATTTCTCTGGTGATACTGGCCTGGCGGACGCGGTTGAGGTAAAGGGTGAGCTGGTCGATCACCTTGGCGGCGTTCGTGGACGCCGCGTCCATGGCAACCATGCGGGCCGCGTGTTCGGCCGCGGCGGATTCAAGCACCGCGGCGTAAATCATGATTCCGACGTAATTCGGCAGCAAGCTGCCCAGCAGCTCGCCGGCGGGCTGCTCGAAAATGTAATCCGCCGATTCCTTGCCTTCCGGAACCGGGATGGGGAGAACCTTCTTCACACTGAGCTTTTGGCTCATCACGCTGCGGAATTCGTTGTAGACAAGGTAGACCGCATCCACCTCTCCGTTCGCGTAGCGCTCAATGGCGGCCTTGGCGATCTTGTCGGCATCGGCAAAAAGCGACTTGTCGAAAATTCCCACGTGCTCGCCGGAGATATTCAGATTGCGCCGGCGGAAGAAATCGCGGCCCTTGCGTCCGACAGCTTCCAGTTGAATGGAGGCCCCGGGTTTTTCCGCGATAAAGCTCTGCGCCCCTTTGATGAGGTTCGAGTTGAAGGCGCCGGCCAAACCCCGGTCCGAAGTCATCAGGATGACCTGGATGTTCTCTTCGGCTCGCACGGCGAGCAGCGGATGGCTGGACACGGACTCATCGCCGGCGGCGGCGCTGACCACGTTCGCAAGAAGCTTTTCGTAGCTCTGCGAGAAGGGGCGCGAGGCGACCACACGCTCCTGGGCACGGCGCAGCTTCGCCGCGGCCACCATCTTCATGGCCTTGGTAATCTGCTGCGTGTTCTTGACCGAGCGGATGCGCCGGCGTAAGTCGATTAGGCTCGGCATGGCTTAGGCCTTGTTGGAGGTGAAGCGCTGTTTGAATTCGTTCAGAACCGCGACAATCTGCGTCTTGAGCGCGTCGTCGATGTCCTTTTTCGCCTTGAGATCGGTCAACAGCTTGGGATGAGCGTTCTCGACGAAGCGATAAAGCTCCTCCTCGAACTTGCGGCAGCGGTCCACCGGGAGGTCGTCCAGGAACCCGTTCGTGCCGGCATACAGGATGAGCACCTGCTTCTCCACGGGCAGCGGGGCAAACTGGCCCTGCTTGAGAATCTCCACCAGGCGGGCGCCGCGATTGAGCTGCTGCTGGGAAGCCTTGTCCAGTTCGCTGCCGAACTGCGCGAAGGCCGCCAGCGCGCGGTACTGGGCCAGTTCCAGACGAAGAGTCCCGGCCACCTTGCGCATCGCCTTGATCTGCGCGCTGCCGCCCACGCGGCTGACGGAGATACCCACGTTAATGGCGGGGCGCACGTTAGAGTTGAAGAGGTCCGCTTCGAGAAAGATCTGACCGTCGGTGATCGAAATAACGTTGGTCGGAATGTAAGCGGAAACGTCGCCGGCCTGCGTTTCAATGAACGGCAGCGCGGTGAGAGATCCGCCCGACTTGAGCTTCGCGGCGCGTTCCAGCAGGCGGCTGTGGAGGTAGAACACGTCGCCGGGGAAGGCTTCGCGCCCTGGGGGACGGCGAAGCAGCAAAGAGATTTCGCGGTAAGCTGCGGCTTGCTTCGAGAGATCGTCGTAAATGCACAGCGCGTGCTGGCCTTTATCGCGGAAATACTCGCCCATCGCGCAACCCGAATATGGCGCCAGGTATTGCATCGGCGCGGGGTCGGATGCTGTGGCGGCGACCACAATGGTGTACTCCATCGCTCCGTTTTCTTCGAGCGCCTTCACCACCTGGGCCACCGTGGATCGCTTTTGTCCGATGGCGACATAGACGCAGATTACGTCGCCGCCCTTCTGGTTGATAATCGTGTCCAGTGCGACCGTGGTCTTTCCGGTCTGCCGGTCGCCAATGATCAATTCGCGCTGGCCGCGGCCGATCGGCACCATGCCGTCGATAGCTTTGATGCCGGTCTGCAGGGGCTCCTTCACCGGGCTGCGCTCGACAACGCCGGGAGCGATCCGCTCCACCGGGAAGTAAGCTGCGGCATCGATGGGACCCTTGCCGTCAATCGGGTTGCCCAATGCGTCCACGACACGCCCGACAAGGCCGGGACCGACGGGCACGGACATAATGCGGTTGGTGCGGCGGACTTCGTCGCCTTCGCGGATCTTTTCCGAGTCGCCGAACAACACGACGCCGACCTGGTCTTCTTCCAGGTTCATGGCGAGACCTGTAACGCCGTGAGGGAGCTCCACCAGTTCGCCGTACATGACGTTTTCGAGGCCATGTACGCGGGCGATTCCGTCGCCCACGGAAATGACAGACCCGGTTTCGGCAACGCTAATTGCCTTTTCGAAGTTCTCGATCTCCTCCCGGAGGAGCCGCGTAATTTCATCTGCTCGAATTTGAGCCATAAACTGTTCCTTCCATCCGCTGATGGGGCGCTTCGAGTTAGGCGCCGGCGGAGAGCTTGCGCCGCAGGGTATCTAATTGCCCGCGCACAGAGCCGTCGAAAATGGTTGAGCCGATTCGCGCCACCGCGCCGCCCAGCAGGGCGGGGTCGACGGAATACTGGGCCCGGACGCGCTTGCCGGTGAGGCGTGCCAACTGCGCTTCAAGTGAAGCGCGGGCAGCATCCTTCAGTTCAGCAGCGCTGGAAATGTCAGCCTTCACTACGCCCATCCGGGCGTCCAGGCCTTGTTCAAAAGCAGCCCGCATCTGCGGCAGCAAATGAGCGCGGCGGTTGCGGATGACAAGAAATACGAAGTTGCGAACCAGGCGATGCATCCCCAACTGGTCGCAGATTCTCCCCATCACCCTGTTCTTCTGGCCAAGCGTGACGGCAGGCGACAGGATGACGGTGCGCAGATCCGTGGAAGACTGGATGGCCGATTCGAGAGCCTGCAACTGGCCGACCACCTGCTGCGGCTCTACGGCGCCCTTGGAGCCAATCACCACGTCCACCAAGGCGTTGGCGTAACGGTTCGAGACAGCGAGTGACATGGGCTATTGGGCCACCTTTTGCGATTGAAGCTGCTTTACGAAGTTGTCCACCAGTTGATCCTGAGTGTTAGGCGTGAGACGGTCGCGAATCTGGCGCGTGGCCAGTTGCACGGCTAAGTCGGCTGAGTAGGCTTTCAGTTCCTGGCGCGCCAGTTTGGCGGCGGAAGCGATTTCCATCTCCGCGTGAGCCTGTATCTTCTCGATGGCGCGAGCCGTCTCCTGCCGGATCCGGTCCCCTTCGGAGGCCATCTCATGCCGGGCCTCTTCCCGCAAATGCTTTAGATCGGTTTCGAGTGTGGCAACCCGTTTTTCGATTGCCGAAACCCGCGCTTCGGATTCTTCCCGAAGCTTCCGGGCTTCCTTCAGTCCGGATTGAATCTGATCCGTGCGGTCTTTGAAAAACGCCGGCGCGAACTTGGCGGCAATAAAACTGAGAACAGCGCCCAAAAGGAAGAAGTTGGCCCACTTCCACAGAATGCTCGGCTCGGCGTGCCCGCCGCCGTGGCCCTCTTCAGCGGCAAACAGTGAAACTGCAAGCAGCGCGAGAAACACTAGACGGTACATTTTACGCCGCCCTCCCTTCCAATATCTGGGTTGCGATCTTGGAAGCGAGTTCGCGGCTTTCGGCATCCAGGGCTTGGCGTGCGGCAGCCGTTTCCGAGGCCAGTTGCGCGCGGGCCGCTTCCAGCGCAGCTTTGGACCGGGCGGCGGCATCGGCGATCTGAGCGCTTTGTTCCGTCTGCCATTGCTTGCGCTGCGCTTCCTGCTCCTTGTAGATTTCGCTGCGGGCGTTACGCATCGTCTCTTCGTACTGCCGCGACTTCTCTTCGGCTTTGGCCAGGCTTTCCTGCGCTCTACGGCGCGCGCCGGCCGTAGCTTCGTCGCGCTCGTGCAGAACTTTCTCCATCGGGCCGAAGAACGTCGACTTAAGGTAGAAATGCAGAAGGAGGAAGAGCAGGAATGTCGGGATGGCGTTCAGCAGTATTCCACCGAGCGCGTTTAACGTGGCTTCCATTGCTTTAGGGGTTTCGAGTGAGCGAGGCTTTGCGGCCTGTCCGAACTTTTTATCGTACCATCTTGCCGGGTGGGGTTCAACCTCTACTGGCTGGCGAGACCTCGGCGATATTCGGGCCAGAGAGCGCATGCAGAGGCTGGCCAGCGGTGGCTTCGTACTCCGGTCGGGGCTGTAGACGACTGGGTGCGTCTGGCTCAGGAAGAGCTGGTCGAAGGCTGCGCGAAGCAGAGATCCATGGCGGGGATCTCCTTGACAGCCGGCGTCGGGTACGCAGCAGCCATAATTAGATCCTCGCGGACACAATTTCACGAAGGTTTAGTTACAGAAGACAATGTGTGACACAATCATCAGTTATGTCTTCCTTTGCCTGTTGCAGAGTGTTGTGGTCATTGAGCTTAGCAGCCAGCCTCATGGCCGCCGAGCGCCCCGTGCCTCCTCCCGGCGTAGCGGTCCCCGATCGCGACCGGGCCGAACTGGAGACCGCCCTCAAAAAACTCAGTGCCTCCATCGACGGTCTTAAGGCCAGCCCTCTCGTCACCGATGTCATCATCTTCCGCGATGCGGTCCGCTTCGCCCTCAAATACAACGAATTTTTCAAACCCGAGGACATCGGAAAGGGCAAAGAGCTTCTCCGCGCCGGGCAGGAACGCGCGGATCAACTGGCACGCGGGCAGGCGCCGTGGACCACCGCAACGGGACTCGTCGTGCGAGGGTATCGCTCCCGCATCGATGACAGCGTGCAGCCCTACGGCTTGGTAATTCCCGCTTCCTGGTCGGCGGCAGCGCCGCGACGCTGGCGCGTAGACGCCTGGTTCCACGGACGCAACGAAACCCTGAGCGAAGTCAACTTCCTCTATGAACGGCAGACCCGCCCCGGCGAGTTCACGCCCGCCGACACGATCATGCTGCACCTTTATGGGCGCTACTGCAACGCCAACAAATTCGCCGGAGAAGTGGACTTGTTCGAGGCGCTGGCCGATGTGCGCAATCGCTACCGCGTCGATGAAAATCGCATCTCCATTCGCGGATTCAGCATGGGCGGCGGCGCCGTATGGCACCTCGCGGCGCACTACGGCGGGCGCTTCGCAGCCGCGGCCCCGGGCGCGGGATTCAGCGAAAGCCCCGCATTCCTCAATATCGCCAAGGATCCCGTCGAGCCCACCTGGTGGGAAAAGAAGCTGTGGCGCGATTACGACGCCGTGGATTATGCCATGAATTTTTTCAATCTGCCGCTGGTCGCATACTCGGGTGAGATCGACCGCCAGAAACAGGCCGCCGATATCATGGCGCAGTACCTCGAAAAAGAAGGAATGCGCATGACGCATATTATCGGGCCGCAGACGCCCCACCGCTATCATCCCGACTCAAAAGTCGAGATCGACCGCCGCATGGACGCCATCCTCGAGCGCGGCCGCGATCCCTACCCGCGCGTGGTGAAATTCACCACCTTCACCCTTGCCTACAACCGCATGAAATGGGTGATCATCGACGCCATGACCGAGCATTGGGAACGGGCAACCGTGATCGCCGAGGCGCTCAACGATCGCGAGGTCAAGGCCACAACGAAAAACGTGACCGCCTTGACACTGGACTTCGGCGCGGGTGGCGCCCCCGTCCTGCCCGACGCGAAGGCCACCATCCGAATCGATGGCCAGGCCGTTTCCGTCAGCGGTCCCGAGACTGATCGCAGTTGGCGTGTGCATCTGCGCAAGAACGGACCGAAGTGGGAGCAGGCGGCTTCGCCGCAAGGCAAGGACCTGGAGAAGCGCCATCGGTTACAGGGCCCCATTGACGATGCCTTTATGAGCCGCTTCGTCTTCGTGCTGCCGACCGGTGAGCCGGCGAATAAGGGCACGGCCGAACGCATTGCCGCGGAGCAGGCGCGGGCCCTCGTGGAGTGGCGGCGCCAGTTCCGCGGCGAACCGTTGGTGAAGAAAGACATCGACGTCACCGGCGACGACATCGCCTCGGCCAACCTGGTGCTGTGGGGCGATCCGTCCTCCAATCAAGTCATGGCGAAGCTGATCGGCCGGCTGCCCGTAAAGTGGGCCGGTGGATCGGTCACCGTCGGCGCGAAAACCTTCGCCGCCGGCAATCATTACCCGGTGGCGATTTATCCGAATCCACTCAACCCGCGTAAATATGTCGTGCTCAATTCCAGCTTCACATTCCGCGAATACGATTACTTGAACAACGCCCGACAGATCCCCAAGCTGCCGGATTGGGCCGTGGTCGATGTATCCGTCCCCGCCGATGGGCGCTGGCCGGGGCGCATCGCCGATGCCGGATTCTTCAATGAACGCTGGGAGGTCAAGCAATGAAAACGCTCCTCTGTCTGTTCTTGGGCGCCGCCGCCGCGCTGGCGCAGACACGCCCCGTGGTGACCCTCGAGGGCAGCGCCGCGAAGGTGGAGATTGATCGCCTCGGCGGGTCCATCGTCCGTTTCGAGTTCAAGGATCAGGGGCTCAATCCGCTGCGCTGGAACAACGAGAATCCCGGTATGGAGAAGCGCGCCATGGCGCATTTCCTTTGCCTCGACCGATGGGGGCAGGTCTCCGAGGCCGAAGGGAAAAGCGGCATGCCCTACCACGGCGAAGCCACTCGCGTGGAGTGGACCGCATCGAACGCCGGACCGGGGGCAGCCAGGATGACCGCCCATTTGCCCATCGCCAATATGGATGTCACGCGTCAGGCCAGGCTCCATCCCTCGCAGGCGCTATTCCTGGTGACGGAGACCGTGACGAATCGCAACAAATTAGGCCGTCCTTACAATATGGTGCAGCATCCCACCGTGGGCGCTCCGTTCCTCGATGAAACGGTCGTGGTCGATGCCAACGCGCGGCGCGGATTCATGCAATCGAACCCGATGCCCGACGCGGAGTATCCCGTCGTGTACTGGCCGCAGGCGCTGAAGGATGGCTTGCCAGTGAATCTCCGAATGCTGGTGAACGATCCCGCCCCCAATGTCGTGTCCTACGTTGTCGATGACGAGTTGGGATGGGTGACCGCGGTCAATGCCGCCAAGGGCCTGATGATCGGCTATCTCTGGCGCACCAAGGAATATCCGTGGCTCAACATCTGGCGGCACGTCGATGGCGCCGGCAAGCCGATGGCCCGCGGATTGGAGTTTGGGACCACCGGATTGCATCAGCCCTTCTCCGTGCTCATGAAGAAGGGGAAAATGTTCGGGCGCCCGGTCTTCGATTGGCTTGAGCCGGATGAGACCCACACGCGGTCGTATGCCGTGTTTCTGTTCAAAGTTCCGGCCGGTTTTCGCGGCGTGGAGAGCGTCGCCTATCGCGATGGGAAACTGGCCGTCAAGGAACGCGATGGACGGCGTGTGCTGACCATGGACGCCGGCGCGCTTTGGCCGGAACGTTGATATCATGACGCGAGCATGATCACTCGCCGCAACTTCCTCAAGACCGCCGCTGCGGCCGCGCCCGCCGCGTGGCTGCTGAACTACCGGGCCATGGCCGCCACCATGAAGGGGAAGGTCAAGATCCGCGACGTGCAGACGATGATGCTGCAAGGGCCGCGCACTTACACGCTGGTGAAGATCCTCACCGATCAGGGGCCCTACGGCATCGCCGAGGCCTACGGCAATCCCGGAGTCGGCGTGCGCGAGCAGGTGGATTTCCTGAAGACGATGATCGTCGGGAAAGATCCGCTGGAGATTGAAGAGATCGTCACGCGGCTCGACCGCCACAGCGACGGTTCCGCGCATTCCTTCTTCCGAGCCGTGAGCGGCATCGACATGGCTTTGTTCGATCTCGCGGGCAAGATCCTCAATGTCCCCGTGAGCACGTTGTTAGGCGGGCGCTATCGCGATAAGGTCCGCGTCTACAATCATGCCGCCCCGCGCAACATGATGGACAAGGCTTCCTGCCGCGAGTGGGCGGCGCAGTGCAAAGCCGACAAAAGCGGTTTCTTCGGACACAAATTCGGCCTGCAGCACAGCGATCCGAAGAGGGACATGGGGCGCGACCCGGCCAACCGGCTCCTCTCCTCTCAGGAAGTTCGCAATGTCCGGCAGCAGTTCGAGAATTGCCGCGAGGCCATCGGCTGGGATCACGACATCATGGTGCATTGCCACTGGGAGTACGATTTGCGCACCGCCATCCAGATTGCCGAGGCCGTGGAAGACATGAAGCCGCAATGGCTCGAAGACCCCCTCCCCGTCCACTATTCCGAGAGTTGGAAACGGCTGGCCGAAACCGTGCGCGTCCCTCTGCAGACCGGAGAGAACTGGTTCCGGCGTCACGAGGCGCTGCCCTTCGTCGTCAATGCCGCAATCGACATTCTGCATCCCGATCTCCGTAACTCGGGCGGATTCCTCGAGACCAAGAAAATGGCGGACCTCGCCGATCTCTACCATCTGCCGATGGCCAATCACAATACGGGATCGGTGGTGAACACCATGGCCACTATCCACTGGGCCTCCTCCATTCGCGATTACATCCACTGCGAAACCGTGGTGGGTAAGAACGATTGGATGGACGATGTCATCGTCCATGACGGCCAGGTCGTGAAGGGCGGGTTCATCGAAGTTCCCAACAAGCCAGGCCTGGGCATTGAATTGAATCCCGACGTCGTGAAGGCGCACCTGGCAACAGGCGAGAAGTGGTGGGGATAATTACTGCGCAGGGCGGCCCGCAACTGCTTTGATATCGGTGTTCTTTGGATCGAGACCGAGACGTACCCGCGCGCTCTTTGCCGCCGGCGCGAAGATCACGCCATGGACATCGGCAAGGCCGCCGTCGTGGATCGATTCCAGACGCAGCACCGGCCGTTCGACCGGATCGTGAACGTAGCAGTCGGCAAACTCCACCTGTCCCACCGTTGCCGCAATCTCGGGGCGTCGTAATTCGAAGTGAATCGGCACGCGCGGTCCCGCGTACGCGGGCGCGGCCGATTGCCACGGATTGCGAAAGTGGCAATTGACGAAACGTACCTTTACGTTCTTCGACGATTTATCCGTCACCCCAGCCGATTCGCGGCCGGTATCTTCCGTGACGCAGTCGACGAATTCGATCGTTCCCTGCGGGCCGTCGTCCTTGACGCCCGAAACACGGATACCGGCCCGTCCACCCTGATTGCCTCCGCGCATCAGGCAGTTCTCGAAGCGGATGGAAACCGGCGCCGACTTGGCGCTCAAGGGACGAAGGTAGACCAGCACGCCGTCGCCGCTGTTCTGCTCGAAAACGGAATTGCGCACCAAAACATTTTGTAATCGTTGTGTTTCGGTGTCCGGTTCCAGATCGAGGCCCGCTTCCGGAGCCGTGCCGCCGGTCTTCGAGAACCGGCAGTGCTCCACCGTGAGGTTGACGGCGCTGATCACGCTCATCCCCTGGCGGTGGTTGTCGTGAGCCTCGCAGTCTTTGAAGACAACATCCTCGCTCCAGCCACGCGTGCCGTTCCCGTCGATGTAGAAGCCGTCCCCGCCGCTGCTCTCCGAACGAAGCCCCTCCACCCGCACGTTCTTCACTCCACGCAAGGCGAGCCCCATGCGCCATTCCGCTTTCGTGTACGGCGGCTTTTGATAGTCGGCTTTGCGCATACGAAGGCTTGCCCCGTAGCCTCGAATTGTCAGGTTGTCCACGCCGCTGGCGGTGAGCAGGCTGTCGCCTCCTCCGTGGAATGCGCCTTTCTTCGCCAGAATCACGACGCCGGGCTCAAGGTAGAGTTCCTGGTTCCCCCGCAGGCGAATCGGCGTGACAATCCACGGTTCACCCATGTACGGCACGATGACGCGCTTTGCGCCGGAGTCGATCGCCGCCTGCAGGGCGGCTGTCGAATCTTCGGTGGAAAACCCCCACCATGCGGCGTTCGCCGTTGCGCTTTTGCCGGATAGCACGCGTTCAACGGCCCGCGGGTCGCCAACGCTCGGTTGCGCCAAAGCGGAAGCGGTGGTGCAAAACAGCAGGAACTGAAGCATATACGGTTCTCCTTCCCCGGTGGCATCTCACATAGCGCCACCGGGTCAGGGATTCCATCGCCGATGGCGAGCTTAGATCAGTTTGTATACCCCAGGAACGGGAATCGGTGTCATCGTCATGGGCTTCTTATACTCGAAGTCCTTCGGTTGCAGGTCAAGCTTCGATGCCATGATGCGGTCCCAGGTGATCTCCTCGCCCGAATACGCCGCCTCGCGTGCCATGACACATGCCATCGTGCTCTCGGCCACCTTCATCGCGTGATTGATGTAGGGCCCATCGCCGCGAATGGAGTTGATCAGCGCCGTGTGCTCCAAAACATAAGGATTACCCTGGATGTTGCGATTGCCGCGCAGAGAGCGGCTATCCCAGCGGCCCTTGCTGCCCACAATCTGTTCGCTCACGTTGCCGTAAGCCCCTCGCTGGAATTGCCGGCAGTAGCTCGACATGCGCACTCCGTTGGCGAATTCGAAATCGGCGCTCAGGTGATCGTAGATGTTCCCATACAACTCCTCGTTGGGACGCCACGCGCGGCCGCCCGATGCCCAAACCTTCACCGGCTTGTCGTTCATCGCCCACAGGCAAACGTCGATATTGTGCAGATGCTGTTCCACCACCTGATCGCCGCAGATCCAGACATAGGAATACCAATTGCGATGCTGCCACTCCATGTCCCCGAACTTCGGATCGCGGGCTTTGTTCTGGATCACCGGCGTGCCCACCCAATAGGCATACAGCGAGTTGATGGCCCCGTACTCGCCGTTCTGAAGCCGGTTGATGGCTTCCATGTACTCCGGTTGGAAACGGCGCTGCGCGCCGGAAACGACGGTCAGTTTCATCTGCTCGGATTTCTTCGCCGCTTCCATAAAGCGCCGGACGCCCACCGGATCGGTGCCGAAAGGCTTCTCGCAGAATACGTGCTTCTTCGCATTGATCGCCGCCTCGAAGTGCTCGGGACGATAGCCGGGAGGCGTCGCCAGCATGACGATGTCGATATCGGAGCTGACCAGTTTCTTGAACGAATCGAAACCGACAAAACGGTGAGTGGGCTCCACTTTTATGCGCGAGGCGTGCTGCGGATGCTGCTCTTTGATCCACCGCAAGTTGCCTTCCAGTTTGTCCTCGAAGATGTCTGCCATGGCGACCAAGTCGACATTCTCCGAACCGTTCATCAGGTCGATCGCGGCCTGTCGCCCGCGTCCGCCGCAGCCTACCAGGCCTGCTTTGAGACGTTCTTTTCCGGCTCCGCGAACAAGTTCGGGACGGATAATCTGGAAAGTGGCCGCTGCTCCGGTAAGCAGCGAACGGCGCGAAAAGTCCGAAGCATTCATGTAAGACTCCTTGGAATATGTGAAGCGCAAAGGGCAAGATCCGCGCCGCCAGTGTTCCGGAAACACGCGTCTTTACTCGTGGCGCGGGCGGGTTCCGTTTTGCGCGTGTTTCTCAAAACCCCCATTCTACTCCCCTCCGCCGTGGGAGGGAATGGCCATATAGCGCAAATAGCGCAAAGGGCACACTCCGTGCCGCCAGTGTCCCTGGAACACGTGTGCCCCAAAAAGGCGCGGGCGCGCCTCCGTTTTGCGGGTGTTCACGCCAAAGCCCGCACAGGCCGGGGCGTGGCCCCCAGCATGTAGGGGAACTCATGTGCCGCGGGTAGACCCGGCGCGTTGTGCGGGAGAATTCCCCCAAAAGCCGCCTGCACGTGGGATTGTTACATGTGTATCGTGGATAAAATCGTCGTTTGTCGTGTTACACTAGTGACGAATCGCTTCAGGACAGTTGACAAAGCTCGGGGTCACTCTCACTTTCGAAGAACCCCAGCCTAACTCCCTGCCGAAAGCTGTTTCGCTTGAGTTCTTTGAGACCGGTTAGAAGAAGTTGCACCGGCGCATAACCCGGTTGCATCTGTGAATTATTAACAAGATTCACGTCTCTGCCGCACTCCATGATCCACCAAATGCGAGACGGCGGAGCTGTGTCTTTATGAGGACGGCTATGAGAACGATTTTCCATTTTCTGCTGTTGGTATTGGCCGCTTTGAGCCCGCTTCACGGGCAAATCACGGGCGACCTGCGAGGAACTATCTACGATGGCAGCGGCGCGGTCGTGCCGAAGGCCACTGTAGTTCTGAAAAGCGTCGAAACAGGCGAGACTCGCACTGTGGCGACCACGGACGGCAACTTCAACTTTGCGCTTCTCAAGATCGGGCGCTACGAGGTGCGTGCCGAAGCGGCGGGCTTCCGCGCCGCCGCCACCACGGCCGAAGTAAAGACCGGTGAAATCGCCAGCGTGCGTTTCACCCTCGAAGTCGGCCAAGTGACTGAGACCATCAGCGTCACCGACGCCGTCTCCCTGCTCAACACTGAAAATGCGCAATTGCAGACTTCCGTGGCGGGCGAAGCGATCCAGGAGATCCCCGTCGCGCGCAACCCCAACCTCTTTGCTCTCACCGCGCCGGGCGTCGCTCCCGTGTCGTCGAACAACCCCTTCCTTGGGTCGGGCAGTTTCAATTCCAACGGCGGCCGCGGCCGCGGAAACAATATCACCGTCGACGGAATCACCGCCACCGACGTCTCCGTTACCGGCACAGGCGGCACGCTGAGCCCCTTGAACTTCAGCTCCATCAAGGAAGTCAAGGTCATCACCAATAACTTCAGTGCGGAATACGGGCGCAATTCCAGCGCGCAAGTCCTGTATATCACCAAGGGCGGAACGAACGATCTGCACGGTGAAGTCTTCGAATTCTTCCGTAACAACGTCCTCAACGCCCGCCCGTTCTTCGATACCTCGGGCAAAACCAACATCGTCAAGCGCAATGAATACGGCTTCGCTGCCGGCGGCCCGGTCCTGATTCCCAAAGTGCTCGACGGCCGTAACAAAGCGTTTTGGTTCATGGATTACCAGGGCGTGAAACTGCGCGGCGCGGGGGCCACACGGATTGCTCGCGTCCCAACGCCAGAGCAGGTGGCCGGCATCACCGATGCCACCTCCCGCGCGCTGGCCCAGCAGTACAGCCTGCCGACATCGCCGACCGGGCAGATCACCACGTCCTCGCCCAACAAAACCGACTTCTATCAGTGGGCTCTGCGTGGCGATTTTAATTTGGGCAGCCGCGATACCTTGTGGGTTCGCTACAGCCAGGCCGATAATCTCTCCGCCAGCGACAGCTTGACCTTCATCGGTTCCAACCTTCCCGGCTTCGGAGCCACCAATGCCGGCCGCCCACGCCAATCCACCGCCGCCCACACCCGGCTCTTCGGCGCCGCCGCCGTCAACGAGTTCCGCTTCGGATTCGGACAGAGCGACGCAGGCTTTCCCATCGATACGCCTTTCCAACTCGGGCCTCGCATCACGTTCGCCGATGCCTCCGTCAATAGCTTCGGTGTTTGGGAAGGTCTCCCCCAAGGGCGCGAACAGAAGACCTACCAGTTCACGGACAACTTCTCCATGGTGAAGGGTTCGCACAACCTCAAGTTCGGCGGCGAATACTATTACCTGCAAGCCGACAGCGTGTTCGATGCCCTGCAACGGCCCCTGCTCCAATTCGCCAACTTCGCCGATTTCCAACGAGGCGTACCGGCCGTCTTTCAGCAGCGCTTCGGGAATTCCGTGCGCGCCAATCGCGTCAACAACCTCTTCGCCTTCGCCCAGGATGACTGGAAGGTAACGCGCAACCTGACCTTGAACATCGGGCTGCGCATGGAGTGGGCCGGCGGACCCACCGAGAAGAATGGCCTCATCTCGAACCTCAACCTGAACAACACGACGGCACACGGCATCGCCGGCTCCGGTCCGTTCGGATTGCTCGTCCAAGGCAAACCTTCCTTTACCAGCAACTCGAATTGGGCTCCGCGCTTCGGCTTCGCCTACAACATGGGTGGAACCGGAAAGACCGTCATCCGCGGCGGCTACGGAGTCGCCTACGACTTCATCTTCCTCAACCCCATCACCAACCAGCGCTTCCTGCCGCCGTTGATCATCACCGGCGTGCTCTCGGGCCAAGCCAGTTTCGCCGGCTCGAATTCGCTGGCGAATATCGTCGGAGGCACAGCCCAGATCCAGCGCGAGACGCTGGCGCAAGTCGGAAATCTGGCAACGAATGTGTTGAACTTCGGCGCCATCTCGCCCGCTATCGATGAATCGCTGCGCAATCCCCAGGTGCATCAGTTCAACCTCGGCGTGCAGCGCGATCAGTTCGGCGTCGTGTGGAAGATGAGCTACGTGGGCACCAAGGGCAACTACCTGTCGCGATCGCGGGATATCAACCTCGTGTCTCCGCTGGTGGCGGCCGCAACCAGCGTGGCCGACGAAACCGCGCGCTTGTCGGTCTTCCAGGCGGCTTTTGCGGCTCAAAGCGGAGGCGCCACGCGCCGTAGCAACCGCATCGATGGCCGCTACAACGGCATCGTTTGGGTGGATAGCTCCGCCAACTCGAACTACCACGGCTTCCAGTTCGAGGCGCAGAAGCGGATCAATTCGTTCCTCATGAACGCAACCTACTCCTTCGCCAAGAGCATTGACGATGGCAGCGACGTCCTCGGTGTTCTCATCAATGACAGCTCCAACCAGCAGGATCCGCTCAACAACCGCAACAACCGGTCGGCCTCGCAATTCGATCTTCGCCAGCGGCTGGTGCTCACGCACAGTTGGGAACCCGGATGGTTTAAGGGCTCTTCGAGTTGGGCCATGCGCAACGTTCTCGGCAACTGGGGATTCTCGGGAATCACCAGCTTCCGCACCGGCTTCCCCGTCACGCTCGAAGCGGGCGCCCGTCGCGGCCTCACTCCTCTCACGGTGTTCGGCGGCGGCGGCGCGGTTCGTCCAAATGCTACTGGACCGGTGAACGTCTCCTTCCGGCCGGCGGGATCGGCGGGGTCCCCTGCCGGGCTCAACACCGATGCCGTGCAGCGCATTTCCAGCTACGCCGAAAGCCTCGGCCTGTCTCAGCCGCTTTTGGGCAACATCGGCGGCTTGGGACGGAACACCGTCCGCCTCAACGGCGAAAGCAACTTCGATTGGAACGTGTACAAGAACTTCAGTATCACCGAACGCGCGAAATTCCAGATTCGCGCCGAGTTCTACAATGTGTTCAACAACACTTCGTTCCAGGAAGCGCAGCGGACCATCACGGCAACCGACTTCGGGCAGTATAACGTGGTCGGCCAGAATGCCCGGTTCATCCAATTGGGCGCACGGTTCGTGTTCTGATCCACTCTCACTGAGGAACTGGCATCGGGCCTGGGGCATGCGTTCGCGCCATGCTCCAGGCTCGATGCGTTTCTACCCGCTACACTTTCCAGCAGATCAGCTTGGGTTCCGTCATCTCTTCCACCGCATACTTCGGACCCTCGCGTCCCGTGCCGCTCAGCTTCACCCCGCCGTAGGGCATCTGGTCCACCCGGTATTGCGGGATCTCGTTGATCATGAAACCGCCGACGTGAACGCGGCGCGCCGCGTGGAACGCTTTCTCGATGTCGCGCGTGTAAATACCGGCCTGCAATCCGTAATCCGACGCGTTGACCCTCGAGATAGCCTCCTCCAGCGATTGATAGGAATTGATGCCCACCACCGGGCCGAACGCTTCGCAGCACATGATCCGCGCCTCGTCGGGCACCTCGGCGAGCACAGCGGGTTCGATTGTCGCGCGGCTGCGGACGCCTCCCGTCAGAAGCCTCGCTCCCTGATCGACAGCCTCGCCGATCCAGCTCTCCACACGCTCCGCCTCGCGCTGCGTGATGAGCGAACTGATGTCCGTCGAGGCATCGTGCGGATGGCCCACACGCAGCTTGCGCGTGATCTCCACCACGCGATCGAGAAACGCGGTCTTCACCGTTTCGTTCACGTAGATGCGCTGCACGCTGATGCACACCTGCCCCGAGTGCGCGAAACTGCCCGCCACACAACGCGCGGCCGCTTCCTCCAGGTTGGCATCGCTTTCCACAATCACGGCGGAATTGTTGCCCAACTCCAGCGTCACCCGCTTCATCCCGGCCAGGTTGCGCAGCCGCAACCCTACCTCCGGGCTTCCCGTGAAAGTAATCATCGCAATGTCTTTGTGGAAGCAAAGCTGTTCGCCGATGGAGCCGCCCGGGCCGGTGAGAACGTTAAGGGCCCCCTTCGGCAACCCGCATTCGACGAACAAATCCGCCATCATCACCGCACTAATCGGCGTCGTCGAAGCCGGTTTGTGCACCACCGTATTGCCCCCCGCAAGAGCCGGGCCGATCTTGTGCATCGCCAGGTTCAGTGGAAAGTTGAACGGCGTGATCGCCGCAATCACGCCCACCGGCTCGCGCACAGTCATCGCCCAGTGCCCTTTGCCCGCTGGCGACGCATCCATCGGGACAACTTCCCCGTGGAGCCTGTGTGCTTCCTCCCCGGAAAACAGCAGCGTGAGCGCCGCCCGTTCCGCCTCGATCCGCGCTTCCTTGATCGGCTTGCCCGATTCGGAACTGATCGCTTGCGCGAAATCCGAGGCACGGTCCATCAGCCGCTGATACGCCTTGCGCAGAACGCCCGCCCGGTCGTGCAAAGTCATCTCGCGCATCACCGGAGCGGCTTCCTTCGCGGCCGCCACCGCTGCCTCCACCTGCGCCGATTCGGCCTGGTAAATGATCCCCACGGTAGTGCCGTCAAACGGCAGTTGCACGTCTTGCGGATGAGAGGACTTCACGGGCTCGCCCGCGATGCGCATCGGATATTCCATGTCCGCTATGTTATCGCGGCTTCAATGGACCGAATCCGTAATCCTCTTCCAGAACCCGGCCGGACGCGTCCACCACAACACTGGCCACAAAGCGCGGCGAGGACGGATCGCCGAAGCGCAGATCGATGACTTCGATCCTCGTCGATCCTTCGGGCCGGTCAAGCGGAGTCGCCACCCAAAACGGATACTGCGCGAATGACAAAAACCGCTGCACGGTGCTCGTGCGCCGCGCGGCCTCCAGCGCTTGCGATGGCTGCGGAGGATAGTGCAGCGTTCCCGCCGTCGGATCGTATGGGAACAGAAGATTGATCCGCTGCAGCGCTACGCCGCCGTTGAATTCGAC
The DNA here is from genome assembly GCA_016789755.1 of Bryobacterales bacterium. GTDB lineage: Bacteria > Acidobacteriota > Terriglobia > Bryobacterales > Bryobacteraceae > CADEFT01. Next base: position 31,816 of record JAEUQG010000558.1, read on the forward strand.
GTACGAGATCCACTCGAAAGGATTGCCGAAGTGCGGAAAGGCTGCGACACGTTTGGCCGGCGCCCCCGCGTAGCTGTGTGAGTTGAGCGTCTGCACGGCGCGCTCATGCAGCACGAATCGCGCGCCCTCGTACAGCACCAACGTGGAGAGTGCGAAAATCGCCGCCCCCCGCCCAGTGCCTGGTTTCGCCCCAATCTCTGAGCTCACCAGCTTCGACAGCAACGGCCCTGCCACCGCCAGCAGCAGAACCGCCCAGATCCAGATGTCGACTACATTCGTGATGTCCAGATGCAGCCAATCGCCGCGGAACGGCAGCAGCATCCGGAGCCCGTAGGTGTTCGTCCAATCCAGCACGATGTGCGAAAGTACCCCGAGCCACGCGATGAACCACGCCTTGATCCACGGGAGGCGCTTGCGCGCCACAGCCGCAACCAACAGCACGGAGGCTGCGGCAACCAGCGGAGACCCTGCGAAAGTGTGCGTCCAGCCGCGGTGATCATCCAGGTAATCGAGCGAGGTCCCGAAAATCCGCACGATACCGTCGGCATCCGAAATGTTCGCCGCCAACATCAGAATTGCCGATGCGTGCGGACTGAGCCGGTTGCAGCCCGCGCGCGAGATCATCAATCCGGTCAACGCATGCGTCAGGTTGTCCAACGGGAACGCTCCTTGGCCAGGTACCGCGGCGGCAGCAGCAATGTCAGCGACGAGGGAACCACTTCAATCGTCACCGGCAGAGTCCCTGCCTCCTCCCCGTCTAATTGGAGATGCACTTTGTCGCCGTTGACGGGATCCAGGGCGAGACGCGTCACGTTCGTTGCGGTTATGCCTTTGAGCCGCGCCGCATTCCTCAAGACAACGCCCGTGAAGTACTTCAGGTAACGCAACGGATTGCTGCCCTCAAAAAGATACAAGCCGAACTGCGGAGCAAGCAGGCTCGCGTTGCGCGCAATCTCCAGATCGCCCCCGTAATTGCGCACCAGGCTGGCCAGCGCAAAACTGCAGCGATGCGTCGATTGCGGCAGCGTGGCATCGAGTTCCACCAGACGGCGCGTGATGGACTGGAATCCCGCGATCCAATAGGCGCCCTTTCCCAGCATGCGTTTCATCCCAGGGTTGATGTATGCCACGATGTGCGCGTCCAGCCCCGCCCCGGCCATGCACACAAAATGCCGCCTCACGGAGCCGTCCCGATTGCGCACCAAACCCGTGGCGATGCGCGCCGGCTGCATGTGGTTCAGCACAGCGGCCGCCTTCGGTGGTGAGACCGGTATGCCCGTCTCTCTGGCAAGCACATTGGCTGTGCCCGCGGGCAGCACCGCCAGCGGCGTATCGCATCCGATCATCCCGTTCAGCGCCTCGTTGATCGTCCCGTCGCCTCCCGCGACCAGAATCAGATCGGCGCCCGCTGCCACTGCTTCCCGCGCAATCCGTGTCGCGTCGCCCGGCGCATTCGTGGGGCGCGCCTCCACTTCATGCCCTTGTCCCCGCAGCGCGCGCAGGGCAGCCTCGATCAGCCCGGGCTTGCCTCGGACTTTGCCCGCGTTCGGGTTATGGATAAGTATGGCGCGCCGGTACTGGGGGATGACTGGTTCGATCCTCTGCTACTTGCCATAATAAAACGTTCATGGGGCATTCCGTTCAAGAAAAGATCGCTGCGCTGCGGGAAGAACTGCGGCGGCACGAGCATCTTTACTATGTGCTCGACCGGCCGGAGATTTCCGATCTCGAATACGACGCCATGATCCGCGATCTGCAGGCCCTCGAGACCGCGCATCCGGACCTGTTGACTCCCGATTCTCCAACCCAACGCGTCGGAGGCAAACCGCGCGAAGGCTTCGTCAAGGTGCGCCACAGTTCCGCCATGCTCAGCCTCGACAACGCCCTCAACGAGGGCGAACTGCGCGACTTCGATCGCCGCGTCGGCGAACTGCTGCAAGGCGAGCCCTACACCTATGTGGCCGAAGTGAAACTCGACGGGCTGTCGATGGCTGCCCGCTTTGAGGACGGGCTGTTCCGCCTCGCGGTTACTCGCGGCGACGGCAGCGAAGGCGAGGACGTCACCGACAACGCGCGGACCATCCGCACGCTCCCCTTGCGCGTCGAAACGCATCTGCCGCGATTCGAGGTCCGCGGCGAAGTGGTGATGCTCCAGCGGCACTTCGATCAGTTGAACGAAGAGCGCGAACGGCAAGGCCTGCCCCGCTATGTCAATCCGCGCAATTCCGCCGCCGGAAGCTTGCGCGTTCTCGAGCCCTCCATCACCGCCTCGCGAAAGCTGGAGTTCTTTGCCTACCTGCTGCTGGTCGACGGCAAGCCCGCATTCGACAGCCACTGGGAATCGCTGCGTGCCATGGAGCGCATGGGGTTCAAGGTGAATCCAAACAGAGCTCGCGCGGCTGGCGTGGAGGAACTGTTCGCATTCTGCCAGAGCATGGAAGCAAGGCGTGACGACCTGGGATACGAAATCGACGGCGTCGTGGCGAAGGTCGATTCCATTCCACAGCAGGACCGCCTGGGCTGGACCGCCAAGGCGCCCCGCTGGGCTATCGCCTTCAAGTTCCCCGCGCGGCAGGAAGAGACCGTCGTGGAGAATATCGTCGTGCAGGTGGGACGCACCGGCGCGCTCACCCCCGTTGCCAAGTTGAAGCCCGTCTTCGTCAGCGGCGTCACCGTGTCCAACGCGACTCTCCACAACGAGGACGAAATTCAGCGCCTCGATGTCCAGATCGGCGATACGGTGCTCATTGAACGCTCCGGCGACGTGATCCCGAAAGTGGTCAAGGTGGTCCGCCAGGGCGCCGCCCGCCGCAAGTTCGATATGCCGAAGCAGTGCCCCCAATGCGGCGGCGATGTCGTGCGCGCCGAGGGCGAAGCAGCCAGCCGCTGTTTGAACAGCAATTGCCCCGCCCGCCTCAAAGAGTCCGTGCTCCACTTCGCCGCCCGCGGTGTGATGGACATCGACGGCATGGGCGACGTCCTCGTCGACCAGTTAGTCGACCGCGGCCTTGTGAAAAACATCGCCGACCTCTACGAACTCACCCTCAACCAGTTCCTTTCGCTGGAGCGCATGGGCGAAAAATCCGCAACCAAGATCCTCCAGAACATCGAGCGTTCACGCCGGCAGCCCTTGCCGCGCCTGCTCAACGGGCTCGGCATCCCTTTCGTCGGCGAACGCACGGCGCAGATTCTCGCCGATACCTTCGGCGATTTGGATCGTATCGCCGCCGCCGGCGTCGACACTCTGCAAGCGGCAAACGAAGTAGGCCCGAAGGTGGGCGAAAGCATCCGTCGCTTCTTCGCTGAAGAACATAACCGCGCGCTCGTCGAGCGCCTCCGTGCTGCCGGCCTAACCTTCACTCATCAGGCATCGCGCGTCGAAGGCGGGCCCCTCGCCGGCAAGGTCTTCGTCATCACCGGCACGCTCCCTTCGATGTCGCGCGAAGAAGCAAAAGCGAAGATCGAAGCCGCGGGCGGCAAAACCACCGATTCCGTCAGCAGGAAAACCAGCTATCTGGTCGCCGGCGAAGATGCCGGATCGAAGCTCAAGAAAGCCCACACGCTGGGCGTTCCCGTGCTCGACGAAGAAGCTTTGCTGGCGCTCATAGGACAATAGAAGAGATTGAAGAAGCTTGCTGCCATTCTGACCTCTTGGGGTGCCCCCGGTGTGTTCCTCCTCGCGGTGTTCGATTCCGCCGGAGTGCCCCTGCCCGCGGCTGTCGACGCCCTGCTTGTCGCCACCGCCATCATCAATCCATCCGCCGCCTATCTGTCCGCCCTGTTCGCCGTCGTCGGCTCCGCCATCGGCAGCCTGTTCCTCTTCTATCTCGCACGCAAAGGCGGACAGGCCTATCTCAATCGCGTCATCGCCACAGAAGGCGGATCGAAGTTCCGCGTTTGGTTCCAAACCTACGGCCTCATCACCGTGTTCATTCCCGCTCTGCTGCCCATTCCCATGCCGCTCAAAGTGTTCGTCATCTCCGCCGGAGTAATGGGAGTGTCGCCCCTCAAATACATGGCCGTGGTGCTTGCCGCGCGCATCCCTCGCTACTTCGGCCTGGCGTGGCTCGGCGCCCAATACGGCACCCAAACCATGCCCTGGATCAAGTCGCACGTTTGGCACTTGCTCCTATTCGCCTTCTGTCTGGGCCTCACCCTCGGCTACGCCGTCAAGCGAGTATCTCGCGAATCACCGAGCCACTGACGTCGGTCAGCCGCATGTTGCGCCCATTGTAGAAATACGTCAGCTTCTCGTGATCGAAGCCAAGCAGGTGCAGAATCGTCGCGTGCAGATCGGGGATCGACTTCCCGTCGCTCGCCACCTTGTAGCCGAATTCGTCCGACTCGCCGACGCGCGTGCCGCCCTTGATTCCGCCACCGGCCATCCACACCGTAAACACATGCGGGTTGTGATCGCGCCCGCTCATGCGCTGTGAAATCGGCATGCGTCCGAATTCGCCGTGCCAGATGATGAGCGTCGAATCCAACAGCCCCCGCGATTTCAAATCGCGGATCAACCCCGCGATCGGCCCATCGGTCTCCACCGCATGCATTCCGTGGTTCTCCACGATGTCCCAGTGCGCGTCCCAACTGGTCTGGAAGTTGCCGCCACCCGAATAAAGCTGCACCATCCGCACGCCGCGTTCCACCAGCCGGCGCGCCATCAGACACTGGCGTCCAAAGTACTCCGTGGTCTTGTCCTCCAGCCCGTACAGCTTCTTCGTCGCCGCGCTTTCTTTATTCAAATCGACCGCATCGAGCGCGTGCGTCTGCATCCGGAAGGCCAGTTCATACGTCGCGATGCGCGCCGAAAGCTCCGTGTCTTCCGGATTCTTGCGGGCGTGCTCCGCGTTCAACCGCCCCAGCAGATCCAGCCATCGCCGCTGCCGCTCCGGCGACATATCGTTGCCCGGCTTCAGATCGACAATCGGATCTCCGGTCGAGCGAAACTGCGTGCCCTGATAGGCCGCAGGCATGTAGCCGTTCGACCAGTTCGGCGCCCCGCCGATCGGCCCGCCGCGCGGATCGGTAAACACAACGTAAGCCGGCAGCGATTGATTCTCCGTGCCCAGCCCGTACGTCACCCAGCTCCCCATGCTCGGGTGGCCGGGCAGAATGTGCCCCGTGTTCATCTGAAACAGCGCCGGCCCATGATCGTTGCTGATTGCGTACATCGAGCGGATGAAAGATATGTCATCCACCAACTCGCCCACCTTCGGGAAGAGATCGGAAACATCCATCCCGCACTGCCCGTACTTCTTGAAGCTCCACGGCGACGGCATCAATCCGCCCGGATTGCCTTGCGACACCACCACCTGTCCCTTGCCTGCCATCGCTTCGCCGCGGCGGCGGTACAACTCGGGCTTGGGATCGAAGGTATCCATCTGGCTCACGCCGCCATAACAGAAAATCGAAATGACGGCTTTGGCCTTGCCCGCAAAATGCGGCTTGCGCGGCGCAAGCGGGTTCACCGCTTCGGCCGTCGTGGCCGCGCGCGCTTGATCGCCCGCCAACAGATCGGCCAGCGCCAGGCCGCCGATGCCGCCTCCGGCCTGCATCAGAAGTTCACGGCGTGAAAGAAAACGTTGTTTCATGGCATGTACACAAATTCGTTGCTATTGAACAGCGCCTGGCAGAAATCGGCCAGGCTCCCCGGGTTGCTCTTCAGAAAGTCCACCGCCGCCGCGCGTTCCGCTTGCGTGGGCGTCCGCAGATAAGCAAGCTCGAATGCACGGTGCACCTGCTTCGCCGTATCCTGGCCCGCTTCCCGTTCCAGCCGTTGCGCGAATTGCTGCGCCTGGATGCGCACAAAGCTGTTGTTCATCAGAATCAGCGCTTGCGGAGCGATCGTCGAACGATTGCGGCGCGCGCACGACGTGATGCCGTCCGGCTTGTCGAAGACATCCAGCATCGGCAGCGGAATCGATCGCTTGCTGTGCACATAAATGCTGCGCCGCCACGTGCTCGGATCGTCGTCCCTCTTCCCCGGCCAACTCCGCCCCGAACTGCCTTGCCACAACGATGGATCGATGTAGGGATGCACCCCTGGTCCGCCCGCTTTGCTGTCCAGCGTCCCCGAGACGGCAAGCATCGCGTCGCGAATAATTTCGCCTTCCAGGCGCTGCCGCGGCATGCGCCACAGATAGCGGTTCTCGGGATCGGCTTTCATCGCCGAAGCGACATCGTCGCTGGCCATCAGATAAGCGTTTGAATTCATCATCGCCCGGTGCATCGCCTTGATGCTCCAGTTGCTCTTCACGAACTCACTCGACAACCATTCGAGCAATTCAGGATGCGTCGGCGCTTCGCCCGTCTTGCCGAAGTTGCTCGGCGTGCGCACAATGCCTTCGCCGAAATGATGCTGCCAGATGCGATTCACTATCACCCGCACGAACAGCGGATTGTCGGCCGAAGCCAGCCAGTCGGCGAACGCCTTGCGCCGGTGGCTCGATTGCGCGCCCGCCGGCGCCGCGGGGAATGCAGGCTCCTGGCGCGTGATTACACTCAGCACTCCCGGCTTCATCAGTGAACCCTTCGAATCCGGACTCCCCCGATGCAGGAAGTAGGACGGATCCGCCTCGCGGCTGTTCTCGCCGATCGCCATCGCCGACGGGATGCGCTCCTTCTTGCGCTCGATCTGCCGGATACGCCGCTGCAGTTGATCGTGCTTCGACCTATCCCCATCCGTCATGGATGCGATCACATCCGCCTCGGTGAAATTCCGCGTCTTCTCCACTTGGATGACGTTCAGCTTCTGCCCTTCCGTCCGTTTCTCAGGCGGTGTGCGCAGCGCTTCCTGAATGTAGTCCGGCAACTTCGCGCGTTCCTCCGCCACTTTCCGGTCGCGATACGGCTTGAGTAGCGCTTCCAAATCCCGCTTCAGCGGGCGCGCCTCTTCTTCGATCTTTGCGTCCGCTTCCTTCTGGCGCCGCAACGCCTCGGCGTCCAGCAGTGGCGCATCGTTCGGCTTGGTGGAGAAGAACACCGCCTGCATGCGGTAATAATCCTTCTGCGGAATCGGATCGAACTTGTGATTGTGGCACCGCGCGCAACCGATGGTCATTCCCAGAAACGCATTGCCCGTCGTGGAGAGAATATCGTCGAGCTCCTCCATGCGCGTGAACTCCGACTTGACGTTGTGCTCCGGGCCATGCCGCAGGAACCCGGTGGCGATCAACGCATCGTGAGACTGCGGCTCCATCTCATCTCCCGCGATCTGCAGCTTCACGAATTTATCGTAGGGCAGATCCTCGTTGAATGCCTTCACCACCCAGTCGCGATAGCGCCACGCGTCTGCCCGGTCGCGGTCGTATTCAAAGCCTCCCGAGTCCGCATACCGCACCAGATCCAGCCAGTGCCGCGCCCAGCGCTCCCCATAGTGCGGCGAGGCCAGAAGCTTCTCCACCAGTTCCGGCCACGCATCCCGGCGCGTGTCCTTGACGAAGGCTTCCACTTCCGCCGGCGTCGGTGGGATGCCGATGAGATCGAGATATGCCCTGCGAATGAGGACCCGCTTCGTGGCAGCCGCCGACGGCTTCAAATTCTTCCCGTTCAGAGCCTGCAGCAGAAAGGCGTCGATTTCATTCCGGATCCACGGGCTCTTCAGCCCCGGAACAGCGGGCCGCACCACAGGACGGAACGACCAGAACTGCCGCTCCTCATCCAGAATCGGCCGCTCTTCCATTGCCGCCATCGCTTTCTTCGCGTCCGTGGCGTCGGCGATCGGTTCGTCCAGCGGAGCGCCGGTGCCGATCCAACGCCGCAGCACGGTCAGTTGCCAGTCCTGCAGTTTGCGTCCGGGAGGCATCGCGGGTTGCTCCATGTGCGCCGCGTGGCGGAACAGCCGGCTTTTCTCCGGATCGCTGGGAACCAGCGCCGGACCGTGCTTTCCTCCCTTCAGCATCGACTCGCGGGAGCGTAAGTCCAGGTCGCCCATCTTCATCGCCGATCCGTGGCAACTCAGACAGTTGGCGGATAATATCTCCGCCGTCTGGCGCGGCAGGTCCTCGGCATGGAGCGCGGTGGAAATAAGTGCAAAGACACGTATGGCGTTGGCTAACACGGTAAGGGTATTTTACAACAGCTAATTTACCGGCTTCGCCATGTACACCGCGTATTCATCCAGTACCGACATCCCCAGAAAATACACCGTGCCGTCGTCGCGGATATCGTAATCGCTCGTGCGCAGCAGCAGATCGCCATCCGGTGTCAATTCGTTCAGCATGTGCACGTAATGCGTCTTGCCGTCGCGCTTCTTTACCACCAGAACCTGCGTGTTGGTATTGCACTGCACGAAAATGTCGCCGTTGCGGTTGACTTCGTACACGCCGATAGAATTCGCCGAATGCCCCGTCACCAGCAGATCGCTCACCGCGATCGCTACTTCCCAATTTCCGTTCCGGTGCCGTGCCAGCGTATTGCCGATCCCCTGCATGCTCACCACCGCATAGATCGCATCGCCGCCGGCCTTCACCTGCGAATAGGCGGTGATCGTGTTGTTGGCAATCTTCGATTCGCCGGAAGTCAGCACTCTCTGCCACTGGCCGTTCGCATAAAGGAACAACCCGAAGGACGCGTCGCGGAACCGCAGCGTCGCCATTACCCGTCCCGTCTCGTCGATGGCTAGATCGCCCCACGAAACCACCGCATTGTCCTCCACCAGCGTCGGATCGCCCGCAAAAACATTATTCGTGAGAATTGTTTTGTGCTCCCCGTTGCGCGTCAGGATCAGCCGCGTGTCGCCCCGGTTCGTGCTCGCCTGCCACAGCAGATCTCCACCGCTGTTGCCTCGCACCAGTTGCGCTGCGTTCGCCGTCGTCCCCGTGGCGAGCGTCAACCCGGCGCGATAAAGAAAATCGCCTTCATTGCTCTTCAACCGGTACATTCCCACGCCGCTGGTGGGCGTCACAAACAGATCTCCTCCCGGTACCTTCTGCGTGTTGCTCGTGTCCGATCCCGTGTACAGCGCCGTCATGTTGTAGCGCTCTCCAATCACGTAGGTCGGCTTTAACCCGTCTTCGGAAGACTCGAACACACTCGAACCGCGTCCGCCCAGCAGCACATGATGCGGTCCGCTCCGCGCGCCCGGCAGCGTGTTGATCAGATTGATCGGCGCCGAAACATCCACCGGATCGCCGGCCTGCATCAGCGGCACAGCCTCCTGGCCCGCGCGAATGGAAAAGATCTCCATAGGACTGTCCTGCGTGCGGGCGAGAATCGTCGTCTCGCCGGAACCATCCATGGTCGCGTAATCGATCTGCGGAACCGTCTTGCCCCGCAACCGGCTGGCGTTGCTGTTTTGCAGGAACACCGCCGTCGTGTCGTTCTCTTTCCAGATCGTGACGCCGTATCCCTTGCCCCCATCCCCCAGAAACAGCACGCCCACTTCCGGATGGATGCGATACACGTTGCTGTAGCTGCGCAAGGCAAGTGTCGAGACCGGGGCGCTGAGGTTCTTCAGCGAATAGCGCAGCATGTGCGTCTGATTGTTCGCCAGCACCACAACCGCAATTAGATCCCCGTCGTTGCCCAAGTAAAACGGATTGCCCGGAAATCGAGCCACCGTCGAACCAAGCAGCGCATCCCCCACCGCCAACACCTTGCGCGGCTGATCGTACTCCCGTACATACAACGCGCGCGCTGTCCCCGATGTCGCCGAAAAGAACACCGCGCCGTTGCCCGCAATCCCGAAATCCCCATCGATGGTGAACGGCGATGGCAAGCCGGGAAGCGTCTCCCGCGTCGACACAATCTCATCCGGGAAACCGCGCTGCGGCACACGGAAGATGGCTCGATACGTCGTGCCCGCGTTGGCAATCCGGTAGTTTACTGCCATCGCGAAATCCCCGTTGTCGTTGAGGCTGTTGCGCGTAATCGCAGGGCTCGACAGGCTCTCTGTCCCGGGCAGCGGCATCGGATCCAGGAAGACCGGATCGGCATCCTCACCGTTAATCCGATAAAGAACGTTGCCGCTGAACAGCACGTTCGTCATCGCCAGCACTGTGCCTCGATTGTTCAGCGCCAGCGTCGGGAACTCGTACACCGACGTTTGCCCCGCTGGCCCCGGCATGCCGCCCCAGGCGATCAGCCGCGTGCTGCGGCCGTCCATCAACAACGGGCCGTTTGCCGTCCCGTTGAGAACGGCATTGAACAGCACCTGACCCTGATCGTTCCCCAACAGCGGTACGATCTTCGCCCGCAGCCGCATCGGCCCTCGCTGCATCTCCGCATTCCCGAACAGCTTCCGCAACCGGTACGTCGCCGGCGGCCGGATGGCCAGCGTCGCGATCGCCTGCGCCTGCCGTTCAAACCCCGGCACCGACGTGTTGTAGTTGATCGTCGCCCGCACCAGCACATTGCCCGTAGCCACGGTTGAAAGCATTCCCGCGCTCGTCACCGACGAAGTGTTCGTGGTGAATCCATTGCCGCTCGATGTGGACCACGTAAACGCCACCCCGCTCAGCGGCTGATCGTTCTTGTCGTAAGCCACGGCCTGGAATTGCAGCCGTTCACCGACCGTCAGCGTCGCATTCGAAGGCGAAATGCTCACCCGCTTGGGCAATATCTGCACCAGCGTCGTACTGGCCACTCCACCCACGCGCGCCGTAACGGTGACCAAACCCAGCGTCCGCGCGGTCAGCGCTCCGTTGCTTTCCACCGTCGCCAGATTCGTGTTGTTCACTGACCATAAAGCGATGTCGTTGGGACGTTCCACCCCATTCGCATCGCGCACGACAGCCTTCAATTCCACACGCTCCCCCGCCAGCAACCGCAGCGATGGAGTGAGAATCTGCACGGTGGCGGCGGGTCCTTGCGCGAACGCCGCGCCGGCGGTCAACAACAGCAGTGCCAGTTTCACATCAGCCTCCGAACACTTCATCCACCGGTGTATACGTGCCTTCCGACGCATACTGCACATACTCGAACTTGCGCCGCGAAGGCGTGTCCGTGATCCCTTTCGTCCAATCGATGCCTAGCGCCGAATACAACGTGCACGCCACATCCTCGGTGTAGATGGCGCGATCGCCTTTCCACCCCGGAGTCACAATCGTGGCCCCATCCGGGCTCTGCTCGCCGATGATCTGCCCGCCCTTGACCCCGCCACCCAATAGCGCCGCGCACATCGCGTTCTTGTGATGATCGCGCCCGCCCCGCGCATTCAAAGCTCCCGGTGTCCGTCCGAACTCGCCCATCATGCAAACGATGGTCCGCTGGAAATCGCCCGATGCTTTCAAATCCTCCACCAACGCGCCTACCGCGCGGTCGAGCTGATTCGTGAGCTGGTACATGTTGCCCGCGTAGCTCGTGTCGAACTGCTGCTGGTGCGTGTCCCAGCCGCCCATCATCGTGTTGATGAACACCGCCCCGTTCCGCGCGCGCACAGCGTTGCGGGCTACAATCAACGACCGCCCGATGTTCGTATTCCCGTAGCGCCCTTCGTCGTCGGCCGTGTAGCGGAACACCCCCGCAATGGCCTCGTTGTACATCATCTGCTTCGCCGATCCGTAGAAGCTCGAATAGGCCGCCATTCCCGGATCGAAGGGATTCTCCCGCAACGGCGCATCCAGCGCATCCAGCATCTGAAACTTGCGCTCGAATCGCGCCTGGCTCTGCGTCCCGTAGTAGTTGTGTTCCAGCGTCGAAAGCCCCGTACGCGCCGGTGTGGGCATCATCGGAGCCACTCTTCCGCCCAGAAACGCCGCCCCTTGCATCCCGCTGCTGTAGAACGCCAGAAACGGAGGCAGCGGCTGCGCCGGATTCCCCAACTCGCGCGAAACCACCGCCCCAATGTGCGGCGTCTCCTGCGCAAATGCCGGATTCGACGGATGCGCCGTCTGTACGTAAAACTGCCCGCGCTCGTGCGCCGCTTCCCAACTCACCAGGCTGCGCAGAATGCAAAGATCGCTCGTGATCTTCGACAGGTTGGGAAAAAACGCCTTCGACAAAACAATCCCACCCGGATACTGCTGCAGATCCGCATCGGGCGGATTCCACGGCCCGTCCTTCGGCGTGAACGTGTCCAGGTGGCTGGGCGCCCCCGTGAGATTGATAAAGATACACGCCGTCGCTGTCTTCCGCGGCGCCGCCGCACGCCCCACTACTTCCGCATCGCCATGCACCTTCAATAGGTGAAATCCCGCCGTCGACGCCGCCCCCAACAGAAAGTGACGCCGGCTTGCCTGTCCATGATTGCCGCAATCGTTACGCATGTTGGTCGTCTCCTTCTGCCTCAGTAATTGAAGATGAAATCCAGCTTGTTCAGCAATGCCCACTGCAAATCGCTGATCCAATCGAGCCGTGTCCCCTGCTTCAGGCGAAGCACCGTCGCCAACTCCTGATCGCTGGGATACCGCGTCAGCGTGGCCAGAAACATCTCCCGCACCACCTCTTCGTCGCTCATCCGGGATTGCGCCAGCCGCCCCGGCCGGTTCGTCGGGCTGTTCGGATTCGAGGCGAACGAACGCAGCACCGTCTGCCCGCCGTTCATGTTGTACAGCAACTGCAGAATGTTCGGCTGCGGATCGCGCCGGTTGTTCCACCAGTCGCCCCGCCCGAACGTGTTCAGAAACTCCAGGATCAGCGAATCGCTCCGCGGTTCCGTCGGGTCGGGAAGCTGATTCGCATACAACAGCGGCTCCTCGAAGCCCGGAACAAACATCGGCGTTTCTGTTTGCGTGGAAATCGTCAGCGCGTCGAACAGCTCCTCGGCCGCCAGCCGCCGCGGAATGTGCTTGGCGAAGTAGCGCGTGTAAGCCGGATCCCATTTGCCTTCATACTTGCTCGAAAGCTGATAGGCGCTCGAATTCACCAGCAGCCGTAGCATGCTCTTGATGCTGTAATTGTTTGCAATGAAGTGATCCGCCAGTTGCTCCAACAGCTCCGGATGCGTCACCTGCAGCGCCCACGGCGCCGGCGGCGGATTCTTCGCGTCCACGCGCGACAGGTCCCATGCATCCGGCGGATCCACAAGCCCGTAATTGAACAGGTAGGCCCACATATAGTTCACGGTGGCCTTGGCGAACTGCCGGTTTCCCGTCACGATCCGTGCGAATTCCTGCCGCCATTCCCCGTTCTGCGGCTCTTCGCCGCCAAGAATGAACCGCGGCTCATACGGCCCGCCCGCGCGCGGCGGCCGCGGTCCAGGAGATCCCACATTCACGCTCGACGTGTACCCGCCCGCATCCCGGTCCGTGAAGTAAAACCGCAGCCTCTGATTAAACGCATCCGTCGAGATGCGCGTCATGTTCATCCGCGAAAAGAAAGCCGACGTGCGCCAGAACTCCTCCCGCGTCCGCCGCGAAAGCCAGAGATTGATCTGCTCCAGATGCGCCCGCCCGCCATGACACGAAATGCACTCCGTCTTGAACCCCAGCATGCGCACCGTGACACGGTCCGTCAGCGTGTCCCAAGTGTCCTGAATCGGATCGCCTTCCTGCCACCCGCGCGAGAGAAAGTTCGCCGGCGCCACCATGTCCGCATCCCCGCTCGCTGTAATCATCTCGCTCGCCACTTTGTTGAACGGCAGATCGCGCGCCACGAAATCCCGCAGGAACTTGTTGAACAGCCCCCGCCCAGTCAGCCCGATATAGCTGTAATATGCGCTGGTCACCTCGAACTTGTTGGCGAAGTACAGCGTGAACTGGTCCGTGTACCCCGCCGACCCCAGCAGTCTCTCAATCAGCTTCCCGCGCTTGGCCGCGTCGCTGTCGTTGAAGAATGCCGTCGCCTCTTCCGGTGTCGGAATGCGTCCCGTAAGGTCGATCGTCACCCGCCGCAGAAACTCGGCGTCGGTTGTCAGGGCCGCCGGAGCCACCCCGTCCGTCTCCATCTTCCCGAAAATCTGATCGTCGACGAAGTTGTTGCGCTTCGTGGCGCTCCGCAGCGCTTTCTTGCCCGCACGCATTGCGAACTGCTGGAAATCGCGTTCCAGTTCCAACTGCGTTTGCAATTCGGTGCGCTCCGTCGCGGGATACCGTGGACACCCAGGGTCCGACGCTGCAAGGACACCCATCCCTAGCACCGCCGCCAAAGTGGCGAAGGCGAGACTCTTCATGCAACCTCCGATACGACTTACTTGCCGGCCAAACCGACTACCTGAAATCGATAGTTGGTGTAGGTTAACATTTTACCCCGAAGCCAAAGCACCGGCGGCCCACCCCTCACAATGGGGCAAATTGGTCTTATATTGTCTTCGCTCGAATCCTTTGTCACTGCTGTCCATGTCCATTTCGCCCCGCCGTCTTTCGTCACCCCAAGGTAGATTTCATAATGCGGCAGCGCCGTGCCCGACACCGGGTCGGCGTTCGTGGAAATGTAGACACGATCGGTGTCTTTCGGATCCAAGGCCACGTTTCCTGTGTAATCGTCTTCGCCTTTGTACAGCCGCGATCCTGCATGCGCAATCTCGTTCTCCCGCCATTTCCCGCCCGCCCATCGCGCGTAATGATACCGGTGATCGGAACCGCTCGGGTCCCGCTGTTCGGAGAATACCAGCACCGGATTGCCCTTCCCGTCCAGGTGAAGATCGCTGATCCATGCCACATTCTTCGGCCCGCCTTTGTAAACCAGCGTTCCCTCTTCCGGCGTTTGCAGCCCTTCCTTTAATGCACGGATCGGCTTTCCGTCCGAGCGGTGCAGCATCCCGTTGCGATAGTAGATGTGATAAATGCTGTTGTCGAAATCGCGCGGATGCCCATCCGTGTAGGCGATATGCACCGTGTCCCGCCCGTTGGAGGCGTACTTCACATACGGACGGTGCCGGAACTGGGTGGGCACATTGATAAAAACATTTCCCGCCGTCCATGTTTCCCCCAAATCTTCGCTGTAAGCATAGGACGGCTTGAACGAATTGTGGATGCCGCGAAAGAAATTGTAGATCCGCTTCTCCATCGGTAGATAATGCGGGTTGGAATAGGTGACTTTGGACGTAGCGCTCGGCACGAAGATCCGCTCTTCCCCCCATTGCCCGGGATTCTTGGGCTCCGAAACACGGTAGTAAATCTTCTCGTCCACGCCATGTTTGGCGTACATCGCAAGGACGCGCCCATCCGGGCGAAGCAGGAATGCCGGCGAGTTGTGGTCGTCCATCCAGCGCCGCTGCTCCTCCGCAGTATCGGGCTTGTGCAGCACGAATACCTTCGCCTCGCCACTCTTCAAGTCGTAGGTAACCGCTTCCACGTTCCCTTTGCGGCCCGAAGCCACCACGCCGAAAATCAGCTTTCCGCCGCTGACGATCGCTCTTTCATCCTCAAACCAGCACCATCCCCCGTCGTCGTGAAATACGCGGACAGAGGGCGCCGGAGCCGCCGGCACTAAGCCGCTCATTAACAGTACGGGCAACAACATGAGCTTGCGCTTCCTTTCGCGCCGCCATCGCCTTATTCCACCCTCGTCAGCCTTACTTATCAGATTGCCAGCGCCCCGCTGTCTGGTCAAATCCGCAACCCCTCAGATCGCAACCCCCCGCTCACGTTGAGAATCTGCCCCCTGACAGAAGCTTCGTTCTCCGAGCACAGAAACACCAACGCGCTGGCCCAGTGTATTGATAACCCTCGCCCCTTCGTTCAACAGCGGCAGCGCCCATTGCATGACCCAGAAGAGACCCTTGACATCAACATCGATCAATTCGTTCATCCGCTCCAGTAAAGTCGACCCACCGGCGAATGCCTCCGGATCCCTGCATTGATCATCAGCACATCCAATCTCACGCCGTCGAGCGCCGCGAACATCGTCTCGATGGCCCTTAGAAGCCCGCACAGGCCGCGCGTGGCCCCCAGCATGTTGAGGAACTTGTGTGTCGCGGTTAGACCCGGCGCGTTGTGCGGGCGAGTTCCTCAGGAAGCGCAGAGGGCGCGCTCCGCGCCGCCGGTGTCCCAGGACCACGCGTGTGCCTCAAGGCGCGGGCGAGCTCCGTTTCGATCTCGCTACCGGCGCCTTCATTGACCGCATCGCCAGACAACAACGAAGCCTGCCGGCAATCTCTGGAACACGCTCAGTTCGTGGAGCAATCTTCTCCTGGTTGGCGCTTGCCTCCCTCCGGCGCAATGTGGTGCGCTGGATTGATATGCGTCTCTTTCTCTTCCTGATGGCGATGGTGTTGCCGGCGGCAGACCGGGTGGACTGGATCTGGAGCGCGGGGCATGTGATCACGATGGACCCGGCGCGGCGGGTGATTGCCGATGGCGCGGTGGCCGTGAAGGGGGAGCGTATTGTGGCCGTGGGCACTCGGGCGGAGATCGATGCCCGCTACAAGGCGGCGAAACGCATTGACCGGCACCAGGCGGTGATTGCTCCGGGATTGATCGATACCCATACGCATGCGCCAATGTCGCTGTTCCGCGGGTTGGCCGATGACCGGCGGCTGCAGGAGTGGCTGGAGAAATTCATCTTTCCCGCCGAGGCAAAGAATGTCGATGCCGAGTTCGTGCGGTGGGGCACGCGGCTGGCATGTCTCGAAATGGTGCTGAGCGGCACGACTACCTACACCGACATGTACTACTTCGAGGAAGTCATCGCCGAGGAAACGAAGGCTGCAGGACTGCGCGGCGTGCTGGGACAGACCATTATCGGCTTCCCCGTACCCGATGCCAAGACTCCGCAGGAAGGGCTGGCGCGCGCGGAGCGGTTTATCCAGCGGTTCCAAAACGATCCGCTGATTGTGCCCGCTCCGGCGCCGCATGCCGTATACACTACGCCCGACGAAATTCTGCGCGGGGCGCGGGCGCTGGCGAACAAGTATCGCGTGCCGATGCTGATTCATCTTTCGGAAACCCGCCGGGAGAATGAGGAATCGCTGGCCAAGCGCGGGATGACTCCGACCCAGTTGCTGGAATCGCTGGGTGCCCTGGAAGGCCGGACGCTGGGGGCGCACGGGGTGTGGCTGGACGATGGGGATCTGGCGATTCTGCGGCGGCGCGGGACGGGATTGGCGCACTGCCCGTCGAGCAATTCGAAACTCGCCAGCGGCGTGGCGCGTGTGCCGCATATTTTGAACTTCGGGATCGCCATGGGGCTCGGCACCGACGGATTCGCTGGGAGCAATAACGATGCCAACCTGTTCGAGGAAATGGACCTGGCGGCGAAGATGCAGAAGGTGAGCACCCTCAATCCGGAATTGCTGCCGGCGCGGCAGGCGCTGGAGATGGCGACCGTTCTCGGGGCGCGGGCTTTGGGGATGGAGAAGGAGATCGGGTCGCTCGAAGCGGGTAAGCGGGCGGATCTGATTCTGGTGCGGGCCGATGCGGCGCATGCCCTGCCGATGTATAACGTGGTGTCGCAGATGGTGTATGCGCTCAAGGGTCACGATGTGAACGATGTGATGGTGAACGGGAAGATGGTGGTGCGGGAGCGCAACGTGCTGACGCTGGATGCGGTGAAGGTATTGGCAAAGGCTCGGGAGTACAGGGAGAAGGTGGCGCGAAGCGTCGGCTTGCAGTAGATCCCTACCACCCTTCAGGAAACGGAGTATCCCATCTAGGCCTACCCGTACCCCCAACATTAAATCCGGAATCCAATTTGAGACGGTACTTTCCGTAATGGAACTATCTCGTTGTAGCTCGAAACATTCTTCGGGAAATTTGTAATTCAGACGGGAGAGATCCATGCGGTTCATGCATGTTTTATTGCTGGTAGTGGTGGCGTCGCTGGCGGCTGGGCCGGCGGTGGGAGCGGTGTTTACGGATCGCGGGGCGTGGGAAGCGGCGCTGACGAGCCGGCAGGACATATCGTTCAATGCGATGACGCCGAGTACCTACGTCAACATCAACACGGGGACGGCGCCGGATACAGTATTCTTTGCTCCGATCAATCAGCCCTGGTTTTACATCATGGCGGATACCTGGTGGGACTCGTGCGATGTGCGCTGCCTGTATACAGAGGCGGGTGGCAACTCGAAGGGGATCGTGGCGGTGATGGCGCAGGCGACGAATACGGCAGTAGGTTTCAACCTATTCTCAGTGAGCGCGACCCCGCAGACCTTGACGGTGCGCATCTTCAATGTGGGTAGCTCGACGGCTGACTACACGACTTCGGTGACGACTGTGGCCTATTCGGCGCCGACACCGGTGTTCTTCGGGTACACGGGCACGTCGGCAATCGAACATGTGGAGATTGTCGGGCCGACGTCGTCAGGTGTGGTGATCGACAACTTCTCCTATGGGGTTGCCGGGGTTGCACCGCCGCCTCCTCCTCCTCCTCCCCCGCCGTCGGAAACGCCGGAAGTGCCGACGCTGAGCTATTTCGGCATCGGACTGCTGGCGGTACTGATCGGCTCCAAGCGGAGAATCACACAGTAAGGCGGGTACACGCATGAAGACGCTTCTCCTGGGGCTGATATTGGTATCAGCCCCGGTTCAGGCAACCCCGGTGAGCAACTGCGTGTTTTGCTTCGCCGGTATGGATTTCAGCAACTATGTGCATCCGGTGACGGTGGAGAACACTCCGGAATGGGCGCAGGTTCCCAATGCCCGCGCGTGGTATGAAATCGAGCTCGGGGTGCTGACCGGGCAATGGCAGGGGATGATGCTGGTGCTGCGCGGGTTGGTGTTTCTGGAGCAGCGGCCGAACCTGTATGCGTGGCTCGACATTGTGCCGGTGCGATTCGATGAAGTGGAGAACCTGCCCGATGGGGTGACGCCGGAACCGGAGACATGGCTCATGGCCGCGGCTGGTTTATTTCTGCTCAGTCTGCGTCAACGGCGAAGTCGTGTTGGCGGCGGTGGTGCGGGCCGTCGTAGTTCTTAGTCGATTTGAAGAGTTCGTGACGGCCGTCGCCGGCGACGTCCTTGACCTTGGCCAGAAGTTGCTGCCGGGCTTGTGAAGTGAGCGGCTGGAATCCCCGCGCGAGGGCGATGTCGGCTTTGAGCTGCTCCATGGTGTTGATGCCCATTACCTGCACGGTGATGGGGAGGCTGAGGCAGTAGCGGTAGCACTCTTCGGCGGTGAGTTTGACGTGGCTCAGGAGGCGGCCCTGGGGGTAGCCTCCGGCCAGCCCCTTCATGCCGATGATGCCGACGTTCTTTTTGAGGCAGACGGGGACGACCTCGTTCTGGAAGCTGCGGTAGCTGTAATCGAGGACGTTGATGGGCATCTGGGCCGAATCCCAGTTGTGGGGCTTCGAAAGCATTTTGAGATGGATGCGCGGGTCCTTGTGGCCGGTGAAGCCGATGAAACGGACTTTGCCGGCTTTTTGCGCTTCGAGAGCGGCCTTGAGCCCTCCGTTCTCGAAAACCCAATCGGGATCGTTGTCGTAGACCATTTCGTGGAACTGCCAGAGGTCGAGGCGGTCGGTCTTTAGGCGGCGCAGGCTGTCGTCGAGGTTCTTCATAGAGCCTTTGTAGTCGCGCTCGCAGTTCTTGGTCATGAGAAAGACCTTGTCGCGTTTACCCCCGGAGAGCGCCTGGCCCATGACGGTTTCGGCGCCGCCGTCCTGGTAATCCCACGCGTTGTCGAAGAAGTTGATACCTTCATCGATGGCTGCGTGCATGATGCGGATGGCTTCCTGTTTGTCGGAGACGGCTCCGATGTGCCAGCCGCCGATGCCGACAATGGAGACGCGGACTCCGGTGCGGCCCAGGACGCGCGTCGGCATGCCGGTGGCGGAGGCGGGGGAAGTTTGAGCGATCGCCTGTTCGGCGAGCGCGGCGGCGGAGAGGGCTCGGGTGACGAAGGTGCGGCGGGATTCGCGAGGGGCCATGGCGATATTGTACAAGGGCTGCGCCTTTGATATCCCTCGGGAGATGGGAGTTGGGAGTCAGTAGCCGGAATGGGCTTTGTGACGCATTGCGGCTAGGGGCGGGGGATGCGGTGGCGTTCGAGCATTTGTAGGGCGGCGGGGTGGCCGGCTTCGTCGGCGGCCAGAGCGTGGGTCCAGGCGGCCCGGTAATCGGCTCGCACGGCGTAGATTTCGGCCAGCGCGACGTGCGCGGGGGCGTGGGTTGGCTGGAGCGCGATGGCGTGCAGCAGCAGGGCGAGCCCTTCGTCCTGCTTGTACTGCATGCGCCGCAACTGCGCCAGGTTGTAGAAGGGTTGCGCGTTGGCGGGCTCGCGGGCAATCCACTCCAGTTGTTCCGATTCGTTGGCTAGAGTCTCATGGTCGAGCGAGAACTGGATGAGATCGTCGAAGGCTTCCATCGGGCTAGCTCCCTACCAGGACCAGGCGGATATCCATGACATTGGTGTTGGTGGGGCCGGTGCGGATGAGATCGCCGAGTTGGTCGAAGAATTCGTAGGAATTGTTTTCGGCCAGATATTGGGCGGCGGAAAGGCCGAGTTTGCGGGCGCGGGCGAGCGTCGTTCCGTCGCACCATGCGCCGGCCGCGTCGGTGGGTCCGTCCGTGCCGTCGGTTCCGGCGCTGAGCAACAGCACATTCTTCATTTCGTCGATGTCGACGGCGGCGGCGAGGGCGAACTCCTGGTTGCGGCCTCCTTTACCCGAGCCGCGTAGCGTCACTGTGGTTTCGCCGCCGGAGATAAGGCAGGCAGGGGGGCGGAGGGGCTCGCCGGAGGTGACGATTTCGCGCGCCATGGCGGCATGCATCCGGGCTACGTCCTTCGTTTCGCCTTCAATGGTGGTGGACAGCACCAGTGTCCGATAGCCGAGTTGCTTTGCCTTGGCTTTGGCGGCATCGACGGCGAGGCGGTTGCTGCCGACGATAAGGTTCTGCGTGCGGAGGAGCGACTTCGGAGTTTCCGGGATCAGCCCGGCGACGCCTTGCCGCAGGCGTTCGCGCACGGAGGCGGGGGCCTTTTCGAGCAGATCGTATTTGGCAAGGATGCCCAACGCATCGGTGAAGGTGGATTGATCGGGCGTGGCGGGACCGCTGCCGATGACGTCGAGATTGTCGCCGATGACGTCGGACAGCATCAGAGTCACGACTGTGGCGGGATAGGCGAGGCGCGCGAGTTGGCCTCCCTTGAGCGTGGACAGATGCTTGCGGACGGCGTTGATTTCGTGAATATTCGCCCCGCAGGCGAGCAGCAGGCGTGTGGTGGCCTGTTTTTCAGCGAGACTGATGCCTTCGGCCGGCGCGGGCATGAGAGCGGAGGCGCCTCCGCTGACGACGCACAGTACGAGGTCCTTTTCGCCGGCGGCGGCAGCGATTTGGGCGATGCGTTGGGAGCCGGCGACTCCCGCTTCATCGGGGACGGGATGGCCGCATTCGTTGATGGCGACTCGCTTGAGAGGCGCGGTGTGGCCGTACTTGACGTTGACCAGGCCGCCGCCGATGCGCTTGCCGAGCAGTTTTTCCAGGGCTAGGGCCATGGTGGCGCCGGCTTTGCCGCCGCCGATGACGTAGATGTTCCGGAACTTGGAAAGGCGGTAGCGGGTGCGTCCGGCGATGAGCGTATCGCCGGAGAGACGGAGGTGGCGCAGCACGGCTTGCACCGGGTCGGCCGCGCGGAAGGCGGCTTTCATGACGGCCAATGCGTCGTTGCGGAGGCTCATTCGCTAAAACACTCCTGGAAGATCCATGATCGCGCGAACGGCACTGGCGGCGTCGTCGCTTTCGATGGCGATGCGGTAGTCGGCGAGGGCGTAGACAGGGCGGCGTTCGTCAAACAGGCGGCGGAAGGCTTCGGGGTCTTTCGCCAGGGGGCGATGGGTGAAGGCGGCCACGCGCCGCTCGACTAAGGGGAAGGGGCAATCGAGCCAGATGGAGATGCCGGCGTCGGAGATGAGGGAACGGTTGTCGTCCTGGATGAAGGCGCCGCCGCCCAGAGCCAGCACGAGCGGCTTCAGATTGCGCACTTCCTGGACACGGGTGTTCAGGCATTCGTGCTCGATGCGGCGGAATGCGGGTTCGCCGCGTTGGGCGAAGATTTGTGAGATGGGCGTCTGCTCGCGCCCTTCGATGTCGTCGTCGAGATCGACGAAGCGCCATTCGAGTTGCTCGGCCAGCAGCTTGCCGACGGTGCTCTTGCCGCAGCCCATGAATCCCACCAGGTAGACTCCCGGGGTTCGTCTGAGTTTCACCATCATGATTTGAGTCCGCG
>JAEUQG010000571.1 GCA_016789755.1 Bryobacterales bacterium
GAAAAGCACGTTCGAATAGATGTCGCCGGGCAACGCCTCGGTGATGAGCGTGTTGTGATACCGCACCATGCCCGAAGGCTTCACATTGAACTTCAGCCCGCAGCCCGTGGGTACGTGATAGAGCACGTTGCGAATGTAGTAGGCGGGTCCGCCGTATACCGGCTGCGCGCTCAATCCGCATTGCGCCGCGTTCACACCGCGATTGCGTAGGATGCGAATGTTGTGCACGCCCCCATCGGCCTCGATGAAATCATCGGCCATGAGGTGAATGTCGTTGTTGTAGATGTCGATCGATGTGGCGCGGCGGTCCTCTTCCGGATCGGGCGAACCATGCGTGCAAACCGACACGCCATCGTGGAAATAGGCGATGTAGTTGTGTGCAATGACATGGCCCGACCCATAAACCTTCACCGCGTGATAGCTCTTCAGCCGGTTGCCGCCATAGATGCCGGGACTGTACCAGCCCAGCAACCGGTGCGGATCGTCCCTCCCAAGCATCACGTTGTCCGTAATCAGAAAATCGTTCGATCCCGAATATTGCCCGTTCACGGCGATTCCGACATCCTCAAAACGGCAGTTCCGGATCGTGAGCGCTTTCGCTCCGGCCACGTCCTTCATGCCGGCCTGTACGGCAATATCGGTGTTGCGGATCGTAATCCCTTCAAATATGTGGTTCTCCGTCGCCATCACGTTAAACAGGTTGTGCGCGCCGTCCCCATCGAAAATCACTTCCCCGTCGCCTGCCCCGCGGATTACAATCGGCCGGTCCGGCGTCGCCTTGGCCGTCAACAGATACGTGCCGTCGAAATCGAGCCCCGCCGGGTCGGAATAGCGCAGCCGGTCTCCCTTGTACAACCCGGCGTGCACCAGAATCGTATCCCCGGACCGGACCTTCTTCTCGCTCAACACCGACCAATCGCCATTGCCCGATCCATAGTAGGCCTGCTTCAGCCCGGTGAACGCCGGCTGCTCTTTCTCGCCCTTCCACGACGGCGGATAGACGTGCAGCGTACGCCCATTGACACGCGCCGGTTGCGGCTCGGCCCGCGTCCGGACCTTCACCATCTGAACCGCAGAGCCGTTGACCCCGTCAGGATCCCGCATCGTGAATCGAGCCTCATACTCAGTGTTCGGCTCCAGATCGAGAATGCTGCCGGCGAACATCTCGGGCACCGCATAGTCTAGCCCCAGATCCTTGCGGAATACCCGTTCTCCTCCCATGCGAAATAGCGGCATGGCCGGTTTCCATTCCGCTTGCCCGCGCTTGCGGTAGGCAACCTCCACGGACGAATTGCGGTTATCGTCGCCCGACACCTGCCACTCGAAACCGAGGTTGAGCAACGTCGGCCTTTCGGTGATGAGCCGGCCGGCATTCACTGCGTTGGCAGCTTCCGGCTTCACCGGCACACGGTTCACAAACCGCGCCCAGCCGAACGACTCCGGAACATGGAAGTTCGGACGCTCGCTCGCAACCGGCGACCACGTGCTGTACTGCGCGTTCGTCTTGCCTCCCGCGCGATTCAGGTTCAGCCGCCAGGTATCGCCATCGCGGGGCGGCGTGTGCGCGGCGTCGCGCGCGAAGTTCTCAAAAGGAATGGCCAATTCCAGAGTCCAGTGCGTGTCGCGCGCGTCTTCCACCTTCGGACGGATGCCGTGATAACTGGTCAGAAACCGCACTCCCTCCGGCTCCATGAAGAACGGCCCCGTGTACCAATCGGCCCGGGTGAAATTCAGCATCGTGCCGATGACATTCATCTCGTAGCCGTAGTAGTTCCGCACCTTGCCGGGATTGGGAGCGACGAAAATCTCCACCGCGTCATCGCGCGAAACCGGCCCGTGCCGTTCCACTACGTCGCCGGAAATATGTTTGTCGTGACAATAATAAGCAACATAGAGAAACCGGTCGTCCCAAACCATCTTGGCGATCGTTTGTTCTTTCTCTCCCTCCTTGTGCCAGTTGAAATGGAAATCGCCGGCGGAGGGCGCTTGCTTCCAGGCAGGCTCGTCCAGAATGCCGTCGACAACCACACGGCCCGCAGCCCGGTAGATGTCGTATCGCGGAAGCGATTGGCCCGCCAGCAGCAGAGGGAAAAAGAAAAGGATCGCCTTCATCATGGTCATGATACAGGCTGGCGGCCCGCATCGCGTCCCGTCAACGAAGACCGATCCCCGCAAGCAGTGCGGCCAGTCTTTGCGCCGTCCTGTCGAAGCGCTGCTCGCCGGCGTAGGCGCGCGCCGATTCCCCCGCCGCACGGCGTTGCCCATCGTTCTCCAGCCACTGCCGGATCTCGCTCCACAACTGCTCACGCCCTACCACCGCTCCAAGACCGGGCCGCATCACCTCCTGCGATCCGTCGCTCGGCAAACAAATCGCCGGCAAGCCCGCGCCAAGCGCCTCCATCAGCGTCAGCCCGTAGCTTTCGTGAATCGAGGGAAACAGATAAAGGTCCGCAAGCGCGAAGCACGCCGCCTTGCGCGCTCCGGTGACATGGCCCGCGAAGTGAACCCGGATCCGGGACAGCTTTCCCGCCAATTCCCTCAGCTTGCGGCGATACGCCCGGCCCTGCATATATGCGGCCTCCCCACACACCAGCAACACCACTCCATCCGGCGGAGGCGTCGCCGACCGCTCCCATTCGCGCAGCGATTCGAGGAGGACATGCTGCCCTTTCTCAGGCGAGATACGGCTCAGCGTCAGCAGCACCTTCGCTCCTTCGCCGATTCCAAATTCCCGCCGGAGCGCTGCCACTTCCCCTTCCGATGCCTGCATGGCGGGCACGGACCCCCACGGCAAAACGACGGTCTTTCCACAGGCATGCCGCGGATAGCATCGTTCCAGCGTTGTTTGCATCGCCTGCGATGGAACAATCAGCAATTCGGACTGTTCCACGCAATCGCGCTGCTTCTGCCAGATGAGACGCGCGATTGCAGGCATCGGCAGCAAGCGCAGGCTTTGGAACCAGCGCACAGTCGTTTCCGGACGCACCCAATTGCGCAGATAGATGGACGAGATGTACGCCACAACATCCACGTGAAATATCGTGGCGAGGCGAAACCCGGCCCGCCGTAGACGGACGAAGTCCGGACCTTCCGCAATGTCGTTGGCGAGCACAACGGTCTCGGCGGGATTGTGGCGAAGAATCTCCTCGGAAGCCGCACGCTCGAAGGCTCCGCAGAAGCGTGCATACTCCGGCTCCGAGAAGCGAACGATGTCCTCGCCCGTAGGCGCCAGCCCGCCAAGAATCGACGGGCCGATCACCCGCACATCGAACGGCGCCGTGCCGGACCATTCTTCGCGCAATCTTTTGGCAATGGCCGCGCCGCCGCCGAGCGGATACGACTCCCCGGCGTCCACTGCGTGCGCCGCTATGTAGAGAACTTGCATCGAGAGTATGATTCTAGGTTATGAATCGAAGGCATTTCCTTGCATCTCTGGCCGGCGGTATGCCGCTCGTCAATCGCAATCTGCTGGCCCAAGCCAAAGGACTGCACTTGAAGATCACCGGTCTGAAGACCATCGTGGTCAATGTGGGCAACGTCAATTGGGCCTTCTGCAAAGTCCTCACCGACCAAGGCATCAGCGGACTCGGCGAAGGCTCCATCACCAGTAAGGAGGCCACGCTATCGGCCGCCATCATGGAGCAGGAACGCTACCTCCTCGGCAAAGATCCCGCGGATATCGAACTTCACTGGCAGGCCATGTTCCGCTGGCCCCGCTGGCGCGGCGGCCCCATCCTGAACAGCGCCATCAGCGCCGTCGAAATCGCGCTCTGGGATATCGTCGGCAAGGGTCTGGGAGTCCCCATCTACAAACTCCTCGGCGGAAAAGCCCGCCAGCGCGTGCGGTTGTACAAAGACGTCGGCGGCGCCACCGTGGAACAACTGGTGTCCGCCTTCCAGCAAGCCAAGAGCGAAGGCTATACCGCAGCCAAGGCCGGCTTTGTGAGAGTAGAGAACGACCTCATCCGCCCCGCCTACGCCGTGCGCGAAGGCCACAAGCGTATGGAAGCCGTGCGCAAAGCCTTGGGCGACGATTTCGACATCTGCTCCGACGAACACGGAAAACTGACCACCGTCATGGCTGTCGATTTCTGCACCCGCGTCGAAGAATTGCGTCCTCTATTCGTAGAAGAGGCGACGCAACTCGAAGATCTCGGCGAGTTGCAGCACTTACGGCAGAAAACGAAAGTCCCCCTCGCAACCGGCGAGCGGTCTTTCACCAAGTACGGCTTCGCCGATTTCTGTTCCCGGCACCTGGTCGATTACGTGCAGCCAGACGTCTGCCACGCGGGCGGCATTCTG
This sequence comes from Bryobacterales bacterium, assembly GCA_016789755.1. Taxonomy (GTDB): domain Bacteria; phylum Acidobacteriota; class Terriglobia; order Bryobacterales; family Bryobacteraceae; genus CADEFT01. The sequence goes on from JAEUQG010000571.1 coordinate 4,303, forward strand.
GAAATGAAGAAGATCGGCACGCTCGCCGAAACGTACCGCGTCGAGATGGCGCCGCACAACCCGCAAAGCATGGTCAGCACCCTCGCCTCCCTGCATGTCGACGCCACTACGCCCGCTTGCACCATCCAGGAGTTCAATCCCAACTCACAACAATGGGTGATGGATTTGTTTTATGGCTACCAGCATCCAGTGAAAGACGGCTACGCGGCATTGCCCGAGAAGCCTGGACTCGGCGTCGATCTCGACGAAAAGGTTGCCGCCGCCCATCCTTACAAGCCCGTAACGCGTTCCAGGTACGTATTCGGCGACGGCGCCGTGGCCGACCATTGATTGCTTCGCTACAATGCGGAGCAAATGATTCTCCCAGTAGCACTCCTCTGCGCTGCGATGGCATCCGCGCAGATCTCCGGCGTCAAAATCGTGAACGACATCGCCTACCGCGAGGGCAGCGCCGCCTGGAAGCTCGACCTCGCCATGCCCGATACGCCCTCCGCCACGCCCCGTCCGGCCGTAGTCGTGATTCACGGCGGCGGCTGGCGCAATGGCGACAAACGCACCGGCATGTGGAAGGATCTCCCCATCGAGTTCGCCAAACAGGGCTACGTATCGGTTTCCCTTAACTACCGCTTTGTCACCGAAGCCCGGCTTCCTGCCTGCATTGAGGACGTCAAGTGCGCTGTGCGCTGGCTACGCGCTCACGCCAAAGACTACAACGTCGACCCCAACCGCATCGGCGCTTACGGCAACTCCGCCGGAGCCCATCTGGCCGCGATGCTGGCACTCGCCGGCCCCAATGCCAAACTCGAAGGCGACGGCCCCTATCGCGAACACTCCAGCGCCGTGCAGGCCGCGGTCATCTCCGCCACACCCGTCGACTTTCTCGATTGGGGCGCCCCCCGCGCCGGCACCGGCAATTGGGACAACCTCTTCGGCGGCCCGCCCGAAACAGTGATGGAACGGGCGCGCAACAGCATGCCTCTGACCTATGTCCACGCTGGCGCTCCGCCCATGCTGATCGTCCACGGCAACGCAGACAAAACGGTCCCTATCAGTCAATCGGAAAAACTGGCTCGCGCCCTCAAACAAGCGGGCGCCAGGAACTTCATGTTCTTGATCGTAGACGGCGCCGGACACAATGCCTTTGCCGAAGGCGGAAGCGTGACCCGCGGGGCGATGCTCGCGTTCTTTGACCGCCACCTGCGCCCCAAGTGAGCAGCGTCAGAAGCTGACGCCGAACTCACCCATTACGTTCACCCAGTGATCTCGTGTGCGCAGCGCCGGAACTCCACCCAACGGACCTCCGTCCGTATGCCCGCGATACACTTTCGGCGCGACCCCGAAACGGAATCGCTGATACCGGTCCAGAAACACCGTGAACCCTGCGGTCGCGTAATAGCCCCATCCGCTTCGCGACGTGCAATCCGGACATTCCAGCCGGATGTACTCGTTCGGCTGGCTGATCTGTTCCTGATAGCGCATGTAGGCTCCGCCGCCTCCGCCGAACAGCAGCAGCCGGCCGCCCGCCAATGGCAGAATGGCTCGCCCGCCCGCAGGTAGAAAATACTGCCAGTCGCGGATGCGCCGCACCCCCACAAACGTATCCACATAATCGCGCACGTTGGCCGACCCGAAAATCGTGTCGAAGCCGAAATCAGCCTGAAAATTGCGATGAAACCGATATCCGTAATTGATGGTGAGCCCGGCCTTCGGATCGAATGCTGGCCCAAGATCCGCCCGCGGGACGCCGGCCCCAAACCCGGTATTGATATTGTGCCGGGGATAAGGGCTCTGCGCATAGGAGAGAAAGGCCAAACTGCCAAGCAAACCCAATCGCATAGCTTGGTTCATTTGTTACGCCAGACGTGCCCCAAACAACCAGGGTTTCGATACGTGCAACTTTTCCTACTCCGGACGTGTTACATTCGCTGCTAACCGCGTCCGAAGTCGTAACCGGGGGGATTTTGTCGTATGCTCAGGTCCTGTTTCCCGCGGATGGTGCTCGCCGCTATTCCGCTAGCTTTGCTTTCGCCGATCGGCGCCGGCGAACGTGGAATCACTGCCGCCGATTGTAACTTCCTGCTGCACCAGGATGAGTTTCATGCCGCGCAATCGCGCCTGCGCGGTGAAGCGCAATCGAAGGCCAGGCGCTTCGACCGTGCTGCCGCACCTGGCGTTTCCGTCGATCCGCGATCCATCGGCCGCAGCAATCTCATCGACACGCACATCTTCGATAAGCTGCAAGGCCTGCAGGTGCGCTCCGCCCCGCTCGCCTCCGACGAGGAATTCCTGCGCCGTGCGACTCTCGATCTCACCGGCCGCATCCCCGCTCCCGAAGCGGTGCGCGAGTTTCTCGCCAACCCCGATCCCGCCAAACGCGAGGCGCTCATCGATGCCCTCCTGCAATCGCCGGAGTTCACCGACAAATGGACCTGGTGGCTGGGCGACCTGCTGCAAAACAACGTCACCGCCACGAACGTCAATCGCGGCGTGAACGGGCGCAACGCGTTCCACTCCTGGATCAAAGCCAAAGTGGAGGAACGCACTTCCCTCAAGGACATCGCCTGGGAGTGCGTGACCGGATCGGGCACCAGTTATTTCCTCGAGAACGGCGCCTCGAACTTCGTTATCAACAGCATCACTCCCGGCGGCCCGGTGCAGGATCAATACGACGCCATGGCGTCAAAGACCGCTACCGCCTTCCTCGGGCTTGGCTACCTCGATTGCCTGCTCTGCCACAATGGCCGCGGACATCTGGATGCCTTGAGCCTTTGGGGCAAGAACGGCACGCGTATGGAAGCCTTGCGCATGGCTGCGTTCTTCTCCCGCCAGAACATAGCTAACCATCCTGAATCGGGTACGCGCGAGAGCTTTTTCGCCGGCGCACGCATCGTCACTGACCGCACCGCCGGCAACTACGCCCTCAACACAACCAACGGAAACCGGCCCGCACGCTGCGCGCCAGGGGCCGGCGTCAACAACAACCGCTGTTCGGCAACCCTGAACATCGAGCCGGAGTATCTATTCACAGGCGCAAAGCCCAGTGCCCGTCAAACCTGGCGCGAAGCATTCGCCGATTCCATGACCGCCGATCCCATGTTCGCCCGCAACCTCGCCAACCGCCTCTGGAAGGAAATGTTCAATCTCGGCTTGGTGGACCCGGTCGACACCATGGATCCGGCGCGGCTCGACCCATCGAATCCGCCTCCCGATGGATGGCAGTTGCAAGCCACTCACCCGGAGTTGCTGGAGGCGCTGGCCGCCGAGTTGCGCGCCACGAACTTCAACATGCGCGCCTTTCTCAAGTTGATCGCCAACTCCAGCGCCTATCAACTCAGCTCACGCTACGGCGACGATTGGAAGCTCGACTACGTGCCGCTCTTCGCCCGCCACTTTCCGCGACGCCTCGAAGGCGAGGAAGTTCACGACGCCATCACAAAGGCTACCGGAGCATTGCCCGCCTACACTGTCCAGAACATGCCCGGCGTGTTCCAGTGGGCGATGCAACTGCCTGACCCCGCCGAACCGCGCAGCAACGGCGCCGTCGCCACCTTCATGAACGCCTTCCTCCGCGGCAATCGCGACTCGCAGCAACGCAGCCAGTCCGGCTCAATTCTGCAGCGCCTCTATCTGATGAACGACAACTTCGTCACCTCGCGTGTGAAGGTCGCCGCCTCTCCCAACCTCCGCGCGCTGGCCAACAGAAACGACCCAGCCGCCGTAGCGGAGGATATCTATCTTCTCTTCCTCGGCCGTAAGCCGAGCGATGCGGAACGCCGCGAATCGTCGGCGTTTCTGGCCAGGGCCACAACCCAAGCCGCGCGCAACACGGCAGTGGAAGATCTGGCCTGGGCGCTCATCAACAAAGTGGAGTTCATCCACAGCTATTAGACGAGGAGGAGAACATGAAAGATAAATTCGGATTCAACTGGAGCCGCATACCCGGCACGCACTTCTGGAACAGCCCGCATCTCGGCCGCCGTGTGTTTTTCCGCCATCTGGGCGCAACCGTCGGCGGCTACTACCTGCTGCCGCAACGGCCTCTAGAAACCATCGCGCACGCCGCCGCCACGCCCGTCAACACAGCAAAGAACTGCATCTTCATCCTCATGGCCGGCGCCCCCAGCCACGTCGACACCTTCGATCTGAAGGAAGGCGCCTGGACTCCCGCCTCGTTCGCCCCTACCAGCTACGGCGATGTGCGCTGGCCGCAAGGCCTGATGCCCAAACTCGCTGAGCAACTCGACTCCATCTCGCTGGCCCGTTCGGTGAAGCCATGGGCCGCCGTGCACAACCTCGCCCAAGATTGGGTGCAGATCGGCCGCAACCCCACCGCAGCTTTGTCGAAGATCGCTCCGCACATCGGCTCCATTGCCGCATTGGAGCTCGGCCCCAAATCTCCAGACCGCACTCTGCCCGCCTTCCTCTCGCTGAATACCGGAAACGGACCCGGCGCCGGCTACTTCCCTCCTGACTTCGGTCCATTCTACGTTTCTCCCGGAGGCGCCGGCATGCCGAACACAACGCATCGCGACGGCCAGCCGGCCTACGAACGGCGCACGAACCTGCTGCTGGCGCTCGACGCCGACCTGCGCGAATCCGCGGAATTGGGAGCAAAGCCGGAGGAGACTTTCAGCTTCGCCGACAGCGCCCGCAAGCTCATGTACAACCCCGCGGTCAACGCCATCTTCACCTTCGATCAGAATGAGCGGGTCCGCTATGGCAACACCGGATTCGGCAACGCCTGCATCACCGCCCGCAATCTGCTGCGCGCCAACATGGGCACTCGCTTCGTTCAGATCTCCGTCGGCGGCTGGGACATGCACGGCAATATCTACACTGCCGGGGCACTGCCCACACTCGCCCGCACCTTCGACAACGGGTTGGGAACACTAATCGCCGATCTCAAAACATACGGCCTCCTCAACGACACCCTCATCGTCGCCATGGGTGAGTTCGGACGCACCGTCGGCCCTCTCAATGCCGGCGCCGGCCGTGACCACCATCTGCAGCAAGCCGTCTTGTTCGCCGGCGGACGCGTATCCGGCAAACGAGCCATCGGCTCCACCGATGAAGTCGGCCGAGCAACCGCCGAGCCCGGCTGGAACCGCGAACGCGACATCCGCGCCGAAGACATCCAGGCCACCATTCTTTCCGCACTCGGCATCGATTGGACCACTATTCGCCGCGACGACCCGCTCGGCCGTGGCTTTGAATACGTACCGTTCGCCGACCGCGACCTCTACGGTCCCGTGCATGAACTGTGGCGCTGAGCATCGGTTCTTATACAATGCACACGTGACATCTCCCATTCGCCGTTTGCTGTTCGTCCTGCCCCTGCTTGCGCCCGCTCAGGATTGGCGCTACTACGCAGGCGATTCCGGGGGCCGCAAGTACTCCAAGCTGAAGCAGATTGACCGCGCCAACGTCACCCGTCTCCAGGTAGCGTGGCGCTTCAAGACCGGCGATGTCAGCGACGGAAAAACATTCCCTGTGCGAAGCGCCTTCGAGGCCACCCCGTTGATGGTGGATGGCGTACTCTATCTCACCACGCCCTTCAACAGGCTGCTCGCCCTCGATGCGGAAACCGGCCGGCAACTCTGGGCCTTCGATCCGAAGCTCGACCGCCGCGCCGCGCGCAATCTCTTCATTCATCGCGGAGCCGCGTTCTGGAGCGATGGCGCGCAAAAACGCCTCTACTACGGCACCCTCGACGGCGAGTTGTTCGCCATCGACGCAAAGAACGGCGAACCCGTCCCCACATTCGGCGACAAGGGCAAAGTCAATCTGCGCCAGGGCATGATTGCCGAAGGCGTCCGTGGCACGCTGGGCATGACGTCGCCCCCATCGGTGTACAAGAACCTGATCATTTGCGGCTCCATCGTCACCGATGGCGAACCGCAAGGCCCCAGCGGCGATGTGCGCGCCTTCGATGCCTCGACCGGCAAACTCGTCTGGCGTTTCCACACTGTTCCCCAACCCGGCGAATTCGGCCACAACACATGGAAAGGCGATTCCTGGAAAAACCGCGGCGGCACCAATGCCTGGTCCATCCTCAGTGTCGACGAGCAGCGCGGCATCGTCTTCCTGCCTCTCACTTCGCCCTCCAGCGATTTCTGGGGCGGCGACCGGCACGGCGACAACCTCTTCGGCGATTCGCTGGTCGCCCTGGATGCCGCCACCGGCAAGCGCTTGTGGCACTTCCAAACCGTCCATCACAACATCTGGGATTACGACCTTCCCGCACAACCCGTGCTCATCGATGTACGCAAGAACGGGCGGCTCTTGCCCGCCGTCGCCCAGGTAACGAAGATGGGCTTCACCTTCCTGTTCGAGCGCGCCACCGGCAAGCCGGTCTTCGACATCGTCGAGAAGCCTGTTCCCCAATCGGCTATGCCCGGCGAGGCTACTTCTCCCACCCAGCCGGTCCCTGTCAAGCCTCCGCCCTTCGCGCGGCAGTCGATGAAACGCGAGGAACTCACCACCATCCCCGGCTCCCGCGAGTTCTGCGAAGAGATCACCAGGGATGCCGTGTTCGCCGATATCTACACACCCGTCGGCGAAAAGCCCACTGTGCTCTTTCCCGGCACCAACGGCGGCACCAACTGGGGCGGCGCGTCCTTCGATCCTGTCACCCGCACCTTATACGTGAACTCGCACGACAACGGCATGATGCCTCGCTACATTGCGCGCCCGGAAGGCTCGGCCATCCCGTTCCGCACGCAAGGCCCGCCCTTCGGACGCTTCTGGGATGAGAACCGCTACCCCTGCCAGCAACCGCCCTGGGGCCACCTCACCGCCATCGATGTGGACAAAGGCGAGTTCCGCTGGCGTGTCCCTCTCGGCGTCTTCGATGAACTGATCGCCAAGGGCATTCCCCCCACCGGAACATCGAATCTCGGTGGATCGCTCGTAACCGCCGGTGGACTCCTCTTCATCGGCGCCACCAACGACAGCCGTTTCCGCGCTTTCGACAAAGACACCGGCAAGGAGCTTTGGGTAACACGCCTGCCGGCCTCCGCCCACGCCAATCCGATGACCTACACCGGCAAGTCCGGCAAACAGTTTGTGGTCATTGCATCCGGCGGCGGCAACAAGTACAACGAGACGTTTGCCGACGAACTGATCGCGTTTACGCTGCCCTAGACCCGGTCTACGAGGACAGCTTCCGCACAAACTCGAGGCTCGACCGCAAGACACGATCCTGGTCAGAACGGAAAGAAAGGTCCACGCACCACCACGCCAAGCCCGGAATGCCGCGCAGCTTCGGCCCCAATTGGTCGAAGGCAATCAGCCCTTCGCCGAACGGACAATGCGTGCTTGTCTCTTCGCCGTACAGCGTGCCGTCGGAATCGACAACATGCAGGTGCCCGATGCGCCCGCTCAGCAGTTCGAGAAACCCGCCCACGCCTCCCGCGAGTGTTTCCACTTCCCCTTGTTGGCGCGCACCCGCCACACCGCACATGTAGGCGTGCGAAAGATCGAACAGAATCTGAAAACTCGGATGCCCCACCCGCTCATAGATCTCCACCACTTCCGATGGCTTGTTGAACACAAACCCCGGCTCAAACTCCCACACGATATGCACCTTCCGTTCGGCCGCGAACTCCGCCGCCTCACGCCATAAATCCGCCAGCCGGCGCGAAGCCGCCCCATACTCGATATCGGGCAGCGAACCCGGAGCGGCAATCGTATCCACCCGTATCGATGGACTTCCCATTTCCGCGCACAAGTCCAGCGCCTTGCGGGCGTTGTCCAAATACCGCTCGCGGTTACGTTCGATCAGCGGATTGACCATCGTGAAATCCGGAGCGTACCCCGAAACCCCAAGCCCTAGGTCCGACAGTATCCGCATCGCCTCAGCGCGTTCGCCGGCTGTCGTGTCCAGCGTCAATTGCGGAGGAAATCCACTGATTTCGATCCCGTCGTAGCCCGCCGCCGCAATCCGCCTCGCCGATTCGCCCAGATTAAGCGGCGTTCGCGCGTGCGGTCCGAAGATGAACGCCCAACTGCCGAAGGAAATCTTCATGGGTGCGGCCTCCACGCGGGAAAGCCCGCGCTCGCGTTGTCAGGCGGCCTTGGGCAGCTCCTTTACGATTTCTGAGACAAACTGCTTGGCATCGCCGAACAACATCAACGTCCGGTCCGAATAATACAACTCATTGTCGATACCGGCAAAACCCGGATTCATGCTCCGCTTGATCACCATTACGGTATGCGCTTTGTCCACATCGAGAATCGGCATCCCGTAAATCGGACTGGCAGTGTCGTGCCGCGCCGCCGGGTTCACCACATCGTTGGCGCCCACCACCAGAGCCACGTCCGCCTCTCCGAAATCGGAGTTGATCTCTTCCATTTCCTTCAACCGCTCATAGGAAATGTCCGCCTCGGCCAGCAATACGTTCATGTGCCCCGGCATGCGTCCCGCCACTGGATGAATAGCGAACTGCACATCCACGCCGCGCTTCACCAGCATGTCCGTCAATTCCCGTATCTTGTGCTGCGCCTGCGCCACCGCCATCCCGTAACCGGGCACGATGATCACTTTCCGCGATCCGGCCAGAATCGAAGCCGCATCCTCCGCCGATGCGCTGCGCACCGGCTTGGCCGAAGCAGCCGAGGCCGACGCCTGCTGCACCTGCCCGAACGCCCCGAACAGCACATTCGTGAACGAGCGGTTCATCGCCTTGCACATAATGACCGAAAGGATAAAGCCCGAAGCCGCATTCAGCGCCCCCGCAATGATCAGCAACTTGTTGTTCAACGCAAAGCCCATCGCCGCGGCCGCCATGCCCGCATAGGAGTTGAGCAGCGCGATCACCGTGGGCATGTCTCCGCCGCCGATGGGCAGAATCAGCAGCACGCCGAACAGCAGCGACAACCCGGAAAACGCCGGGAACGCCCACGCCGGCGCCGAGCCTTCAATCACCCAACCCGCCAGCACGATCGCAAAGGCAAACAGCAGCAGGTTCACGAAATTCTGCCCCTTGTACGTCATCGGACGCGTCGGCACAATCTCTTGCAGTTTCCCGAATGCCATCACGCTCGCTGTCGCCGTCAGATAGCCCAGCAGCGTCTCGATCACCAGAGCTCCCATTACGAAGCCCGTCGGCGTCTTGTGATAATACTCCGCCGTTCCCACCAGCGCCGCGGCGAATGCGCCGAACGCATGCGACAACGCCGTCAACTGCGGCAATGCCGTCATCGGCATCAGGTACGCCAGCGGAGCGCCGATCAGCGAACCCAGAACCAGCCCCCCTGCGATCCACTCATAGGACACGATTTCATGCCGCAGCAGTGTTCCAATCACCGCAAACAGCATTCCGACCTGGCCCGCCTGCACACCTCGCCGCGCCGTAGCCGGCGAGTTCAACCACTTGATGGAAAGGATAATCAGTACGGCGGCAATCAAATAGGCAAACTGCCAGAAGCTTTCCGCCATCTATTTTTTCCCTTCCTTTTTGAACATCTTCAGCATGCGGTCCGTAATCAGAAATCCGGAGACGATATTGATGGTCGCAAACATCACCGCCACCGATCCCAAGATCTTGCTCAACATCGATGCCCCGCCCTCGCCGGTAATCAGGATCGCCCCGACTACCGAAATTGCCGACACGGCATTCGTCAGCGACATCAGCGGCGTATGCAGCAGCGGCGACACGCGCTGCACCAACTCCAGGCCCAAAAATCCGGCCAGGATAAAAACGTATATGCTCAGTTCGATTTCCACGCTCATGCGTTCACCACCGTGCCCAGAAGGGCCTGCACTTTCGTATGGACTACCTTGCCGCCCTCGGCCACCAGCGTGTCTCTTACGATTTCATCGTTGATATCCGGCGCCAGCTTCTGATCCTTCACCATGTTCTTGATGAACGCCGCCAGATTGCGCGCATACATCATGCTTGCGTGGTAGGCAACCGACGAAGCCAAGTTCACCGGCCCGACGATCTTCACTCCGTTCACGTCCACCACTTCGCCCGCCCGCGTCAGTTCGCAGTTCCCGCCGCGCTCGGCGGCAATATCCACAATCACCGAACCCGGCGACATCCCGTGAACCATCTCTTTCGTAATCAGGATCGGCGCTTTGCGGCCAGGCACGGCCGCCGTCGTCACCACCACGTCCTGCTCTTTCAGCGCCGCGGCCATCTGATCGCGCTGGCTCTTCAATTGCGCATCGGTCAATTGCTTGGCGTAGCCGCCTTCGCCCTCGCCGCTGCCCTCGATCGTGATCGTGAGAAACTTCGCACCCAAGCTCTCAATCTGTTCCTTCACCGCCGAGCGCACATCGTATCCCATTACAACCGCGCCCAGCCGGCGCGCCGTCGCGATGGCTTGCAATCCCGCCACGCCCGCGCCCAACACCAGAACCTTCGCCGCCGGAATCGTCCCCGCGGCAGTCATCATCATCGGAAACATGCGCGGCAGCGCTTCCGCGCCCAGCAGCACCGCTTTATACCCGGCAATCGAAGCCATCGAGGACAACGTATCCATCGATTGCGCGCGCGTAATGCGCGGAACCAGTTCCACCGCAAACAGCCGCGCCCCCGATTCGGCAAATGCCGCCATACGCCGCGGCTCCGACAACGGATCGCAGAACCCGACAACAGTGTTGGAAGCGGAAAAAAGCTTCCCCTCGGGCACGCTCACCGTCAGAATCAATTCCGCCTTCTTCGCCACTTCCGCCGCGGAATCCAACAGAGCGACGGACTTGGCTTCGTAGTCGGCGTCCTGGAATCCGGCCGCCAGCCCGGCGCCTTTTTCAGCAATCACCGTGGCGCCCATCTTCGTGAATAGGTCAACCACTTTGGGAGTCACCGCCACGCGGCGTTCGCCGGGCGCGGTCTCCCTGATTATTCCCACAGTGAACCCCAATTACCTGGTCCTCCTAACTGCCGGTCCATTCTCGCACTCTCGCCGGACGGTCCCGAGTGCGGGCAAAACTCCCATTCAAGATGCTACTAAATTTGTATGCCCTCATTATCCGCCATTTGAGCCGGAGAGTGGCGAATGGAGACCGACATGCCCTCCGATACCTACCGCTGGCTGGCGCTCTACTACGATCGGTTGTTCGAATTCCGCCGCCCCTTCGATGTGGCCCGCCAGTACATCGTCGCCCCCCTGCTTCACGAGGTCCGCTCCGCCTGCGACCTTTGTTGCGGCACGGGTACTCTGGCGCTCGACTTGGCCCAGTCCGGCATTCGCGTCTACGCCGTCGACCTTTCTCCGGACATGGTCCGCATCGCTCGCCGCAAGGTTCGCGCCGCCGGCCTGCCCGTAAGAGTGCTCCGCGCCGACATGCGCGATTTCCGCCTGCCGCAACCCGTCGATCTCATCACCTGTGAGTTCGATGCCCTCAATCATGTCCCCACCAAAGGCGACCTGCGAAAAGTGCTGCGCTGCGCGGCGCGAGCCCTCCGCCCCGGCGGCTACTTCACCTTCGATGTCAACAACCTCGCCGCCTTCGAACATATCTGGAGCAAAACATGGTTCATCGACCGCGATCCCGTCGCCATCGTGATGCGGGGCAATCATCGCCGAGGTTCCTCCAGAGCTTCGATCGATGTCGAGTGGTTCATCCGCAAAGGCAAGGTTTGGACGCGCCACCACGAACACATCGAGGAGGTCTGCTGGACCCCCGCCGAGATCCGGCAGGCGTTCACCGCGGCCGGCTTCGACCATGTGCGCTGTTGGGATGCCGCTCCCTTCTTCAACGACGGGATGACCAGTCCAGGTTGCCGCACCTTCTGGCGGGCGCGCAAGAAACCAACCGAGATGGCGTGAACTTCACCGCAAGGCCGTCTCCCCTTCCCGTAAAATAGCGCGCATTGATTTCTTCTTTTCCGATGTCTTCCAGCGTCTCCCAGTCCTCCACGGCTTGCCCCGGCGCGAACAACAATCGGTACGGTTCCCCCGCCGCCCCCACCCGGCGCGATAGCAGTTCTAGAGCGAAGCGGTCTTCCTCCCCCAACGCCTCCGCCGTCACCACGTAGTCGAACACCAGTTGCGCGGCCACTGTCTCCACCTCCG
>JAEUQG010000496.1 GCA_016789755.1 Bryobacterales bacterium
GATTATCAGGGCTACGAGGCGGCGTCGGCGGCGGTGTAGTCGGCATTGAAGTCGCTGTTGCAGGATCTGCCCGGGCTGCTGGACATGACGCTCACCGACGACACGCCTGTGGCTAACGCGGAAACCGTGAATTGGATCAAGGAGAACGTTCTGCCGCCTGCGGCGGAGCAGCAGCAGGAGAGCGCTCCCGAGGAGAGCACGGAGAACTACTACGAGCCGGAGCCGCAACCGATGCCCGCGTTCCGCTACGAGGCGGCGGAGGCAACATCGGAAGGCGAGCGGCCGCCGGACGCATTTGAGCTCGCTATGCAAGCGGCAACGAACGGCGATAAGGAAGAAGCGATCCAGATACTGATGCGGGAGATGCTGCAGGAGCGCAGCGGACGCGGCAAATTCCAGCGCAAGATGCAGTTGGCGCAGGTTTGTCTTGCGGTGGGACGGGCGGCGATCGCCAGGCCGATTCTGGAAGAGCTCACGTCCGAGATTGAGAAGCGCAAGTTGGAGGATTGGGAGCCATCGGACATGGTGGCCCATACACTGGCGCTCTATTTCCGGTCGATAGACGGGGACAGCGAGAAGAAGCAACAGTTGTACAACTGGATTTGCCGTCTGGATCCGATGCAGGCGATGGCCTGTTCGAAGTAGAGGGGAGCCAATGGCGCGACCGGATCTGGAAAACATCGTAACGCTTCCGCTGCTGGACCGGCTGACGGACCTGGATCCGAAGGAGCCGGCGGATCCGCCTGTGACTCGGGCGCAGTCGGTGCGCCAACTGAAGGCGGCGCTGCGGCGCGATCTGGAGTGGCTATTCAACACGCGGGCGAACCCGGACACGCCGATGGACATGGGGGAAGTTCTGCGCTCGGTGTACAACTACGGGTTGCCGGATTACACGCACTTCGTACTGAACAATCCGCACGACCGGAGCCGGCTCCAGAAAAGGATGGAAGTGGCGATTGCATACTTTGAGCCGCGGTTGTCGGGCGTATCGGTGCGGCTGCTGGACACCAGTTACGAGCCCGGAAAAGCCTTACGGTTTCACATTGACGGACTGCTGAAGATGGATCCGGCGCCGGAGTTGATCTCCTTCGACACGGTGCTGGATCTGCCCACCGGAGAGTATCAGGTGAAGGGAGAATCCGGTGCGCGATGAATTCCTCCAATACTACGACCGCGAACTGAGTTTTCTGCGGTTGATGGGAGTGGAGTTCGCCGAGAAATATCCAAAGATTGCAGGCCGGCTGCTGATGGAGCCCGACAAGTGCGACGATCCGCATGTGGAGCGCATCATCGAGGCGTTTGCGTTTCTTGCCGCGCGCGTCCATTTCAAGATCGATTCGGAGTTTCCGGAGATCACCGAAGCTCTGCTGAACATCGTCTATCCGCATTACGTGCGGACGATCCCGTCGATGTCGGTGGTGGAAATGGTGGTGGATCCGGAACGGGCGAAGCTTTCGTCGGGGATGAAGATCCCGCGCGGGACGGCGATGTTTTCGCGGCCCGTGGGCGGTGACCCTTGCCGTTTTCGTTCCTGCTACGACACCACAATCTGGCCGGTCTCGGTCACCGAAGCCAACTATCTTCCGCCGGACCGTCTCAATCCTCCCATCAAGACGACAGAAGCCGTGGGCGCTCTGCGCCTGTTACTGCAGGCGGGATTGAATGTGACACTGGACAAGTTGGAGATGGACACGCTGCGGTTCTATCTCCACGGGGAGAGCAAGGTTGTTTATACGATCTATGAACTGCTGTTGAACAACTGCGTCCAGATCGCCATTCGGGACCCGCAGAATCACCGCAAGAAGCCTGTGTTGCTGCCGGGGAGCAGCATCCGGCCGGTGGGATTCGCGGAAGACGAGGCGATGCTGCCCTATCCGAAGCGGTCTCTGCAGGCCTACCGGTTGCTGCAGGAATACTTTGTTTTTCCTGAGAAATTCCAATTTCTGGATATCACCGGGCTCGGAGAAGTGTGGCGCACGGGGTTCAAGGAGCAGGCCGAAATCGTATTTCTGATCCGCCCGTATGAGATGGACGACCGGCGCCAGGATCTGGAACTGGGGATCAATCCGGGCGTGTTCCGGTTGGGCTGCACGCCGATCATCAATCTGTTTCCGCAGACTTGCGAGCCTATTCTTCTGGACCAGCGCAAGTTCGAGTACGATGTCATTCCGGACGTGCGGCGCCGCAACTCGACGGAGTTGTTTTCGATCGACGAAGTGGTGTCGATCGATCCGCAGACGCGCGAGACACGCACATACGAACCTTTCTACTCGTACCGCCACGCGGCGATTCGCGACAACAAACAGACGTTCTGGCTGGCCAACCGGCGCATTTCGGAATTGAGCAAGGACGAGGCCACGGAATATTCGATGTCGCTGGTGGACCTGTCGATGCGCATGGTGCATCCGCATGCCGATGCGTTGACGGTGCGCGGCATGTGCACGAACCGGGACATACCGTCGCGGCTGCCGTTCGGGAGTGAAGCGGGGGATTTCACGATTGAGGGGATGTCGGCGCTGAAGAAGATCGTATGCCTGCGCCGGCCCACGGCGCCGGTGCGTCCACCGACGGGAAAGTCGGTATTCTGGCGGCTGATTTCTCATCTTTCGTTGAATTACCTGTCCCTGGTGGAAGAGGGGCGGGAAGCGTTTCTGGAAGTTCTCAAGCTATACAACTTCACCGAATCGGTGCATACGGCGAAGATGATCGACGCCATCGTGAGCTTGAAGAGCAACCGGCAGTTTGCGCGCGTGATCTCAGAGAACGGGATTAGTTTCGCTCGCGGCGTACGGACGGAAATGGAGTTCGATGAAGAGCAGTTCGGCGGCGGGGTGTTTCTCTTCGCCACCGTTTTGGAGCACTTCCTTGGGCTTTATGCGACGCTGAACAGTTTCCACCAACTGGCGATCCGCACGCGCCAGAGGAAGGAGGTGGTGAAGGAATGGTTGCCGAGAGCCGGCCGGCGAATTCTGCTGTAAGCCAACCTCTGCTGGTGCGGGACATCCAGAAGACGCCATGGGAGTTCAGTTTTTTTCAGGCGATGCGCTGGTTGCACCGCATGCATCCGAACCGCGGGCTGGTAGGGCGGTTTAGCCCTCCCATTCGCGAGGTGGCGCGTTTCCATGCGCATGCGTTGATGGCCTTTCCGGCAAGCGAGATCCAGGGGTTGGAGTGGAAGGAAGACCGGCCGATCGCGCTAACCGTGAACTTCATGGGGCTGTTCGGGCCGCTGGGCGTACTGCCGACCTACTACACGGAGTACATCCGGGCGCGTCTGCGATCGAAGGACTCCACGCTCGCGGCGTTTCTCGATATCTTCAACCATCGCATGATCGGGCTGTTCTATCAGGCCTGGGAGAAGTACCGGTTCTACGTTGCCTACGAACGGGGCGAGCAAGACCGGATGTCGCGCTACTTGATGGACGTGATCGGCATCGGGACGAAGGGGTTGCAGAAAAGGCTGAAGGTGCGCGATGAGGTGCTGCTCTTCTTCAGCGGGTTGCTGAGCCTGACGCCGCGGTCGACGATGGGGCTGGAGCAGTTGCTGAGCGAGTATTTCGATGTGCCGATTACGGTGGAGCAATTTGCGGGGGCATGGTTTCCGCTGGAACGCAGTTCCCAATGCCAGTTCGAACGGGGCGACAGCTATTCGGAACAACTAGGCGTGGGGGCGATTGTCGGGGACGAAGTTTGGGATCCGCAGTCGGGAATCCGGGTGAGGGTGGGTCCGCTCACGCTTCGCCAGTACCTTGATTTTCTTCCGGACGGAAGCGCCTTTGAGCCGCTCCAGTCGTTGACACGGTTTTATACGAATGGCGAGTTGAGTTTCGAGGTGCAACTGGTATTGAAGCGGGACCAGACTCCCGGGTGTTGCCTGGGGGAAAGCGGTGAGGAAGGTCCGCGGCTGGGATGGGTGACGTGGGCCAAAACCGCGGAGATGGACCGGGATCCCGATGAGGCGATCCTCAGGATATGATGCAGCGAGAGCGCTAAAACCAAGCAGGAAAGGAAACGAACTATGGGCGTCAGCATGAAAGCGTTGATGGGCAAATTGAACGAGGTGACGCGGAAAGCGCTGGAAGGCGCAGCGGGCCTGTGCCTCTCGCGCACGCACTATGACATTGAGATCGAGCATTACATGCTCAAGCTTCTGGACTTCACCGATTGCGACGTGGCGAAGATCCTTCATCAGTACGGTGTGGACACATCCCGTCTTACGCGGGATCTGAATGCCGCCCTGGACAAGATCAAGCGCGGCAATGCGCAGACGCCGGCGATCGGAAGGCGGATCATCACGCTGATGACAGAGGCGTGGACCATCGGTTCGATCGACTATGGGGCGCACAAGATCCGGAGCGGTTTCACGCTGCTGGCGCTGCTATCCGATGAGGAGATGGCTCGTCTGGCGGGCGGCATGTCCAAGGAGTTCGCCAAGATTTCGGTTGAAGGCCTGAAGAAGGACATCATGGCGATCGTGTCCGGGTCTTCGGAGGACACCATCGCGGAGGCGGCGGACATGGCCGCGGCGGACCGTCCGAAGAATATCGGCGGGAAGACGCCGAACCTCGATCAGTACACCGTGAATCTGACGGAGAATGCGAAGAAGGGGAAGATCGACCCGGTGCTGGGGCGCGATTTCGAGATCCGCCAGGTGATCGACATCCTTATGCGCCGGCGGCAGAACAATCCGATTCTTACGGGCGAAGCGGGCGTGGGCAAGACGGCAGTGGTGGAAGGCTTTGCGCTGCGCATCGCGCACGGCGATGTGCCTCCGCCGCTGCGGAACGTTGAATTGCGCACTTTGGATCTGGCGCTGCTGCAGGCCGGCGCGGGCGTGAAGGGCGAGTTCGAGAACCGGCTGAAGGGTTTGATTGAAGAGGTGAAAGCGTCTCCGACACCCATTATTCTGTTCATCGACGAAGCGCACACCATGATAGGGGCGGGCGGGCAAGCGGGCCAGAACGATGCGGCCAATCTGCTCAAGCCGGCTCTGGCACGCGGTGAACTGCGGACCATTGCCGCAACGACGTGGTCCGAATACAAGAAGTATTTCGAGAAGGACCCGGCCCTGGCGCGGCGTTTCCAAGTGGTGAAGGTGGAAGAGCCGGACGAGAAGACGGCGATGACGATGATGCGCGGTATCGTAGGCTCGCTCGAGAAGCATCACAACGTGCGCATTGTGGATGAAGGGGTGGCCGCATCCGTGCGGCTTTCCCATCGTTATGTGGCGGGGCGGCAGTTGCCGGACAAATCGGTGAGCGTGCTGGACACGGCTTGCGCGCGCGTCGCGCTGGGGCAGAATGCGATGCCTTCGGCGATCGAAGCCGCGCGGCGGCGGCTGGACGATCTCGAGGTGCAGGAACGCGTGCTCAACCGCGAGATGCAGGTTGGCGCCGACCATACGGAGCGGCTGGCGGAAATCGCCAAATTGAAGGAGTCCACGGCTGCCGAGCTGCAGGGACTCAATGAGCGCTTTGAGCAGGAAAAGGGCTTGGTCACACGGATCCGCGGGCTGCGGCTGAAGCTGGAAGATCCGAATGCGAAGCTTCCGGAAGACGTGCCCGAGCCTTCCGGCACGCCGGAGCAGATGAAGGAAGAGTTGATCCGGCTGAATGCGGAGTTGGACGCGCTGCAAGGCGAGAAGCCGCTGATGCGAGTGACCGTCGATGCCCAGGTGATCAGTGAAGTGATCTCGAACTGGACGGGCATTCCTGTGGGCAGCATGCTGAAGGACGAAGTGAAGACGGTGCTGGAGTTGGAAAGGCACCTCGGCGCGCGGGTCATCGGACAGGATCATGCGCTGTTTGCCATCAGCCAGCGCATTCGAACCTCGCGGGCACGGTTGGAGGACCCGAACAAACCGATCGGCACGTTCCTGCTTGTGGGTCCTTCCGGCGTCGGGAAGACAGAAACGGCGCTGACGCTGGCCAGCCAGTTGTATGGCGGCGAAAGCAACGTCATCACGATCAACATGTCGGAATTTCAGGAAGCGCATACGGTATCCACGCTGAAGGGCTCACCTCCGGGATACGTCGGATACGGAGAGGGTGGCGTTCTGACGGAAGCCGTGCGACGCCGGCCGTATTGTGTGGTTCTGTTGGACGAAGTGGAAAAAGCGCATCCCGATGTGCTGGAACTCTTCTTCCAGGTGTTCGACAAGGGCATGATGGAAGACGGTGAAGGCCGCGAGATCGACTTCAAGAACACGATCATCATCCTGACCTCGAACGCCGCGACGGATACGATGATGAAGCTGATGGCGGATCCGGAAACGATGCCCTCTCCGGATGGCATTGTCAAAGCGATGAAGCCGGAACTGGACAAAGTTTTCAAGCCGGCGTTTCTCGGGCGGCTGGTCATTATCCCGTACTATCCGGTGCGCGACGAAGCGCTGAAGAGCATTGTCCGGCTGAAACTGGGGAAGATCCAGAGGCGGATGATGGAGACACACAAGATCGAGCTGACGTATTCGCCGGAACTGGTGGACGAAGTTGCCAACCGCTGCACCGAAGTGGAAAGCGGGGCCCGCAATGTGGACAACATCCTCACAAACACCTTGTTGCCGGATATTTCCAAGAAGCTGTTGGAGACCATGGCCGAGGGCGGACGGCTGGCCAAGGTTCATGTTGGCGTCGGCGCGGACGGCAAGTTCACCTACGAGTTGTAAGCGGTTTTTCGTCGTCCCCCGGTTTCGATGACGAGATCGGGGGACGAAATACGCGTTATCTGGTAGGAGAATGTCAGAGGGATCATCATGCCTGACTACAAACAGCAAGACCGTCCGATAAAGGTGCAAACGCCGTTAGGGCAAGACGTGCTCCTTCTGGAGCGCTTCGAGGGCAAAGAGGCTATCTCGCAGCCCTACGAATTCCATTTGCACATGGTCTCCACCCAGAAGAACCTCGATCTCACCAAGTTGATCAATCAAGGGATCACCCTGCAAATCAGGCTCGCCGACGGCCAATACCGCCCGATCCACGGGATTTGCCGCAGCGCGCGCCAGTTAGAACTCGACATGGGGCTCACTACCTACCAGTTGGAGTTCGTGCCGAAGTTCTGGTTCCTGACGCAGTCCGCCGATTGCCGTTTTTTTCTCGACCAGACAGTGCCGCAAATCCTGGAGAAGGTGTTGGGCCAGCACGGTGTACAATTCCAGACCAACCTCAGCAAGAGCTACGAAAAGCGGAAGTTTCTGGTGCAGTACCGGGAAACCGACTTCAACTTTTGCAGCCGGCTGATGGAAGAGGAAGGCATCTGGTATTACTTCAAGTACGAAGAGGGCTCGCACACGATGATCCTTGCGGACGCGGCGTCCGCGGTGAAGGCGCTTCCGTTCCAGGCCAAGGCTAAGTTCGCTTACGAGGAAGCGATCACGCACGAAGAAGATTTCGTCCATACGGTGGATTCGGAGCGGTCGTACACGACGGGGAAGATCAGTCTCTGGGACTTCGATTTCACGAAGCAATACGATCCATTTCAGACGTCGGTATCGGGGAAGTACGCGGCATCGGAGAAGTATGACTACCCTGGCGGGAAGTGGAACGCCGGCGGGCTGGATCCGAACGCCCGAACGTGGCTTGAGTTGGAGGAATCGCGGCACAACATGATCCGCGGAGCAAGCCAAGTGCGCGCCTTCGCGCCCGGCTTCAAGTTCGAGTTGCAGGAGCATTTTAACTCTTCCGTGAACATCACCTACCTGCTGCTGGCGGTACAGCATCAGTCGAAGGGGAACAATTACCGCAGCAACCTGGATGAAGCGTTCTCCTACACGAACGTCTACGAAGCGATGCCCTCGGCCATACCCTTCCGTCCGGCACGCGTAGCGGTGAAACCCACGATCAAGGGCACACAGACGGCGATTGTCGTTTCCGACGCCAAAGGCGAAGAGATCTGGCCCGACAAGTACGGCAGGGTGAAAGTGATGTTTCCCTGGGACCGGGAGCGCAAGAACTCGGCTTGGATTCGTGTTTCGCAGGCTTGGGCGGGTCTCAATTGGGGCTGGATCACCATCCCTCGCGTGGGCCAGGAAGTTGTGGTCAGCTACATGGACGGGGACCCCGACCGGCCGCTGATTACCGGCCGGGTTTACGACGAAATGCAGCCGGTGCCCTACAAGCTTCCCGACCATAAGACGGTCAGCACCTGGAAGTCCCGCAGTTCCAAGAACGGGACAGACCAGAACTACAACGAAATCCGCATGGAGGATCTGAAGGGCAGCGAGCAGCTCTTTATCCATGCCGAATTCCAGAGGGATGACCGGACGAAGAAGGAGATGCGGGAGTGGATCGGCGCGTCGCGGCATCTTATCGTCAAGGAAGATCAGAAGGAACTGATCGAGAAGAACAAGCACGTGCACGTGAAATTCGCGCAGAACGAGCAGATCGACGCGAAGTATTCGCTGAAGGTCGGCAGCGATTACCACGTCAAGGTTGGTTCCAACTGCGCCATCGAAGCCGGCATGCAAGTGCATATCAAAGGCGGGATGAGCGTCATCATCGAAGCCGGCACACAGGTGACAATGAAGGGTCCGGGGGGCTTTGTCAACATTGACCCGTCGGGCGTGCAGATCCAGGGCACGATGGTGCTGATCAATTCCGGAGGCGCGGCGGGAGCAGGCAGTGGATGCAGTCCCGAGGCTCCCAAGGATCCGGACGTGGCCGACGACGGCACGAAGTTTACGAAGCTGTAGAGTCGCACGGGGGGCGGCTTGCCGTTGCCCCTGCGATACAATAGCGGCGTCGAACCCATGCCGATTCTGCTGCTGCTGTTATCGTTCTCCGCATTGTGCCAAGCTGCTCCGGTAAGCTTCTCGCGCGACGTGCGACCTGTTCTTGAAGCGAAGTGCCGGGCATGCCATCAGGGGACAAACCGGAGCGGGAATGTATCCGTTGAGACCTTCGGCGATGTAACGCGGCTTGTGACGGCAGGGAGGCCGCAGGCAAGCGTTCTATTGCGGGTGATGGAGGGCGAAAGGCCTCGGATGCCGAAGGCCGGCGCGGCCGTCACGGCCGCCGAGTTGCGTATTATCCGCCAGTGGATCACGGAAGGGGCGCACGACGACAGCAAGGGCGCCTCCGCCGTTTGGTGGTCGCTCCGCCCGCTGCTGAAACCTGAATCAGGGAAGGGAATCGACTCCTTCATCCAAGCGAAGCTGGCGGAGAAGAAGATCGCGCCTTCGCCGGAGGCTTCGAAGCGCACGCTGATCCGGCGGCTGTACTTCGACCTTCATGGCTTGCCGCCGGCGCCGGAAGACGTTGCCGCATTCCTTGCGGACGGCTCCGATGGGGCGTACGAACGGCTGGTGGACCGGTTGCTTGCTTCTCCGCGCTATGGCGAACGATGGGCTCGCCACTGGCTGGACGTCGTTCATTACGGCGATTCCCACGGCTACGACAAGGACAAACCCCGGCCGAACGCGTGGCCTTACCGGGACTACGTGATTCGTTCGTTGAACGAGGACAAACCTTACGCGCGCTTTGTGGAAGAGCAACTGGCGGGCGACGTGCTTTTCCCGGCCAATGCGGAAGGCGTGGTGGCTACCGGGTTCATCGCCGCCGGGCCCTGGGACTTCGTAGGGCACCAGGAACTTCGGGAAGGCACCACCGATAAGAACATTACGCGCATTCTGGACCGTGACGACATGGTGGCGGCCACGATGTCCACGTTCACCAGCATGACGGTGCATTGCGCACGTTGTCACGACCATAAGTTCGATCCGATTCCGCAATCGGACTATTACAGCCTGCAGGCGGTGTTTGCCGGCGTCGATCGCGCCGACCGTCCTTTTCATCGCGATCCGGCGGTGCACGCCAGACGCAGGGAGATTCTGGATCAGAAGCTCGCGGTGCAAATCGAACTGCAACCGCTGCTGGACAAAGTGGAGTTCGCAACCAGCGCTGAGATTGTGGAACTGGATGACCGGATCCGCGACGGGCGGCTGCTGTCGACCCATATCGGCGATCCGAAGACACCGGCTGAGGCGGAAGAAAAGAAGCGTCTGCTGGACCGCGTGGGGCGCGACCAGAAGCGCCGGCAAGGGCTGGTGGATGCGATTGTGGGCGCGGACACCTATGCCCGCATCGGTGAACTGAAGGCGCAGGCAAAGATCATCGACGACGCACTTGCCGCGTTGCCAAAGCCCGAATGGGTTTATGCTGCCAGCCGGTACTTCGACCGTGCCGGCAACTTTCGCCCGCCACTGGCCCCTCGTCCGGTTCATTTGCTGGCGCGCGGCAACGTCGGCGCCCCGGGCGAGTTGATGATTCCGGGAGCGTTGACGGCCTTGTCCGCGCTGCCTTCGCGCTTTGCGATTCCGGACTCGCGGGACGAAGGCGCACGCCGGGCTGCGCTGGCCCGATGGATCACAGCGAAGGACAACGTGCTGACGTGGCGGTCGATTGTCAACCGGGTTTGGCACTATCATTTCGGCGCCGGCATCGTCGACACGCCGAACGATTTCGGGCGCATGGGCTCGCAGCCTTCGCATGCGGAACTGCTCGATTACCTAGCGCTCTGGTTTCGCGACGAAGCCGGTGGGTCATTGAAGAAACTGCACCGGCTGATGGTGACGTCGAAGACGTACCGGCAGTCCTCTGGGCACCGGGCCGATGCGGCGAAAGCGGATGGCGACAACCGGCTGCTATGGCGCATGAACCGGATCCGTCTGGATGCCGAATCGGTACGCGACGCGGTGTTGTCGGCGGCGGGCAAGCTGGACACGACGATGGGTGGCCCCGGAGCGCAGATGTTCTGGTTCAAGAACGACCATTCCCCGATCTACGATTACGCGCGATTCGATCCGGACGCGGAAGGCGGGCACCGGCGGAGCATTTACCGGTTCATTGTGCGCAGTGTGCCCGACCCGTTTCTGGAACGGCTGGATTGTCCGGACCCATCGCTGCTTGCACCGAAACGCAACACCACGCTTACGGCGATTCAGGCACTGGCGCTTTGGAACAATCCGTTCATGTTGCGCATGGCGGAGCACCTGGCAACACGCATGCGTGGATTGTCGAACGACCGCGGCAGGCAGATCGATAGCGCGCTCCAGTTTCTATACGGCCGCGAGGCAACTGGCCAGGAGCGGCAGCTTTACGCTGCCTACGCGGACAAACATGGACTGGAAAACCTGGCAAGGTTGCTGTTCAACACCAACGAATTTCTGTTTCTCGATTAGGTGACACGATATGACCCGGCGCAAGTTTCTTTGGACCTACGGCGGCGGCTTGGGCGGCGTCGCACTGAGCCACATGCTGGCGCAATCCGGTTCCGGGCTGCATCACGCTCCCCGGGCCAAGCGCGTCATTCAGCTCTTCATGTCGGGGGCGGCCAGCCAGTGCGACAGTTTCGATTACAAGCCGCTGCTGATCGAGAAAGCGAATGAAAAATGGGACCCCGGGGAGAAGGTGGAACTCTTCCAAAGCAACCCCGGCGTGGTCATGCCCTGCCCTTGGGAATGGAAGCGGCACGGCCAATGCGGCAAATGGGTGAGCAGCCTGTTTCCGCATCAGGCGAGTTGTGCCGACGACATCGCATTCATCCAGTCCATGGTGTCGAAGTCCAATATCCATGGGCCTGCCACGTTCCTGCAGGCGACTGGGTTCGTACTTCCGGGATTTCCCAGCGGCGGTGCGTGGGTTTCCTATGCGCTGGGCAGTCTGAACGAGAATCTTCCGGTTTTCGTTGTCCTTCCCGACCCGCGCGGAGTGCCGCCGAACGGACCCGCCAATTGGTCATCGGGTTTCCTGCCGGCGGCGCATCAGGCAACGACGATCAAGATCGGGACGCCCAATCCGATTCACGATCTGTTCCCACCCGCGAGCGCGAAGTTCGTCACCAAGGGCAGCGAGCGGGACGGGTTGGAACTGCTGGGCAAGATGAATCGCGAGCATCAATCGGCGCGCCCGGACGATTCGAGGCTCGATGCGCGTATCCAAAGCTACGAGATGGCGGCCAAACTCCAACTGAGCGCTCCAGAGGTAATGGAGATTCGTGGGGAGACGGAGGCCACACAACGGCTGTACGGACTCGACAACCCGGTGACGGAAGAGATGGGCCGCCGCTGCCTGATCGCGCGGCGGTTGGCGGAGCGGGGAGTCCGTTTCATCCAGGTGTGGAGCGGGGCCGACAATGGCTTTCCCCGCCGCAATTGGGATAGCCACGAAAACCTTGCGAAGGACCATTGGGAGATGGGGGTGGCCATGGACAAGCCTGTGGCGGGCCTGCTGAAAGACCTGAAGTCGCGTGGCCTGTTGGAGGATACCATCGTCTACTGGACCACCGAGTTCGGACGCATGCCGTGCAGTCAGGGCAGCAAAGGCCGCGATCACAACCCCTTCGGCTTCGCCACGTGGCTGGCCGGCGGCGGAATCCGCGGTGGAACCACCTATGGCGCGACCGACGACTGGTCGTACAAAGCGGTGGACAAGCCGACCTACAGCTACGATGTCCATGCCACGATGCTGCATCTGCTGGGCATCGATCACACCAGGCTTACGTATCTGCACAACGGTATTAATCGCCGACTCACGGACGTTCACGGCAACGTGATCCGCGAAATCGTGGCCTGAATCATGGCTATGGTGGAAAGTCTCTCTCCGGACGGCCGGACCCGCATTACGTGGGCGATCAGCGAGGGCAGGATGTCGCATGAGATCCGCTGCCCGCGCATTACCGACGCGCAGTCTGGCGAGATCCTCTTCGATCTGTGGATGGATACATCCTGGGATGCCTCCGTGCAATGGCTGGAGAACGGCCTGTTGCGTTTGAGTATCCGGCACTACGCGGAGGGTGGCGTTACGATGCTCGATGTGTTGGTGGACCGCGGCGCCGGAGTTTTCCGCATGGAAAATGGCCCTTGGAGACCATTGAACTGGATGCAAGGCGAGGTTCCGGAGGCATATTGGCGGAAGGCCGGCTCAGGTGGCGGCCTTCAAAGCGGCTGATCCTCCCGCCTGTGGTAAACTGTGGTTGTTCGACTGCATTCCCCCGCGGAGAGGTGGCTGAGTGGTCGAAAGCAGCGGTTTGCTAAACCGTCGTAGTGCCTTAAAGCGCTACCGAGGGTTCGAATCCCTCCCTCTCCGCCAGCCCACCTTTGAGCTTTACCCCCCACCCATTTGACGCCATAGGCCATTGGTGTGCCGGGCAGATCCAGCAAGCCGGCTGGTTTTGTGCAATCCGGCCCGAAAGCGGTGGGGGCGCCAAATTCAGGCTCGGACCCCAACGGATATGAGGTTGACATGTATCCGTAACGGATATACTATCGGAGCATGGCGACGAAGGGCACAGAGCACGCTCCACTGACTCCCGCTGTGCTGCACATCCTGCTCGTGCTTTCGACGGGGGAGCGGCACGGGTACGGAATCATGAAGCAGGTAGAAGTGGACTCGCAGGGCAAGACGAAGATGGGCCCGGGGACGCTATACGGCTCGATAGGGCGAATGATGGAAGCCGGGCTGATCCGTGAAAGCGATCGGCGGGTCGATTCGCAGATGGACGACGAGCGACGGGTTTACTACGAGATCACCGCCGTAGGACAGGCGGCGCTGGAAGCGGAGTTGAGGCGGTATCGCCGTGTGGTGGCGGTGGCGGAAGGACGTATCGCCTATGGGGGCTGAACTTGCGGACCGGCGCTACCGGACATGGTACACGATGCTGCTGAGGCTGTATCCGCGACCTTTCCGCGAGCGGTTCGGGGAGGGGATGGCGCAGACATTTCACGATCTCTGCCGCGAGCGGAGAGCGGCCAGGCGGGGACTGTTCCGGTTCGCGCTGTGGATTCTTTGGGAGACGTTGGTGGGAGTTGTCAGGGAGCACATCATGCAAATGCGGCAACTGGGAAGACCGACCCTGCGTGTGGCGCTGGTCGCGCTGGCTGTGTGGATGGTGCCGCTTGTGGCATCGCAATTCGTGGAGGACTGGCATTGGGGCGTGGGAGGTTTCGCGCGGGCGTATGTCCTATTCTTCCTGGTGGGGATGGCCATTGCGCTGGTCGCGAGGCGGATGGGCGTGTGGTCCTATAAGGCGGGTGCCGGCGTGGCGTTGGCGGCCGGGTTCGCCTTGGCGTGGTCGACCATGGTCCAGGTTGCGGACTCGGGACATCCGGAGCGTTTGTGGTACCACAGTGTACTGGTAGTAGGGATGGTTGGAGCGTGTCTGGCGAGGCTGAAAGCTGCGGGGTTGGCCTCGACATTGTTCGCGATGGCAGCGACGCTTGCTCTGATTGCCGCGACCTTACCTTCGGGCGCGCCGCCTGAGATTGCGAGGCGAATGGCCATTGGGCACGGAGTCTACGTAGTGTTGTTCACGGCATCAGGTTTACTGTTCCGGCACGCGAGTTTGGCGGGATTGCGGTAAGACCGAGGCCGATTCAGAATCGGCCACCGCGCCTGTGAATCTCTAGAGCCCTCGGATATGGACCCACGTGTGGACGTGTGGATGCCCGCGGAAATACCACACCATCTTCGGGCTCTCCAGTTGCCACACATCCCAGACCTTGTCTACACCTAAATCCAAGTTTTGATAGAAAGACATGGACATCGCCTCGACTCCGCCTGCCGCCTTAATCAGCTTCATCGCCTCGTCTACGTCCTTCTTGCGGAAGGGAAGCAGCAGATCGGCCAGGACCTGCTCCACCAGCTTGCGCTGGTCTTTGGTCATTTCCGAGACGGGCATCCCTTCGAGTTCCGCCTTCTGACGCAGCGCCACGGTTGCCGTCTTGGCCTCCTTGCGGGGGTCGCCGAGCAGCGCCATCCTGCGTTGCTTGCCATCGAGCGCCTGGAAAACTTCGTTGGCGCGCTTGGCCTGATACCAATACACGTTTCCGGGATGATCGGGCTTTTCGGTGGCATCGGGTCCGGCTTGGTGGCCGTAGAAGATCGGGCCGCCAAAGGCGGCGCCTTCGACGGAATCGCCATCGCAGCGTACCGTGCAATGCCGTCCGGTGAGGACGAACTCGAACTTTCCCGACCCCGGCAGGCCGAAGAGCGCCACCGAATAATTCCCAAGCCCCTTGGCATCGTCCTTCAGTTGCTGCATGACGCGGCCGGCGAAATCTGGGTGGTAGAGATTGCGGAAGATCTCCTCGACCATCGCCTGTTGATTGGGATTAAAGAAGTGACCGATGCGGGCTGGAGTGATGAACCAGTTCGCATCTACCTTAGAACGCAACTCGTGATCGAAGGGCAGGCAGATAACCTTTTTCTGCTCTGGAGTAAGCGTCTTGTAGAGACCGGCAACCAGCGTCTCGGAGGTTTCCTTCTTCATGGCCGCCGGAGCAGCCATTGTGGCAGCCCCCAGCGCGGCGGTTTTCAGAAACGTACGGCGGTCGTTGTCTTGCATCCTGGCTCCTTTTTCGAACGGACAGATGGGGCTATGATGCATCTTTTCGGCGGCGACAGCAAGCCTGCCGGAAGCAACACTCGTCTACACGCGGAACTCGACAGCTACGCTTCGCCCGTCCGCTGTGGCCGAGATCCGTATCCAGACATCGGGGCTTGGCAGGAAGGCGGCGAATTTTTCGGGCCACTCGATGAGCACAACGGCCTGACGATCGAGAATCTCGTCCAGGCCGAGCGTGGCCACCTGCCGTGGCTCGTCCAAGCGGTAGAGGTCGATGTGATAGAGCCGGGCGGGGTCTCCGTATTCATGGATCAGCGTAAAAGTGGGGCTGGAGACTTCTTCGGGCTGTGCTGCCTGGAGCCCCTTGGCAATGCCTTTCGAGAGAGTTGTCTTGCCGGCGCCGAGATTGCCCGTCAGAAAGACGAGGCAAGGGGCGCGAAAGCGCGCGGCGAGGGATTCGCCGAGGGCAACCATCGCCTCTTCCGAAGTGGGATGAAACAGTTCGGTCATGATAGTTCCGACATTGCCTGCGGCAGGTAACGGAGCAGATCCGTCGCCACCAGAGACTTCTCTCCCAAGGCGGCGGCGCCCAATTCGCCGGCGCGTCCGTGGAGCCAGACTGCTGCGCCAATCGCATAATCCGCCTCATCCTGGAATTGCCCCATGAGGCCGGCGATCAAGCCGGTGAGAATGTCTCCCGACCCGGCGGTGGCCATTGCCGGACTGCCGGTGGGATTGATCCAGACGCGTCCGTCGGGAAACGCAACGATGGTGCGCTGCCCTTTGAGCACGATGGTCACTTCGCGATCGAGGGCCGCCGAACGCGCATAGCCGATGCGATTGGCTTGAATCTCGGCGGTGGAACAGGCGCAGAAGCGGGCCATCTCGCCGGGATGCGGGGTGAGGATGCGCGGCCCTTCCGGGCGCACACGCGTGTTCGCTACAGCGGTGATGGCATCGGCATCGAACACCGCGGGCAGATCCAGGTTCGAGTAGACATTCTGGGCAAGGGCGGTCGTGTCGGCGGCAAGGCCCAATCCCGGCCCGATGGCGACCATCGTCTTAGCGGCCGCCAGTGTCTCTACCATGGGGTAGGCTCGCGCGGCAACGGAGCCGATCTCGTTTTCGGGGAGCGGCTCAGTCATCAGTTCGGGGGCGTAGGCGGAGATGCTGGCGACGGCCGATGCGGCCGAGGCGACGGTTACCAGACCGGCTCCCGACCGTAGTGCTGCTATCCCTGTCATGGCGGCAGCGCCTGTCTTTCCGCGCGATCCGGCAACCACCAGGACATGTCCGAAGTCGCCTTTGTGCGCCGTGCGCGGACGAGGGCGAAAGAAGGGCGTGAACCAGTGGCGCTCCATCAGGGAGCAGTAAATGGCCGGGTCATCCTCAAACAGGGAAGCCGGGCTGCCAATGGCTGCCACAATCAAATCGCCGCAGCGGTCGCAATTGGGCGGCAGGGCATGACACATCTTCGGAGCAGTAAAGGTTACTGAGGCATCGGCGCGGGCCACTTCTCCCGGCTGATCTCCGGAGTCGCTCACCATGCCTGAAGGCAGGTCGACGGCCACGACGCGAGCGTCGGGAAAACCTGCGTTGATAGCCGCAATCCATTGAGCCGCGCGGCCTTCGGCCGGCCCACGCACGCCGGTGCCGAGAATTGCATCGACCACGAGAGTCGCCCGCTGCATGGCAGCGGTAATCTCCCGCTGTGGCTCCACGCCGCAGGCGATCAGCATACGAAGATTGGCAGCGGCGTCGCCTTGCAGTTCCGCAGGTTCGGAAGTCAACAACACATCCAGCGCCCGTGGGCCGAAGCGAGTGTGTAACTGCCGGGCGATGGCCAACCCATCCCCTCCGTTGTTGCCCTTTCCGCAGAACACGACGATGCGCTGTTCGCGGAGGGGGGCGAATCGGGACGCCATGTATTCCACCACGCGATGCGCGGCGTTCTCCATCAGAATGAGCCCTGGAATTCCGCGCTCGATGGTCATGCCGTCGACCGAACGCATTTGGGCGGCGGTAAGGACTTTCATGTGCCGGCTCCAATCAGCAAGCTCTCCAGACGCCGCAGAGCGTGAGGTTCGCCCATCACAATCAGATAATCGCCGGCGTGGATGACGGCGTCGGCCGTAGGGTTGAACTCCATTGCGCCATTGGAGCGACGGATGCCCAGTACAATGACACCGATCTCGCGGCGCAGTTGCAGGTCGCGCAGGGACTTCTCTGCCATTTCACAGCCGTGATCCACGCGAACCTGTTCCATGGCGGCGCCCAAGCCGACGCTCTTGGTGAAAATGTCCATGAACTCCTGCACGTGAGGCTTCAGGATGGAGGAGGCAAGGCGGTGTCCGGTGAGGTAGTAGGGCGCGAAGACCATGTCGGCGCCTGCGCGGCGCAGTTTGGCCTCCGATTCCTCTTCGTTCGCCCGCGCGGAAATGACCAGCTTGGGGTTCAGTGTCTTTGCCGACAGAATGAGGAACATGTTATCGGCATCGGAGGCGAGGGCCGACACCAGTCCTTTGGCGCGCTGAATGTGAAGCTCGCGCAGCGTCTCATCGCGCGTGGCGTCGGCCAGCACGGCCAGCATTCCGGATTTCATGGCGCGTTCGACGCGATGCTCGTCGTTGTCGACGACGACGAACGGCACCCCGGTGCGATGCATTTCCTGCGCCGCGCCACGGCCCACGCGTCCGAAGCCGCAGATGATGAAATGGTCTTTCAACTGTTCGATCATACGTTTGGACTTTCTACGTCCCAGTAATTCTCCGAACTCGCGCTCCAGCACTACCTGGGCGATCACCGTCACCGTCTGCAGCATAATACCCACGCCGAAGAAGATGAGGAAGCTGTTAAATACCCGGCCCTTTTGCGAAAGCGGGTGAATCTCTCCGTAGCCGACGGTAGTCATCGTCGTCAGGGTCATGTAAAAGGCGTCGAACCACGGATAGCCTTCCAGGTAATGAAAGCCGAGCGTGCCCGCCGCGAATACCGCGGTGATGGAGATCGCGATAAGGCGAATGCGCTGCAGCATGCGTTTCCTAGGTGCGGATGGCGAGCAAGAGTGTCATGTCGTCCTGCAACTCGCCGGAGCCGGTCCATTCTTTCACATGTTCCACGATAGAGGCCAGAATCTCGCTCGACGTACTGCCATTGCGTTTGCGCAGCAACTGGCAAAGCCGCTCCTCTCCGAACTGCTCGCCATAGGCGTTCTCGGCTTCGGTGATGCCGTCGGTGTAGAACAGCAGCAGGTCGCCGGGCTCCAGGGTGACGCGGCTCTCCTCATAACGGGAGAAGGGGAAGGCTCCGACTACCGTGCCGTTCACTTCGAGAAACTGCGTTTCGCCGCGGCGCATGAGAATGGGCGGCAGGTGGCCCGCGTTGGTATAGGTGAGCGTATGCGAAGCATCTTCGTAGACGCCGAAGCAGAAGGTGGCGTATTTTTCCGGAGTGGTATTGGCGTGCAGGTGCCGGTTGAGGTCGCTGACAAGTTTCGATGTGGCGATTTCCAGACCCGCCTCCTTGCGCGCATCCAGGCAGTGACGCACCTGTGTGCGCAAGGCCGATTGCACGGTAGCCATCAACAGGGCGGCGCTGATTCCCTTACCCGCCACATCGCCGATGGCGATGGTGACGCGGCCTTCATCCAGGCGCTGGTAATCGTAGTAGTCTCCCGAGACCATCCGCGCAGGGTTGCAGAAGGCGTTGAGATGCAGCGTCTTCATCAGGGGGACGGTGCGCGGGTAAAGCTGATTCTGCACTTCGCGGGCGATCTCCAGTTCGGCCTGCAGACGCTCGCTTTCCTTGGCCACCACCAGCAGCCGCTCAATGTTGGCTGTCATGTCGTTGAACGATGTGCCGAGTTCGGCGAGTTGGTCGTTGCCCTTGATCTTGATGCGGTGCGAGAACACTCCCTCCTGGATGCGTTCGGTCCCCTCATAGATGTCGTGCACGGTGCCGGTGATGGTACGGGTGATGGAGACCCCAATGATGAGCGAGGTGGCTTCGGCGATGAAAATGGCGATGGTGAGGGCGAGTAGAAGCGCGGGGATGACATCGTTGTAGGTGTCTACCTTCTGCGCGAACAGGGTCCGTAAGACGGCGGACGGGCGTGTGCGGATGCTCAGTAGTTCGAACTCGACGCGCCCTGGGGAGTCCCACAAGTAGGCGGGCACGGCGGTAGGCCAGCGCACTTCGATATCGTAGCGCCGCTCCTTGGGAGGGACGCGGTTGCGAGGCGCATCCAACTCCTCCTCGCCGTTCACCGAACGCCGCAGCCGCATGCGCCCTCGATTGCGTGTCAGGTCGTCGTCGACGCGAAGGAATGTGATCTCGCCGATGTTGGGGGCCAGCCCGGCGAGAAAGCTGTCGGTGAGCGGAGCGAGCATGGTCACTCGCGCGCCAGGGCGGACGATGTGCGCCCATGCGTAGAGCTGGCCCTGCTTAAATGCCAGTCCGCCGGCATCGCCCCATTCCGGAGAAGGCGCTTCAATGGCCGCGCCGGCGGGGATGCGGTGTGGTTTGTCCCCTTCCACCAGCAGCTCCAGTCCTGGCACGCGCGAGACCAGAACAGGATAGATATGCTCGGCTGCGGGGATGCGCCGCGCCGCCTCTTCTTCGGCGATGTGTTGCGCCGATGCCACCAGCAGCGCGGTGTGCCGCTCCAGTTCGCTCTGCACCATAAAGATGGCGGTTTGTCCCACGAGTCCGTACAGAAGCACCATGCTCAGCGACGCCAGCAGGGCGATGGGGACCAGGGCGATGAAGCCATAGGCCACCAGCAAGCGGTTGCGAACACGCCACAGAATCATGCGCAGGAACCGCCGGATCACGCGCAGCCCAAGCCAGGCGCCGAGAAAGAATGCGGCCACCTGGGCAACGGCGGCGCCGAGCCCCAAAGGGAGAAACACGCAGACTACCGCGAGAAGGAAGAGGGCCAGCAGGATCTTGTCCAGCCGGTTCAACTCCTTCCACACGGTCTGCCACGTGACTTCGCTGGGAACAGTGGCCGGCACGGTATAGAGTCGCTCCGATTATACGCGCGATTTCGCGATGGCGGGAATCATCTGCTCGAAGGCCGGCAGAGGCTCCTTCGGCTGCAGGTAATGTTCGGTCAATCCATCCACAAGGATCCGTACCGCATCGTCAGGGTTGTCGGCGAAGTGGAACAGTTGCATGTCCTCTTCGCTGATCATCCCGTACTTGACCAGAGCGTCGAAGTTCAATACCTCTTTCCAGAAACTGGAGCCGTAGAGCACGATGACGATCTTCTTTTCCAGCTTGCGGGTTTGCGCCAGGGTGAGCAGTTCGGAAAGTTCATCGAGTGTGCCGAAGCCACCGGGGAACACGATGAGCGCCTTCGCCAGATAGGCGAACCAGAACTTGCGCATGAAGAAGTAGTGGAACTCGAAGCTCAGTTCGGGCGAGATGTAGGGGTTAGGCATCTGCTCAAAGGGCAGTCCGATGTTCAGCCCGATGGATTTGCCGCGCGCATCGTGCGCTCCGCGGTTGGCGGCTTCCATGATGCCGGGTCCGCCGCCGCTGGTGACTACGAAACGCAACGGTTTCTGCAGGCTGTCGCTCCATTCGGTGATCTTGCGGGCAGTTTCGCGGGCTTCATGGTAATACCGTACCAGCGGATGATCGCCCTCGGCGGGGATGCGCGCCGATCCGAAAAAAACGACGGTGTCGCGGATCATCTCCTTGCGGAACTTGTCCAGCGGAGCGAGGTACTCGGATAGAATCCGCACCGAGCGCGCGGCTGGGGATTCGAGAAACTCAGCGTCTCGATACGCGGGATGACGGCTGGGGTGACTCATGGATTCCTCAATTCTCGCATTGTGGCGGCGGGAACGTTGGAATAGCGGTCCAATGCATCGAGGTCGATGGTGAGGCCGAGTCCGGGTGTTTCGGGAATGGGCAGCATCCCCTCCTCGTCGAGACGCCAGCCGCCTGCGGCGAGTTCGTCAATGAACGGCGATCCAGTGAGGTACTCGACAAGGTTAGTGTCGGGGAAGGCCGAGGCCAGGTGCAGATCCGCGGCCAATCCCACGGCAGTATTCCAGCCATGGGGTATGAAGCGGACGCCATGATCCCACGCCATCTGCGCAATGCGCCGCTCCTCGCTGATGCCCCCGACCTTGGTCACATCCGGTTGCACGATGTCGAAGGCGCCGCGTTCGATCCAGGGTTGGAAGGCTTGACGCCTCGTCAGCACTTCGCCGCCGGCGATGTGGACCTTGGAGGCACGCCGCAAGGCGACGAAGTCTTCGAGCGCGTCGGGCCGCAGGGCTTCTTCAAACCAGTGTACGTCGTAATCGGCGAGCATTCCCGCGGTGCGGATGGCCCATTGGTAGCCGTTCGGCCAATAGGCGTCGCTGCCACCGGCATCCACCATGAGGAGCGAATCGCCGCCGACGGCTTGGCGCGCGGCGCGCACGATGGCTTCGTCGGTTTGCCTGTCGCGGCGCCCGAACGGGCCCCAGCCGATCTTGAACGCACGGAAGCCCTGGGCTTTGACGGGCAGAAGTTCCTCGGCCATCCGCTCCGGTTCGCGCATGAGCAATGAGGCGTAGGGGCGGACACGCTGCCGGTACCGCCCGCCTAGCAGGCGGCCCACGGGCTGCCCGGTCACTTTTCCGAGAATGTCCCACAGCGCGATGTCAATTCCGCTGATGGTGTGGGTAATGCTACCGCCGCGCCCTTGCCAAAAGGTGTTTTGATGAAGTTTTTCGGCAACGCGCTGCGGTTCGAGCGCTTCTTCGCCGGCGTAGAGCGGGCGAAGCACCTGGAGCGAGGCTTTCACCAGATCTTCGCTGGTGAACACGCTGCCCCATCCGGTCGGTCCACCGTCGGTCTGTACGGCGATCAGGGTGTGGACGCAATCTTCAGGCTGGATTTCATTCGACCAGCCGCCTTCGGGCGTCTTGCCGCGGAGGCCGAAGGCAAGGATGTTTCGAATCTTCATTCTTATCGAGGGTCGCACAACGGAGCGGCCAGATTCGAGCCTGCGATTAGCGCGGATTGGCCAGAAACCTCAACGTGCTTTCGAGAGCTGCCAGGGTCGCATCTAACAGCGGCTCACTGCGCCCGGCGTGCCCCTGCGGTCCGATGACGAAATCGTGGTATCCGTTAGCGTAAATCTCCATCCTCACCTTCTTGCCGGCCTTCTCCATTGCGTCGTGCAGCATGCGGTCTACGGCCAGCAGGCTATCCGCCGTTCCGACCAGTATGAGCAGCGGTGTCTCGATGGGAGCGATATTCGCAGCGGCCCGTTGCTCATCGTGCGAGGCGCCTTGCCAGCGCTTGTCTTTGGGGGCATCGGGGCTCGGACGCGCGCCCAGAAAGCTGATTGGCGCTCCCGCCCCCAACACCGCCGCGCGCACCTTCTCCCGTTTCAGAAGATGCATCACGACATCGCCGCCGAGACTGACGCCGTAGACGTGGATCCTGCCCGCGTCGACGTAGGGCAGCGACTTCACGTACTGAACGACGGCCTGCGCATCGTCGGCGTAGGTGACGCGAGCCGGGTCTTCTCCATCGGCAAGGCGACTGAAGTTCTGTCCTCCGCGGTAATCCGAAACCACGGTGACGTAACCTTCCTTCAGAAAGCGTTCGAAGACCGGGCTGCCATGATCGCCGCGCGCCCATCCCACCAATTGGTCCATGCCGCGCCCGCCGGGAGCGCCGTGGAAGTGAATCAGCACGGGAAACGGTCCGTTCCCTTTGGGCTTGCGCAAGGCGGCCGCCACGTACAGCCCATCTTTCGACTTAATGAAGAGCTTCTCCACAGGAGAGACCGACTCCGGCACCGTGCGGATGAATTGCTCATGCGGCAACACCTTGCCGCCCGGGAACTCCTTCACCTCGGCACTGAGGGTGAGTGCGAAAAAGAGAGTCAGCGTATGCACCATGTTCGTAATTCTAACTCCGGGTACGGGCAATGGCGTAAAATAAGGGGTTTGTCTTCCCTTTGCGCGACCGTAGTGATCCCAACTCTACACGCAGGAACGCCACTGGCCGAGTGCATCGGCAGCCTGCTGGTACAGTCGCGTCCGGACTTTGAAATCGTGGTTGTGGACAACAGTGGGACGGGGCTGGTGAGGCGGCATGGCGTACCGAAGCAGGTCAGGGTGATCGAGAACACGGCGAATCGCGGCTATGGGGGGGGCGTGAATCAAGCCGCTGCCGAATCCGGCGCTCCGTACATCGCGGCGCTCAACGACGACGCCGTCGTTTCCAAGCATTGGCTGGATTCGCTGGTGCGCGGCATGGAATCGGACTCCAGGGTCGGCATGTGCGCCAGCCAGGTGATTCTGGCGGGGGAGGGTGTCATCGATTCGGCGGGGATGCTGCTTTGCCCTGACGGCAGCAGCAGGCAGCGCGGCCATCGCCGCAAGCCGGAGGAGTTCGCCGAAGGCGGAGAGGTGTTTTTCCCCAGCGGATCGGCGGCGCTCTACCGCCGCGAATTGTTCACGGAGAACGGCGGTTTCGACGAGGACTTTTTCTTGTACTGTGAGGATACGGACCTCGGGCTACGCGCCCGGTGGGCGGGCTGGAAATGCCTCTACGTACCGGCGGCGCGCGTATTTCACCACTACTCGCGCACCGCGGGGCGGGTTTCTTCGATGAAGGCCTACTACGTGGAACGCAACCGGCTGTATGTGATGCGGAAGAATTTCCCGGCCGGCATGCGTCGCCGCGCCTGGCTTGCCGCTTTGGCGCGCTACTTCTGGCACGCGCGGTACCTGGGCCGCCCATCGAGCGCGGGCGATTTCCTGCGCGAGGGCAACAGCTTTTTCGCCGCTGTGAAGCTGCTGGTTCGGGCCTGGGCAGAATACTGGGGCCAGCGCCCGATGCTCGACCGCAAGCGGGCGCAGACCATGCAATCGGCCCGGATTAGCGCGGCTGAATTCGAGCAACTCTGCCAGCGCTTCGTCATTTCGCCCAGGCAGGTAGCGGCTTTATGACCAGTTACGGGCCGTTGCTGATTATTGTTCCGGCATACAACGAAGAAGGCAATGTGGGCCATGTTGTACGGGAAATCGGAGAGGTCATGGGAGATGTGCCGGTGCTGGTGCTGGACGATTGCTCAGCCGATGCCACGGCCGCCGTGGCGCGGGCGGCGGGCGCCCGCGTGTTGCCGATGCCTTCCCACCTGGGGCTCGGCGGTTGCGTCCAGGCGGGCTACCGGTTGGCCTTCGAGTTGGGCTTTGAGTACGTCATCCGGCTGGATGGGGATGGGCAGCATGACCCGCACGACATCCCGCAGTTGTATCAGGCGCTGCGCGAGTCAGGCTGCCAGATGGTAATCGGCTCGCGCTTCGCCGATGGGGAAGGCTTTCAGGCGAGTGGAGTCCGGTCACTGGGGATCAAGTTCTTCCGCGCCATTTTGAGGCCGATTCTCGGGCGTCCGGTGAAAGACCCAACCTCGGGATACGTGGGAGTGAACCGGGAAGCATTGGCCCTGTTCAGCAAGAGTTTCCCACTGGAGTATCCTGAAATAGAGGCGCTCGTCGTGCTGCAGCGCCGCGCGTTCCGCTTTGTGGAAGTCCCATGCCGGATGAGAAAGCGGCGCAGCGGGCGCAGCACCATCACTCCCCTGCGGTCGCTTTATTACATTATTCATGTCCTGTTGGGCGTGTTTGTGAATATCTTGAAGTTTGAGCGCCACCGCTGGCGCCGCTGAAAGGAGGAATCGTGGACCGGCTATCGAACGTGCTGACGGTGTTCAGTCTTGGCCTCATCCTGCTGGTGTTGAGTAGCGTGCGCCGGGCTCATATCCGCGTCGAGTACTCTGTGAGTTGGCTGGGCGCCGCCATCGTGTTGCTGATCCTATCCCGCTGGCAAGGGGCGCTCGGCTGGCTGTCAACGACTATTGGTATCCATGATGTACCGCTCGCCCTGCTGCTGACAGTTTTCGCTGTGTTCCTGTTTGTGTTTTACCGGTTCTCCGTCGTTGTCTCGAATTTGAAGGATGCCAACATTGCGCTGACGCAGCGCGTGGCGATTCTGGAATTTCACTTGCGCTCGCAGAATGAAAGCACCCAAGCATAGGAAGGCGGAACAGCCGCCGGCGGCCATAGAGTCTGGGAAGGGCCTTCCAGTCTGGGTGTGGCTTGCAGGGCTTGCCTTGCTGTTGACCGTGGCCATTGAGATCTACTGGCCGGCCATTCGAGGCCCGTTCGTTTTCGACGATGAGTACCTCGCTTTCCGCGACCCCGGATTTCTTGACCGCGGGCTGTGGTCTTTGAATCCCACGGTGCGCCCGCTGCTCCACTTCAGCTATTGGCTCAATCTCTATTTTTCCGGTCAGGACGATACCTTCAGCTATCATCTGTGGAACATACTGCTGCACTTCGCCAACAGCGTTCTGATGTTCCTGGCGATCCAAAAGCTGCTCAGCATGTCGGGCGAAGCAGCGCAGCGCGGCCGTATTCTGGCGGCCTTCGCGGCTGCGGTCTTTCTGGTTCATCCGGTGCATACGGAGGCGGTGGCCTACATCGCTGGACGTAGCGAATCGTTCAGTCTTTTATGGTTTCTTGCGGCGTATGTCCTGTTCCTGCACCGCCGCGAGGAGGGCGTGGGATGGCTTGCCGCAGCCGGCATTCTGGCCATGTTCGGCGCAGCCTTTCTGAGCAAGGAGCACACTGCGGTGTTGCCCGCGCTATTCGTTCTGACGGACGTCTATTTCTCCCGGACCGGAGCGGTGGATGGAGTGCGGCGCAACTGGCGCCTGTACGGTCCGATGGTCGCCGTCGGCGCGGCGGGGGTGGCCTTGGTGGTGAGAGTTTTGTCCCAGGCAAGCACCGCCGGTTTCCGGGTGTTCCCCTGGTATGAGTACCTGTTCACGCAATGGCGGGCGATTTGGATCTACCTGAGACTTGCCGTCCTGCCGACGGGACTCAATGCCGACTACGTTGTTCCGATCTCGCACACGCCGCTCGAACACGGGGCGCTGTTCGGATTGACCGGTCTGCTGGCCGTTCTGGCGGCCGCCGTATACTATCGCAAGCAGTTCCCGCTGGCCTTATTTGGAGCGCTCGTGTTCTTCCTGCTGCTGGCGCCGACTTCCTCCATCGTGCCGATCAAGGACCCGGTGGCGGAACGCCGGCTCTATCTTCCGTTCCTGGGACTGTTGCTGGCCATGTGCGATCTGCTGAGGCGGTGGGATATTTCCCGCGCCGTGCCGTTGTCCGCGATGGGCCTCATCGTCGCGATGCTGGCGATGGGAACTTACCAGCGGAGCGAAGTATGGAGCGATCCGCTGAAGCTCTGGACGGACACCGCGGCGAAGGGTGGAAACAATGCGCGGGCGCAATTCCAATTGGCGATGGTGTACTACTCGCGCGGTGAATGCCAGCCGGCGCTGGAGAAATTCGCGCTGGCTGAGAAGGCGAGCACGAAGAAAGACTACAGCCTCTATCTCGATTGGGGTCTCGCTCACGATTGCCTGAACGATCCGGCGAAAGCGGAAGCGAAGTTCCGGCAGGCTGCTTCTTTGTACGGGGAGGAGCGCGCGGAAAACAAAGCTCACGTCCATGCGTTGATCGGCATGGCGCTGGCGCGGCAGAACAAGCCAGGCGCCGCGCTGGAAGAGTTGAAAACCGCCGAACAACTGGATGCCGGCTACGACATGACCTATGTGTATCGTGGTAAGGTGTTCTTGCTGATGAACGAACTAGACCGCGCCGAGGCAGAATACCGCAAAGCACTCACTGTGCGCCCCAACAGCGAGGCCGCCCGCCAAGCGTTGCAGGAACTGGCGCAACGCAGGGGTGCGTCGCGATAGATGGCCCGCCCTTTGCGGATTGGAATCAACGCCCTTTACTTGATTCCCGGGGGCGTCGGTGGGACTGAAATCTATCTCCGGAGTCTTCTTCGGGCGATGGCGCCGGTGGACACGAAGAACCAGTTTTTCGTGTTTACCAACCGCGAGACGGATCCGGAACTCGTCCCCCTACAACCCAACTTTCACCACGTGCCCCAGAATGTGCGAGCGTCGGTGCGTCCGGCGCGCCTCAGTTGGGAACAGTTGGCGCTGCCGGGTAAAGCGCATGGTCTGGGGTTGGATGTGCTGTTCAATCCAGGGTTCACCGCCCCGCTATTCGGTTCCTGCCCGAACGTTACAGTTTTCCACGATCTGCAGCACAAACGCCACCCCGAATACTTCCGCTGGTTCGATCTTCCCTTCTGGCGGTTCTTTTTGTATTGGTCGGCGCGGCGCTCCACACGCCTCATTGCGGTTTCAGAATCCACACGGCTCGATCTGCTGCGGTTCTATCCCGTCGACGACGGGAAGATCCGGGTAGTTCCGCACGGAGTTGAGGAGGCTTTTTTCGATGTCGGCCGGGCACGAACCGACCAGGAATTACGTCATTACGTGTTGTGTGTATCGACGCTGCATCCGCACAAGAATCTGGACCGCCTGGTGCGCGCCTTCCGGCGGTTTCACGAGCGTCATCCGCTGTTCCGGCTGATAATCGCCGGCATGCATGGTTTCCAGACGAGCCAGATCGAGCGGACGATCATCGAATGCGGCATGGGCGCCCATGTTCACATCACCGGCTGGATCCCGAGAGAGGAACTGCTCGACCTGTACTGCAAGGCGTGGGCGTTCGTGTATCCATCGCTGTTTGAAGGCTTCGGCATGCCTGTCCTGGAGGCGCTGGCCTCAGGGATCCCCTGCGCGGTGAGTTGCATTGAACCGATGAAAGGGATCGCGGGAAGCGCTGCGCTGCAATTCGATCCGCTCGACGAGGAGCAGATTGCGGCCTCGCTGGAACGCATTGTTACGGACGGTGACCTGCGCGCACAGTTACGTGCTGCCGGGCCGCTACGGGCCGCGGATTTCAGTTGGCGTACGGCGGCCCAGCAGACTTTGCGTGTAGTGGAAGCCGCGGCCCGCAAGGCCGCGAGCCGCGCCGGAGAGGATCAGGGAGCTTAGGCGAAGCGATACTTCTGCGTCTTGTCGTCCCACAACACTTTCTTGTTGTTGCGGAAGGACAGAGTGGCGAGATGGCCCGAGATGGCCGCCTGCTGGCCCACCTGCACGGGGGCAATCAGTTTCTCCTGCCCGCGGATAGCGCCCAGCCAGTTCTTGATGTGCGATTCGACGGCGAGATTGTCGTTGCCCGGCAGTTCGATCCGCTCTTCCTTACGGGCGGCGACATGAGCAGGGGGCTTGCCGTTGAACGTCTCCGGAGTGAAGGTCAGAATCTGGCGGTTCAGCACTTCGACGGTCCCTTCGTTGCCCATGAACTGCTCGCCGTAGCCGTACTTCACATTGCCGAAGTAGCAGGAATAGTTGATGTGGAACTTGTCGGGATATTCGTAGAGAGCGCTGAAGGTGTCGGGCACCTCGCGATCATCGGCGGCATCGGTCCAGCGGTAGACGCCGCCGGACGCCATGCACGAGGTTGGCGTCGCCTTACCGCACACGAAGTTGGTGATATCGGTCTGGTGGACCAGCAGATCGGTAGAGATGCCGCCGGAATAGTCCCAATAGAGCCGCCACTGGTAGTAACGGCCTTTGTGGAACGGACGTTTGGGCGCGCCGCCAAGGAACTTCTGCCAGTCGGTGTTCTGTTCGTTGGCATCGGCGGGGATCGTGTAGCGCCAAGCCGGATTATCCGGCAGGGAGTTGCGGTACCAGAAGGCGCGCACGTAGTGGACATCGCCGATCATGCCCTTGGCGATCATCTCCTTCGCCTTCGGATAGAGGGTGTTGCTGCGGTTCTGCGTGCCCACCTGAACGACACGGCCGACCTTTTCGGCCAGTTTTACGATCTCCGCGCCTTCCTCGATGGTGTGGGCAAGGGGCTTTTCAAGGTAGATGTGCTTATTCGCCTTCAAAGCAGCGATGGCCATCGGATAGTGCAGGTGCTCAGGAGTGGCAATGACGACAGCGTCCACCGACTTATCTGCGAGGATCTCGCGGAAGTCCTTGGTCGCTTTGGGTGTGTTGCCGCCCATGGTCTGAATGCGGTCTTTGCCGCGGGCCAGGTTCCCGTCGTAAGTGTCGCAGGTGGCCACCACTTTGAAGGGTTTGGCGTTGCCCTTGTAGAGCCGCTCCATGAGGTAGTAGCCGCGCCCGCCGGTCCCGATCCAGGCGAGTTGCAGCTCACTGTTCACGTTCTGCGCGGAAAGCACGGCCGGAGCCAGTGCTGCGCTGGTCGACTTGACGAATTCACGGCGCGAGGGTTCGGACATTGAACGTTGCTCCTTTAGTAATGGCGAATGAATAATCTTCAGGATATCATTGACAGAATTATGAGGCTCGCGGGATTGTTGCTCTTAACGGGATACTCACTGCTCGCCCAGGAGGTTACCGGAGGCATTTCCGGCCAGGTGACGGACGCGCTGGGTGCGGCGATTGCCTCGGCCGAAGTAGCTGCCACTCACACCGCCACGGGAGCATCGCGCCGAGTGCGCAGCGATGCCGGCGGGCACTATTCGTTTCAGGCCTTGCCGATCGGAGAGTATGAACTGACGGCCTCGCAAGCGGGGTTCAAACGGGCACGGCGCACGGAGGTCGAACTGCACATCAGCGACAAGCTTCTGATCGATCTTGTGCTGGAGGTGGGAGAATTGGCGCAGGAAGTGACCGTGTCGGCCAGTGCGGCGCAGGTGGAGGTGGAGACGTCGGCGCAAGGAGGGCTGATCTCCGGCGAGCAGGTGCGGGAACTGCAATTGAACGGGCGTTCGTTCATGACGCTGCTAGAACTGCTGCCCGGCGTGGCCAGCGACATGCCCGATCGCGCCGATCCGAATACGAACCCGCTGCTCTATGTGAACGGGGCGCGGAACTCAGCGGCGAACTTCAATATCGACGGCGGGAATAATTCGGATGTGATTGTCGGCAGCGGCTCGCTGAACACTTTCACAAGCGTGGAGACGATCGCCGAAGTGAAGGTGCTGACATCGAGCTTCACGGCGGAATACGGGCGTGGCGGCTTCGCTCAGGTGAACGTGGTGACGCGCGGAGGGACGAAACGTTACCGGGGATCTTTGTATCACTTCCTGCGCAACGATGCGCTCGATGCGCGGGATTACTTTTCGCACCAAGTGCTGCCTTTGAAGCTGAACAACTTCGGCTACACGCTGGGAGGTCCGGTGAGTTTCGCGGGCTACAACCGCAGCAGGACGAAGACATTCTTCTTTTGGACGCAGGAGTTCAATATTCTGAGCACGCGCGGCGAGGCTGTGAATACGCAGGTTCCGAGCGCCAACGAGCGTGCAGGGATTTTCACGACGACGATAGTGGATCCGTTGAATGGAAATGCCCCGATTCCGGGCAATCGTTTGCCCGCATCCCTAATGGACGACAACGCCGTGAAGCTGCTGAATCTGTATCCGCTGCCCAATTTCCGCGGACCGGGAGCCATCAACTTCACTTCGGCGGCGGCGAGCCGGCAGAATTGGCGCGAGGAGTTGGTGCGCATCGATCACAACCTGAGCGAAGGCTGGAAGCTTTACGGGCGCTTCGCACAGGATAGTGCGGATATCACGAATCCCTACGGCGGATCGTCGGTAACGGCGATCGGGACGCGTTTTCCGGGCATCTCGCGCACCTCGGCGACGCGGCCAGGCAAGAACCTTACGGTGAACATGACGAACTTCTTCAGCCAGTCGGCGTTGAATGAGTTCAGCTTTACCTATTCCGGGCGCGAGATCACGCAGACGCCGATTGCCGATGAGGCGAATCGCACCAGGCTGGGTATCGACATCAAGGAAATCTTTGCCGAGAACGACGGAAACGTCATCCCGACGATCAACCTCGGATCGGGCTTCGCCGCGCTCAGCGTATCCCGAGTCTGGCTGAAGCAACTGTTCAATTTAGAGTTCAGTAACAACTTCACGAAGACTATGGGACGAAATGTCCTGAAAATGGGCGGCATCTATTCGTATGGAGGGAACCGTGAGAACCCGACCGCGCCGCTGACCAATGGGTCATTCAGCTTCACGACAGCCTTCACGCGGAATCCGATTGCGAACATGCTGCTCGGGTTGCCGTTTACCTACACGGAGGCGGAGCGGTTTGTCGTTTCGCGCGCAAGGTTCGGATTGGCGGAAGCCTTCGTCCAGGATGATATGCGGGCGACGGAGAGGCTTACGCTGAACTTCGGTCTACGCTGGTCGAATTACCTGAATCCCTACGACACGGAGAACGTGTTGTCGAATTTTCTGCCTTCTTCGTTCGATCCTGGCAAAGCGCAACGCATCGATCCGGTCAGCGGACGGCCGGTGCCGGGAAGCGGCGATCCGTTGAACGGGATGATCCTGGCGGGGAAGAACTCGCCGTACGGAAAGCGTGTGACGGATAACCTGACCAATCTTCTAGGGCCGCGCTTTGGCTTTGCTTACAACTTGCGAGGCAACGGGAAGACCGCAATTCGCGGCGGCTACGGTCTCTACTACACGCGACCGCTGATCGGTACGTTCATCAACAGCGCCTTCGACAATCCTCCGTTCGCGCGGACCGTGGTAATCAACAATCCGCAATGGCGCAATCCGAGCGAAGGTGTGGAGGCGGCGGCCAACGTGGTGGCGGTGACGGCGCTCGGCAATCCGATGAAGACTCCGGCGATTCACCAATTCAGCTTCAATGTGCAACAGGAGTTGATGAAGCAGACCATTCTGAGCGTGAGCTACGTGGCCTCGCGAGGCCGCCACCTGATGCGGCCGTTCAATATCAATTCGCCACAGGCAGGGGCGGCCGCGGCGCGCGGAGTGCACGTGAACGCGGTGCGGCCATATCCCGGCTATGCGGCGATTACAGAACGGCAGACCACCGCATGGAGCAAGTACGATTCGCTGCAGGTGAGCGCGAACCGGCGCATGGCGACCAAGATGAGTCTGGGGCTGGCCTACACATGGTCGAAGAGCATCGACACGGCATCGAGCGACCGCGGCGGCGGCGATGTTCCCCCGAATGCCTACAATCCCGATTCCGAGCGCGCGCTCTCCGATCACGACCGGCAACACATCCTGACGATCAACACCATCTACTGGCTGCCACGCTTCACCAGGAATCACTTCGCGGGAGTGTTCCTGAACGGGTGGCAGACATCGGGGATTCTGCGTTTCTGGACGGGGCGGCCGTTCGATGTTGTGATGAGTACGGATGTGGCGGGAATCGGCGCGGTGCAGAACCAGCGTCCCAATGTGGTTGCCGACGCGCGGGGTCCGCGCACCGTGGAAGAGTGGTTCAACCGCGAAGCATTCGCCCGGCCGGCAAGCGGAACATTCGGCGACATGGGCCGCAACAGCCTGCGCTATCCAGGGGTGAACAAGTGGGACCTGGCGCTGTTCAAGAACTTCGGGCTCGGCGAGCGCGGGCGCACACTACAATTCCGGGCAGAAATGTTCAACGCGTTCAACCATCCTTCGTTCACGACGGTCGGCATCAGCCTGACGACAACGGCCGCGGCGGTGAATCCGGCGGCGAACAGCTTCGCCGTGGTGACGGGAACGCGCGATGCGCGGGTGGTGCAGTTCGCGATGAAGCTGAGTTTCTGATAGGCCTACGAATACCGCAGCAGCAACTCCGCCATGCGGCGGGCGTCTTCGATCGGGATCTGGCCGGGCGCTGAGGCTTCCTTACCCACGGC
Source organism: Bryobacterales bacterium (assembly GCA_016789755.1). GTDB lineage: Bacteria > Acidobacteriota > Terriglobia > Bryobacterales > Bryobacteraceae > CADEFT01. The sequence continues at coordinate 32,952 of JAEUQG010000496.1, forward strand.
GAACGCCATGTCGGAACCGTAGAGGAAGCCGGCGACGCGGGTGATGCTGCCGAGGGCGCCCATCGACATGATGGCCAGCGGCAGGTGGGGGAACTGCCTGCGTGCTTCGACGATGACCTGGAACAATCGCATGACATCGGCGGCGGTTTGCGGCATCACTGCAAGTTTGGCGATGTCGGCGCCGCGGGCATTCATGGCGGCGACGCGGCCCAACAAATCTTCGGTGGGCGGGGTTTGGGTGAAGTTGTGCATGGCGAGAATGACTCGGACCCCGTTGTCCCTGGCAAGGCTCAGCAGCGGATCGAGAAAAGCAGGCTCGCTGGCGAGTTCAAGATCGATGATGTCCACGCAGCCGGAGCGGAGTACGGTTTCGATCAGGCTTTGCCGCAAGGGCTGGGGAATTTCGCGGACGCCACCTTCGGCTTTCCAGCGTAGAGTGAAGACGATGGCCTCGCTTGGAAGCGACTGACGGAGCACGCGCGCGGCATCGAGGAACGCTTCGGGCGTGGAGTGCTGGTAGAAATCGGCGCGCCACTCCACCAGGTCGGGGCCGAGGCGGTGGGCGATCTCCGCTTGTGCGGCCAGATCCGCGGCATCGACGGGAACAATGGGAATGCAGAAGAGCGGCTTGGCGCCGCCGAACTCCAGGCCGCGGACGCGGAGAGGCGCTTCGACAGTGGGCTTCATTGTTCTATTGTCGGGGTTTCGTGGTGGTGGAGAATAGACAGACATGGCGATGGAGACGAGTAAACCGGTAAGACTCCTGATGGCGGGTGCAGGATTGATGGGGCAGGCGCATATCGACCGTATTCAGCGCGAGCCGGACGCACAGTTGGCGGGGATTGTCGATGTGACCCCTGAGGCCGCGGCGAAGGCGGCGCAACTCGGAGTTCCTTTCGGCGGCGATCTGGGGGAGATGATCGAACAGACACAGCCCGATGGGGTGGTGATTGCGTTACCGAATCAGGCGCACTATGAGGCGGGAATGATCGCCCTGCATGCGGGCGTGGCGGTGCTGATGGAAAAGCCTGTGTGCGATACGGTGGAGCAGGCGCTCGATCTGGCGCGGGCTTCGGAAGAACACGGCGTGGCGGTGTTGGTGGGGCATCACCGGAGGCATAGCCTGACCCTGGGGCGGGCCAGGGAGATCATCGCTTCGGGCAGACTGGGCACGCTAACGGCAGTGAACGCGATGTGCTGGCTGCTGAAACCGGCCGCTTATTTCGAGGGCCGGAACCAGTGGCGGCGCCAGACGGGTGGGGGGCCTGTGCTGATCAACCTCATCCACGCCATCGATGACCTGCGAAACCTGTGCGGCGAAATCGGCAGCGTGCAAGCTATGACTTCGAATGCGGCGCGCGGATTCGATGTCGAGGATACCGCGGGCGTGGTGCTCGGTTTTGCCAACGGCGCCATTGGAACGGTGACGCTGTCCGATGCGGCGGCAGGTCCGTGGAGTTGGGAATTAACCTCGGGAGAGAATCGCGGCTATCCGCGCACGGAGGAGTCCTGCTACTTCGTGGCGGGGACCCGCGGCGCGCTTTCCGTGCCCCGGTTGGAGTTCTGGCAGCACGGCGCGGGCGGGGATTGGTGGTCGCCCTTGCAGAATGAGCGACGCCGCGAACCAGAGACAGAAGCAGATCCCTTGGCGCGGCAGTTGCGGCATTTCATCGATGTGGCGAGGGGAAAGGCGCACCCGGTGCTGGATGCCCGCGGAGCTGCGGAGACACTGCGTGCAACGCTCGCTGTACTGCGGTCCGCGGCCGAGGGACGCAGGATTGCCTGGTAGCCCAGTCCAGTGGCGCTCCGATTGCTGGCTGTTTGAGGTATGTCCGGCACTAACGGTGAATCTCTATTCTCCCTGCATGGGTTGACGGCAGTGGTTGTGGGCGGCGGCGGTGTCCTCGCCGGGGCGATGTCGATGGGCCTGGCGAAAGCCGGCGCGAACGTCGCGGTGGTTGACAACAACCTGGAAAACGCCAGGGGGCGTGCGGAAGCGATTACGCAATTAGGGAGGCAGTCCGCGGCCATCCAGTGCGATGCCACCAGCAAAGCGCAACTCGAAGCGGCCCGAGACCAGGCGCTGGCGCAGTTCGGCGAAGTCGATATCCTTGTCAACGCCGCGGGGATCAATTCGGCGACTCCGTTCTTCGACATCACCGAAGCGGAGTGGCAGCGCATTCTGGACGTTGA
>JAEUQG010000014.1 GCA_016789755.1 Bryobacterales bacterium
GTCGTCGAAAGCTTCCGCAAGTCTGGCAACAAGCCGGAATGGATGATCCTCGATGTCATCCCCGTCATCCCGCCGGAGTTGCGCCCGCTCGTGCCTCTCGACGGCGGCCGCTTCGCCACATCCGATCTCAACGATCTCTACCGCCGCGTCATCAACCGCAACAACCGCCTCAAAAAGCTCATCGAACTCCACGCCCCCGATGTCATCGTGCGCAACGAAAAGCGCATGCTGCAGGAGGCCGTGGACGCCCTCTTCGACAACGGACGCCGTGGACGCGTCCTGCGCGGAGCCAATAACCGGCCCCTCAAGTCCCTCTCCGATACCCTCAAGGGGAAACAGGGCCGCTTCCGCCAGAACCTGCTCGGCAAGCGCGTCGATTACTCCGGCCGTTCCGTTATCGTCGTCGGCCCTGAGCTCAAACTCCATCAGTGCGGCCTGCCCAAGAAGATGGCGCTCGAGTTGTTCAAGCCCTTCATCTATCACCGGCTCGAACAGCGCGGCCATTGCACTACCATCAAGCAGGCCAAGGAACTCGTCGAGCAGCAGGACCCGGTGGTCTGGGACATCCTCGAAGAAGTCATCCGCGATCATCCCATCCTGCTCAACCGCGCGCCCACGCTGCACCGCCTCGGCATTCAGGCCTTCGAGCCTGTCCTGGTCGAAGGCAAGGCCATCAAGATCCACCCGCTCGTCTGTACCGCCTTCAACGCCGACTTCGACGGCGACCAGATGGCCGTGCATATCCCTCTCTCGCCCGAAGCGCAGATCGAAGCGTCAACCCTGATGCTCGCCGCCAACAACGTCCTTTCGCCGGCCCATGGCTCCCCTATTGCCGTCCCCACCCAGGACATGGTGCTCGGTCTTTACTACCTCACCAAAGCCCGCCCCGGCACCAAGGGCGAGGGCCGCACCTTCGCTTCCCCCGAAGACGTGCTCATCGCGCTGGAAATGGGCGAAGTGGAAACCCTCACGCCCATCAAGTTGCGCTACACCGGCCGCGTCATCGATCTGTCGAAATCCTTCGACAACCAGGACGTGCTGCACAGCGAACCCATCGTTTATGAGAAGCAGTACATGGACACCACCGTCGGCCGTGTGATCCTCAACGACGTGCTGCCCGACGACATGCCCTTCATCAACGGCTTGCTGAAGAAGAAGGGTCTCTCCCAGATGGTGCAGTATTGCTACCTCCGCTTCGGCCTGCAAATCACCGTCCACATGCTCGATGAGGTCAAGCAGCTTGGCTTCCTCTACGCCACGCGCGCCGGCATCTCCATCGGCATCGACGACATGGTGGTTCCCGAAGACAAGAAGGCACTGGTCAAGGATGCGGAACGCCAGGTCATCGAGGTTCAGAACCAATACCAGGAAGGCGCCATCACGCACGGCGAACGCTACAACAAGATCATCGAAATCTGGTCGAAAGTTACCGACCGCGTTTCCGACAAGATGTTCAAGTCGATGGAAGAAGACGACCGCACCGGCCGTTATCTCAACCCCATCTACATCATGGCCGACTCCGGCGCCCGCGGATCGAAACAGCAGATCCGCCAGCTCTCCGGTATGCGCGGATTGATGGCCAAGCCCTCCGGCGAAATCATCGAAACGCCCATCACCGCCAACTTCCGCGAAGGCCTCAACGTGTTGCAGTACTTCATCTCCACCCACGGCGCCCGCAAGGGATTGGCCGATACGGCGTTGAAGACTGCCGACTCCGGCTACCTCACCCGCCGCCTGGTCGACGTCGCACAGGATGTCATCATCAGCGAGTACGACTGCACCACGGCCGAAGGCATTTACGTCGAGCCGATCATCGAATCGGGCGAAATCATTGAGCCGTTGCGCGACCGCATCGTCGGCCGCGTCGCCCTCGAAGATGTGCTCGATTACGAAGGCTCGGTCCTCGTCCGGGCCAACCAGGAGATCACCGAGGAACTCGCCAGCCAGATCCAGAACACCGGTATCGAACGCGTCCGCATCCGCTCCGTGCTCACCTGCGAATCCAAACGCGGCGTCTGCCAGCTCTGCTACGGACGCAACCTCGCCACCGGCCGCATGGTGGAACGCGGCGAAGCCGTCGGCGTCATCGCCGCACAGTCTATCGGCGAACCCGGAACGCAGCTCACCATGCGTACGTTCCACATCGGCGGCGCCGCCACCCGAGCCTCCGAGCAATCGACGCAAGATGCCAAGAGCACCGGTATCGTGAAGTACCTCGGCGTCACCACCGTCCACAACAACAAGGGCGAGTTGGTGGCGATGAACCGCAACGGTATCCTCGCCATTCTCGACGACAAGGGCCGCGAAAAAGAACGCTACCCCGTCGTCTACGGGGCCCGTGTGCTGGTCGAAGAAGGCTCCCGCGTCGAAGCCAACCAGCTTCTGCTCGAATGGGATCCCTACACCTTCTCCATCCTCACCGAAGTCAGCGGCGTAGTCCACTTCAAAGACCTCATTGACGGCGTCAGCCTTCAGGAGCAGGTGGACGAAATCACCGGTATGTCGCAGTGGGTTGTGGTGGATGCGCCCGACGAAAAGCGCGTCCCCTCGATGTCGGTTCGTCCCACCCACGGCGGCAAGCACGATGAGAAGCGTTACCTCATGCCCACCCACGCCCACCTCATGGTGCGTGACGGCGAAGAGGTACACGCCGGAGACGTGCTGGCTAAAATCCCGCGCGCGACCACCAAGACCAAGGACATTACGGGCGGTCTGCCGCGCGTGGTCGAATTGTTCGAGGCCCGCAAGCCGCGCGACCCCGCCTACATGGCCCCCATCAACGGCCTCGTCAAATTCGGCGAAGTGTCCAAGGGTACCCGCAAGCTCCAGATCATTGGCGACGAAGGCACCGTGCACGAATTCCCCGTGCCGCGCGGCGTTCACGTCAACGTGCAGGAAGGCGAGCGTGTCCGCGCCGGTGACCCGCTCATGGACGGCCCTCTCAACCCGCACGACATCCTCACCATCCAGGGCGAGCGCGCCGTGCAACGCTACCTGGTCAATGAAATCCAGGAAGTCTACCGCCTCCAGGGCGTCAACATCAACGACAAGCACCTGGAAACCATCGTCCGCCAGATGTTGCGTTGGGTGAAGGTTCAGGACATCGGCGACACCGAGTTCCTCCCCGAGGAAGTGGTCGACCGTTTCCGCTTCCGCGAAGAGAACGACCGTGTGCTCACCGCCGGCGGCCATTCCGCCTACGGCCAGAGCGTACTGCTCGGTATCACCAAAGCTTCGCTTTCCACCGACAGCTTCATCTCGGCCGCATCCTTCCAGGAAACCACCCGCGTACTCACCGAAGCCGCCATCAACGGCAAGGTGGACTACCTCCGCGGCCTGAAGGAAAACGTCATCATGGGCCGTCTCATCCCTGCCGGAACCGGCATGGACTACTACCGCAAAGTAAAAATCGCCGGCGAAGACATCGAGGAAGTGGTGGAGCAGGAGCCCGAGCCGCTTCTCGCCGATGCCATCCCCGGCTACGACGAAGAGACCCGCCTCACCTTCAGCGGTCTCGACGACACCAGCGCCGACACCCTGGCCGACGCCGAATAAGTCAATGAGGATAGGGGCTGCTTGACCGCGGCCCCTCAGCACAATGATCAGCCTCGTGGAAGCGGTCAGCTACCGATGCCTCCGGCATGTCCGCCGCCCGTTGTCTTCTATCCAGGTGCTGGTCGGACCAAACGCTAGTGGGAAAACCACATTCCTCGATGTGATCGCCTTCCTCGGCACTCTCTCCTCCTCTGGACTCCAGGCGGCTTTTCGCGAGAGAAGCCAGAATCCCCTCGACCTGCTTTGGAACCGGGAACCAGGACGAATAGAAATTGCGCTCGAAGCCCAGATTCCCGCGGCACTTCGCAGCCGGCTTCGCAAACAGTACTCCGTGATTCGCTATGAAGTAGCGATCAGTGTCGACTCCGCCACGTCTGAGCCCTCTATTCAAGTTGAGAAAGCCTACTTCAAGCACGCCGAACCGGAAGATCCCGAGGAACGGTTCGCTCTCTTTCCCGATACCGTCGCGGTTGCCTCGGCAATAGATCGCCGCAGGATCGACACGCAGTCCATCTTGTCCAAGTCCCCGGGCGGAAACGACAAATACTATTCGGAAGTCTACAAAGAGGCCGGCAAAGGCTGGGCGCCTTCCTACCGCCTCGGCCCAGGAAAATCAACTCTGGGAAACCTGCCTGCCGACGAAGATAAGTTCCCAGTTGCGCTGTGGCTCAAGGACTTGCTGGAACGAGGGGTCCAAAAGATCGTTCTCAATAGTCAATTGCTTCGCCTTGCCAGTCCGCCGGGTCAAACACGAGGCTTCCGCCCCGACGGATCGAATCTCCCCTGGGTGATTCGAGAGATGAAAAGCAAACAACCCGCGGCTTTTCGTAGCTGGGTGGATCACCTCCGCACCGCCCTCCCTGACATCCGCGATGTCGATGTTGTCGTGAGAGAAGATGACCGGCATGCCTATCTTGTGGTCCTCTATTCCGGCGGACTTCGCGCCCCTTCGTGGCTGGTCTCCGACGGAACGTTGCGACTACTCGCTCTGACGATACTCGCCTATTTGCCGAGCAGCTCTGACATTTACCTTGTCGAGGAGCCTGAAAATGGCATCCACCCCACGGCCGTTGAAACTATCTTCCAGTCCCTCTCTTCGGTCTACGATGGCCAGGTTCTGGTTGCCAGCCATTCCCCCGTGCTGTTAGGCGTTGCCCAGCCCGAGCAATTGCTGTGTTTTTCCAAGAACCCCGACGGAGCAACCGCAATCATTCGCGGCGACAGGCACCCCGCGCTCCGCGAATGGAAGGGAGAAGTATCCTTGGGAACTGTTTTCGCATCGGGCATTCTTGGCGCTTGACCATGACACCGAAAGATCTGATCGTAATTGCCGCGGATCGGTCCATGAAAGCCGTCATCGACGCGATTCTCGCCCGCCCGGAGGCTCTGGGCATGGCCGCCATCGCTGATCGCTGCGACTCCTACGTGATGCCGAATTTCGATGCAAATGTCTATCGCAACTCCCCCGAGTTCTTACGCCCCCATTCGAAACGGTACGCCCACGCCCTCGTCATGTGTGACAGGGTTGGCTCCGGGCAAACCCGAAGCCGTCAGGAGATGGAAGACGACATTGAAAGCCGGCTCAGTTCTTCCGGATGGATGAACCGGGGTTCTGCAATTGTGATCGACCCCGAGTTGGAGGCTTGGCTGTGGCAGCGGTCTCCCTACGTTGTGGAAGCTCTCGGATGGAACGGCCGGTCCCCGGACCTCTACTCTTGGTTAGACTCCACCGGCTTCCTCGCGCCCGGAGCCTCCAAACCGGCCGACCCCAAAAAGGCCCTCAATGCGGCGTTATTCTTGGCCAGAAAACAGAAATCGAGCTCCATATTCTCATCCGTTGCCAGCCAGGTCTCCCTGGCTAGATGCATCGATCCGTCTTTTCTCAAGCTCCGCGAAGTCCTTCGGTCTTGGTTCCCCAGGCCTGATAACACTCCTGAGCAGCAAAAACCGCAGCACGCCCGCTAACGCCACAACCTCCGGATCACGCCCACCAACACCCCGCCGCTCACCACCAACACCGCCAACAACCCCAGTGCGTACCCCATACGCCCGTACAAGAAATTCCCCACCGTAAACAACCCCGACCACACCACCACGCTGCCCGATACCCAGCCGATCAGCGCCAGCGGGATATTGTCCTCCCGCGCGAAATTCGCCGCCTCGGCGTCCGTGATTCCCGCCTCCCGCTGTACGCTCCGCCAGCCCGGGCCGAACGGCCGCACTTTCTTGTAAAACGCAATCAGCGCACCACGGTCGGTTTGCGGACCCAGATACGCCATCGCCACCCAGCAGACCGTCGTGAACAACACCGTGATCAGCAACTCCCGGTGCGTACCGAAATTCGTCCCCGCTTTATGCAGAAACAGGAACCCGACGGAGATGACGAACGAACTCGCCATGGCGATAATTTCACACCACGCCGTCACCCGCCACCAGAACCAGCGCAGCAAATACAGCAGCCCCGTTCCCGCCCCCACCTGCAACATGATGTTGAAATTGTCCTGCGCCGACTCCAGCACGAACACCAGCGACGACGAAAGCACGAAGAGAATAATCGTCGCAAACTGCCCCGCCCGAACATAGTGATGCTCATCGGCATCGCGCCGCACAAAGCGCCGGTAGAAATCGTGCACCATGTACGAGGCGCCCCAGTTCAGGTGCGTCAGAATCGTCGACGAATTCGCCGCAATCAGCCCCCCCACCATCAACCCCATCCATCCCACAGGAAGAAACTTCAGCATCGCCGGATAGGCGATGTCATGCCCGATCAGCGATGGATCCACATGCGGCACCGCCGTCTGTATGTCCTTCAATTCCGGATACACCAGCAACGACGCCAGCGCCGTCAGAATCCACGGCCAAGGCCGCAGCACATAATGCGCCAAGTTGAAGAAGAGCGTGCCACCCAACGAATCCCGCTCCGACTTCGATGCCAGCATCCGCTGCGCCACATAGCTGCCGCCGCCCGGCTCCGCCCCCGGATACCACACGCTCCACCACTGCACCGCAATCGGCATGATGAACACCGCCACCGCAAGGTCCCAGTTATTGGTGAAATCGGGCAGCATGTTGAGATAACTGAATCCACCCGGCCCCGTTTGCTGCGACAGCTTGCCGATCAGCCCGTCCAACCCGCCCACCTGCGGAAGCTGCAAGGCGAAATACGCTGCCGCAAACACCGCGGCCATCTTGATTACGAACTGGATCATGTCGATCACCAGCACGCCCCACAGCCCCGTGTGCGCGGCGAAAGCTACGTTCAGCAGACCCACCGCCAGCAGCGTCTGCATCCGCGTCATTCCGAACAGCACATTGGCGATCTTGCAGGCCGCAAGATTCACCGACGCCATGATGATGCAATTGAAAAACAGTCCCAGATACAGCGCACGGAAGCCGCGCACCGCGCTCGCCGCCTTGCCCGAATACCGCAATTCGTAAAACTCCAGATCCGTCAGCACCCCGCTTCTCCGCCACAACTTCGCGTAGAAAAACACCGTCGCCACCCCAGTCAGCGTGAATGCCCACCATTGCCAGTTGCCCGCCACTCCCTGAGTCCGCACGAAATTCGTCACCAGATTCGGCGTATCGCTCGAAAACGTCGTCGCCACCATCGAAATACCGGCCAGCCACCACGGCACCGACCTCCCCGATGCGAAAAACTCCGTCGTGCTCTTCCCCGAGCGTTTGCCGAACGCCAGCGCCGGCAAGAAACAAATCAAGATGGAGGCAAGAACAATAATCCAATCGAGCGTTTGTAGGGTCATGAGCGATTCCGTTTAGCGAATGGTCAGCACGCGAACCTGCGAGGACTGCCCGGCGGAGCGGTACACCCGCTGCGTCGCCTTCACGAAATCCTCGCGCTTTGCGTTGTATATATTCTCCACGTACTTCTGCGGATTGCGGTCAATCAGCGGGAACCACGAACTCTGCACCTGGATCATGATCCGGTGCCCGCGCCGGAAATTGTGAAACACATCCGGCAGTTCGTACTCCACCTTCTCCACCTTGTTCGGCACAAACGGTTCGGGTTGGGAGAAACTCTTCCGGAACCGGCCCCTGAACAACTCCCCGCGCACCAGTTGCTGGAATCCGCCCATCGCCACTTCCGTCGGATTCGGCTTCGGGTCCGGATAATCGTCCGGATAAACGTCGATCACCTTCACCACCCAATCCGAGTCCGTCCCGCTCGTAGACACGAACAACGACGCCGTGATCGGACCCGCCAGAATCAGGTCTTCCTCCAGCACCTCGCTGCGGTACACCAGCACATCGGGCCGCATCGAAGCGAACCGCTGATCGTCCACCATATGCTCCCGCGTCATCGCCTTGGCGATCCCCGGCGTGAAAGGCACCGGACGGCTCGGATCGCTGACATACTCGTCATAGCCGCCCCCCGAACCCACCGGCTCGAACGACAGCTTCCCATCGGCCCCGAAATAGAGCGTTTTCGCCGCCGCCTGTTTCGGAGGCCACGCATCGAACTTGCGCCACTGGTTGGCCCCCGTCTCGAACATATAGGCCTCGGGCAATTTCATCTCGCCCTTATCCTTCAGATGGTGCATAAAAAATGGAAACTCGATTTCGTCTTTGTAAAAATCGCTCGTCTTCGCATTGAAATTCACATGCCCGAGCTTCTCCCCTTTGTCCTTGCCGCCCCACTGGCCATGGAACCACGGCCCCATCACAAGAATATTCTGCGGCGTCTTCGCCCGCTTCTCGATCGCCTCGTAAAGCCGCAGCGCGCCGAACAAATCCTCTGCGTCGAACCACCCTCCCACCGTCATCACCGCCGGTTTCGCGTTCCCCGCCCCGTAGCGCAGATCGCGCACCTTCCAGTATTCATCCAGATTGGGATGCTCGGTGAACTCCTTCCAGTAGGCGATCTGGTTCTTGAAATACTTCTCATTCAGATTCACCAGCGGCCCCGCATTCAGGTAGAACTCGTAGCCATTGGGAAACTCCGGCGCGATACTATCCGCGCTCTTCGTCGTCGGCTCCGGCCGGGCCAACCCGAACGAAGTAAAAAAACGAAAAAAATGCGGCAGGTAAAACGCCCCGTTGTGGTGAAAATCGTCCCCCACGAACCAGTCCGTCACCGGAGCTTGCGGCGAGGACGCCTTCATCGCCGGATGCGCGTCGATGGCCCCCATCGCCGCATAGAACCCCGGATACGAGATCCCGTAGATCCCCACCCGCCCATTGTGATTGGGAATGTTCTTAATCAGCCAGTCCACCGTGTCGTAGGTGTCCGAAGATTCGTCCACATCCTGCGGAGTGCGCTTGTTGGGATTGTACGGGCGCACGTTGACGAATTCCCCTTCCGACATATACCGCCCGCGCACATCCTGAAAAACGAAGATGAACCCTTCCTTCACGAACTTCTCCGACTTCGGAAAATTGTCCGGATACTGGTCCGCCCCGTACGGCTTCACCGAATACGGCGTCCGCGTCATCAGAAACGGATACTGCTTCGATGCGTCCTTGGGCGCGTAAACGCTCGTAAACAGCCGCTTCCCATCCCGCATCGCAATGCGGTATTCGTACTTCGTGTAATTGGCCTTGATGTATTCCTTCTGCGGGAATGCGGCCGCCGCAAATACGACCAGTAGTGCAAGTGTACGCATACGGTTCTGGGTTTCAAGTTTCGCATAGTGGAGCCCGCCGTTGTTGCTATCATGTACGGATCATGCGCAGGCTTCGTCCTTTCCTTGTCTTCCTGTGCTGCGTGGCCGCCCTTGCCGCCGTCCCCGAGCCCAAGGAACACTTCGGATTCTCCCCCGGCGACGACAACAAACTCGTCGACTATAACGAACTGATTGGCTATTTCCAAAAGCTGCAGAGCTCCTCCGACCGCATCAAGCTTGTCCCCTTCGGCAAGACGTCTATGGGCAAGCCAATGTACATGGCCTTTCTCTCCGACCCCGCGAATCTCGCCAAGCTCGACCAATACCGCGGCATCAATCGGCGCCTCGCTCTCGGCCTCGCCTCGCGCGAAGAGGCGCAAAAGCTCTCCGCCGACGGCAAGGCCATCGTCTGGATCGATTCCGGCCTCCACGCCTCCGAGGTGGCCCCCTCTCAGCAGGCCCCTCACCTCGCCTACAAAATGCTCACCGGCGAGAGCGAAGAGGTGCGCCGCATCCGCCGCAACGTCATCCTCATCCAAGTCCCCTGCATCAACCCCGATGGCCTCGACTGGATCGCCCACTGGCATCGCAAGAACGCCGGCACCCCCTACGAGGGCGCTCCTCTGCCCCACCTCTATCACAAGTACGCCGGCCACGATAACAACCGCGACTGGTACATGCTCAACCTCGAGGAAACGCGTCACGTCACTCGCCAGTTGTTCCAGGAATGGTTCCCCCACATCGTCTACAACCAGCATCAGGCCCCGCCCTTCCCTGCCCGCATCTTCGTCCCGCCCTACGCCGAGCCGCTCAATCCCCACATCCCCGCCCCTGTCATGGAAGGCATCCACCTCATCGGCGCCGTCATGAAAGAACGCTTCGCCCGCGAGAATAAGCCCGGTGTGCTTTCCTATTGGGGCTTCGACGCCTGGTGGAACGGCGGTCTGCGCTCAGTCCCCGCCTTCCACAACATGCACGGCATCCTCACCGAAACCGCCGGCACTGGCCCTGCTCCCCGCTCCTACGCCGCGCGCGATCTCCCCGACCGCTTCGGCAACGGTATCCCCGCCCGCGAGCCCTCCGTCTTCTACCAGAGGCCCTGGATGGGCGGCCGCTGGGGCATGCGCGAAGCCGTCGACTACATGCTCACCGCCGATTTCGCCATCCTCGATCTGGCGGCCTCGCGCCCGTCCCATTTCCTCTTCAAAGCCTGGGATCTCGCCCAATCCAACATCGAACTCGGCCGCAAAGGAAAACCCTTCGCCTACGTCGTCCCGTTGGACCAGGGCGACAAATACTCCGCCGTCGAAATGGTCCGCCGCCTCGAAATGTCCGGCGTCACCGTGCAGCGCGCCAAAGCCGCGTTTCAGGCAGCAGGGAAATCCTATCCCGCCGGAACTCTTGTCATGCCCGCCGGCCAGCCCTTCCGGCCCTACCTCGTCGATCTCATGGAACCGCAGAAGTACCCCGAGATCAAAACCGGCCAGAGCGGCCCCACCAAGCGCCCCTACGATGTCGCCGGCTGGACCCTGCCCATGACGATGGGCGTTCAAGTCGACCGCATCGACGAACGCTTCGATGCCCCCCTCGACAACGATCCCGACTTGCGCACCCCCGCCCCCTCCACCGACCGGCGCGACAACTCCTCCTTCCTCGCCACCATCGACCTCCTCAAAAAAGGTGTCTCCCTCCGCTGGGGACCCGACGGCGCACTGCTCCAGGAAGGCAAGTCCCCCGACTTCCAGAAAGGCGTCTACGAATTGCGTACGCCTCGCGTCGCCCTCTACGAACCTCATTCCGCCAACATGGACACCGGCTGGACCCAGTGGATGCTCGATGCCTTCCGCGTCCCCTATACCCTCGCCCATAATGACGACTTCCGCAACGGCGGCCTGCGCTCCAGGTTCGACACCATCATCCTCGCCTCCCAAAGCGCACAGTCCATCCTCCACGGAACGCGCGAAGGCGAATCGTCCGCCGGATCCCGCGGCGGGCAGTCCCGCCAGCGTCCCGAATTCAGCGGCGGCATCACCCTCTCGGGCTTGGCCGCCATCGAAGAATTCGTCAAGGCCGGCGGAACCCTCATCACTTTCGATACCGCCGGCGAACTGCCCGTCCAGTTCTTCCCGCTCCCCCTCACCGCCCGCATACGCAATTCGTCTTCCAGCACCGCCGAGGGCGCGGAAACCCCTACCAATGGATTCTATTCGCCGGGCTCAGTCCTCCGCATGACCGTCGAAAACGGCAGCCCCCTGACCGCAGGCATGCCCAAAGATGCCTATCTGTTCACCACCGGCGGCCAGGCCTGGGACATCAACCTTCTCTCCGAATTCAACAAGGGAGATCGCGAAACCAAGGCACTCGTGCGCTACGCCGGGGCCAACCTGCTCGCCAGCGGCTGGCTCAGCGGCGAAAAAACCATCACCGGAAAAGCCGCCATGGTCCATGCCCGTCACGGACAGGGCCAGGTCGTCCTGTTCGGCTTCCGCCCTCAATTCCGCGGCCAGACCTTCGGCACCTTCAAACTGGTGTTGAACGCCATCTACCTCGGCTCGGCCAAAAAACTCTAGCCCAACCCATGCGCGTACAATAGCCAACAGTGGCTCTCACCGCGCGCATCGGCGGCCTCTTCCGCGCCCTCCGGCGCTGGAAAAGCACCGTCCGCCACCAGGTCACCTGGAGCGGCTTGATCTTCACCGCCATCATTGTCATGGTGGGACTCGGCGCCTTCGCCTCCGCCAATAACCTGCTCTTCCTCCTCCTCGCCGCGCTCTTGTCCACCATGCTCATCTCCGGCTTCGTCAGCCGCCTCTCGCTCAGCGGCCTCGAAGTCAAACTCCTCCACCCGGAACACGTCTTCGCCCGCCGCAAACTGCCCGCCCGCATCGAACTCTGCAACACCAAAGGCTACATGCCTTCCTACTCCATCCACCTCGCCTCCAGCGACGAACAGGAATCCCCGCTTCGTATCTACTTCCCCATCATTCCCGGCGGCGCCACCGTCGAGGCCCACACCACCGTCTACTTCCGCACCCGCGGCTTGCACGGCGACAGCCAGTATCAGTTCACCACCAGATTCCCCTTCGGTTTCACGGAGCGCCGCCTCCAAGTGCGCTTGCGCCGTGAAGTGCTCGTCTACCCTTGCATCGACCCTCAGCCCGGCTTCGAAGACCTGCTGCTGTCGCTCGAAGGCGATATCGACGCCCATTACCGCGGACGCGGAAGCGACTTCTACCGCATCCGCCCCTATGAGCACGGCGAATCCGCCCGCCATGTCGATTGGAAAGCCACCGCCCACACCAGCGAACTCCAAGTGCGCGAATTCGCCCGCGAGCAGGATCACCTCGTTGAAATCTTCCTCGACCGCGACGTCCCCGCCCTCGAACAGGCATGGCTCGAACACGCTGTCGATTGCTGCGCCTTCCTTTGCTGGCGCCTCGCCACACAGGGCATCCGTCTGCGCTTCGTCTCGCAAGGCGTCGACGTTCGTATTCCTGAGGAGGGTGACATCTACTCCGTCCTCAAGTTTCTCGCCGAAGCCAGCATTACACGTACCAAGGCGTCTGTCTACCCACGCGAGCCCAATAGCTTTCAGATCGTATTCAGCTTGTCCGCCAACACCTCGACCGACACCGCTTGGCACGACGCCCGCTGGCTGGGGAAGTCCATCCAAAAACCATGAACCATCCCGCCGGCAACGGCACGCGTTTCGCCCTCAAAAATCGTCTCTATGCCGAAAATTCGATAGGCTGGTATTCCTGCTCCGCACCCGCATAGGCCCCCTGCGCCTCGCCCGCCGGCTCCCCAATCGACTGCCATCCGTCCAGCAATGTCGCCAGCAGTTGGATGCACTCCGCATATGCCCGCTCATCCGAATTCATGTTCGCCTGATGGATGCGAAAGAGCAGATAGTCGTATAAATGCAGCAGGTTCCGCGCGATCTCCCCACCCGTGTCCAGATTCAGCGACTGCGTCAATTCCGCCACGACATTCGATGCCCGCGCCGACGCCTCCGCACGCTTCCGTATGTCACCCGAAACCAGGTGCTGCCGCGCCGCTTCCAGCGAGTCCAACGCCGCACGGTATAAAATCGTCACCAGTCGTACCGGCGACGCCGAGTACACCTGACTCTCCAGGTAGCTGTCGAACGGGTTCTGAGACATAGTCTAGGCCGATTCTCGTCCTTTCGCTCGTGTTCGCCCCCCGGCGCCCTACATCGTCGCCGTGAGCTTGCGCGCCAGTCGCAACACGCTCTCCGATGGGATCTGCGCCACTACCTCCCCCGTCTTGCGGTCTACCATCTTCACCACGGGGCGGCGCGTTTCACGGTCCAGCATGAATTGCAATTCCTGGCTCTGGCCGAAGACCTCAGCTCCGTTGAGGGCCCGCACTGCTTGTATCAGTTCGCGGTTCTCCGACATTCGTTCGGATTGGGTTTGCTGCGTCATCGCCGCAGCCAATGCGGACGTCAATGGGTTAATCGATCCGGTGTCCATAACATATCTCCGAAGGAGGGTTCCTTCCCTCCAACGTCTCTCATCGGACAACCCCGGATACTCTCCAGCCAAAATCGCCTTAGGCGAGGTTTAGGGCCTTCATCACGCTCCCCTGCTCCGCCTGGATCTTCTTCTGCAACAACATGATCCCGTATATCAATTGCTCCGGCCGCGGCGGACACCCCGGTACATATACATCCACCGGCAGTATCTGATTCACCGGCACCAGTGCGTAATTGTTGAACACCCCCGTCGACGTCGCGCACGCCCCCATCGAAATCACCCACTTCGGCTCCGGCATCTGTTGGTACAACTGCCGGATCACCGGCGCCATCTTGTTCGACACCCGTCCCGCAATAATCATCACATCGCTCTGCCGCGGCGAGCCCCGGAACACCTCCGCCCCAAACCGCGATATGTCGAACCGCGACGCGCTCATCGCCATCATCTCGATCGCGCAGCAGGCCAGCCCGAACGTCATCGGCCAAATCGAGTTCTTCCGCCCCCAATTCACCAGATTGTCCAGCGTCGTCGTGACCACGCTCTGGCTCAGATGCTGGAAGTCTTCATTGTCCAAACGGCTGAAAAGATCCTCCGGACCCGTCAGATTCAGCTTGTTTTCACCGGCGTTGTGTTCCATAGCTCCTACGCTTCCGATTATCCCACGCTAGAATTGAAGTTTGTGAATGGCCACGCCACCTTCGATCCTTCCTCCCGCCGATGAGGCACACTACCGAGCCATGCTCGCCCAGGCCGCTCAACTCTGGGACATGGAACCCGAATTCTGGGACATCTGGGGCAACCACCATGTTCCAGGCCCCGATGTCCAACGGGCCATCCTCTCCGCCCTCGGAGTCGATTGCTCCTCCACCGAAAGCTTGGGTCAGGCCATCGCCGCCCGCATGAACGAAGAGTGGGGCGCCGCCTTGCCCCCTACGGTCGTGCTCGCCTGCGAAACCCCGCTCCCCCTCCAACTGCGCCTCCATAGCGTCGAACCCGTCACCGTCGAAATCACCTGCGAGGACGGCGCCGTCATCGCCGAACTCATCCAGCCCGAAGATCCCTCCGAAGAACGCCTCGTCAACGGCCGCCGTATCTTTTCCTGCCGCGTCCCCGTCGCCTCTTCCGTACCGATGGGCTATCACCGGATCCGCATCCTCGATGGCGCCCACGCCATCGCCACCTCCCTCCTCATCGTCGCCCCCGTCAAAGCCTACCTCCCGCCCGAGTTGGAAGCCGGAGGCAGCGCCGCCGGCGTCGCCGTCAGCTTGTACGGCGTCCGCTCCGCCCGCAATTGGGGCTGCGGCGATTTCACCGACCTCCGCGCCCTCCTCGGCTGGATGACCGATCTGCATGCCGGCTTCCTCGCCCTCAATCCCCTCCACGCCATCGACAACCGCCAACCCTACAACATCAGTCCTTACCTTCCGAACTCCTCGTTCTTCCGCAACCCCATCTACCTCGATGTCGAAGCAGTGCCCGAGTTCGCCCTCTCCCCCGCCGCCCAGCGCTTACGAGCCCACCCCGCGGTCGCACGCGAAATCGAAGCCTGCCGCGATGCCGAATACGTCGAATACGAACGCGTGTGGCGCCTCAAACGCCTGTTCCTCCAACTCCTCCACCGCCAGTTCCGCCTCCGCGCCGGCCCCGGCCGCCGTGAAGCCTTCGCCGCCTACGCCGCTTCCCAGGGCGAACGCCTGCGCCGCTTCGCCACCTACTGCGCCCTCTGGGATCACCTCCACCGCCGCGACCGCAATCTCTGGATCTGGCCCGATTGGCCCGCTCCCTACCGCGACCCGGACTCCCCCGCCGTCGCCGAATTCGCCCGTACCCACGCCCGCCACATCGAATTCCACCAGTACGTCCAATTCGTCCTCGACGAGGAACTCGCCTCCGTCCAGCGCCAGGCCCGCGAAATGGGCGCCATCGGCCTCTACCACGACCTCGCCCTCGCCACCGACCGCTGCGGCGCCGACCTCTGGGCCTACCGCCCCCTCTACGTCTCCGGATGCCGCGTCGGATCCCCCCCAGACGGCTTCTCCCCCGACGGCCAGGACTGGGCTTTCCCTCCCCCCAACGCCCACAAGCTCCGCGAGGACGGCTACCGCTTCTTCATCGATTCCATCCGCGCCAACTCCCGCCACGGCGGAGCCCTCCGCATGGATCACGTCATGCGCCTCTTCCGCCTCTACTGGATCCCCGACGGCATGCCCGCCCGCAAGGGCGCCTACGTCCGCGATTTCGCCGAAGACCTCCTCCACATACTGGCCCTCGAAAGCCACCGCGGCCAGTTCTTCCTCGTCGGAGAGGATCTCGGCACCGTCGCCGGCCATATCCGCCACGCTCTCGAACGCCACCGCATCCTCGGCTGCAAAGTCCTGTTCTTCGAAAAACACCCCGACGGCCGTTTCCGCCGTCCCGAGGAGTACGGACGCAATGCCCTCGTCTCTTCCACCACCCACGACCTCGCCACACTCGCCGGATTCTGGACCAATCGCGATATCGAAGCCCGCCGCAACGCCTCGCTCCTCCCGGACGGCGATAGCTACCGGCGCCAGCTCGCCGAACGCGTCGCCGACAAACAGGCTCTCCTCGACGTGCTCCATGAACTCGGCCTCCTGCCCCCCGGATTTTCCAGAAATGCCGCCGAAATCCCCGAACTGACCGGCGAATTGCACAATGCCGTCATCGGCTTCATGGTGCGCACCCCCTCCATCGTCATGGTCCTCAATCAGGAGGACCTGACCAAGGAAACCGAGCAGCAAAATCTCCCCGGAAGCACCTGGCAATACCCCAACTGGAAGCGCAAAATGAAGTACTCCGTCGAGCAACTCCGCGCCGACAAAGCCGCCCTCGACTTCGCCGGCATGTTCCGCAACTGGCTCGACCGCGGCGGACGCCGCCTCGGCCGCCAATAACCCCGCCCGTTTACAAAGAATCGCCTTTTATTTCATCCCGCAAATCATGCAGTTACGGGTTTTCTGGCATTTTCCCGGAAAACCCCGTTGTTATGCTGAATCCGGAGACATGCCATGCTTCCGGATACTTGGAAAGATACCGCTTATCACATCGGCGTAGGGCTGGGAAACAGCAGCGGCCAGCCCGCCATCGTCATTGTCAGAAGAACCAATTGGGAAACCGGCGAACGAAACCACGTCGACTTCTCCCGCCGCCTGCTCAGCCGCATCGAGGTCTGCCGCATCGACCGCTTCGCCCCCGATGCGACGCACGCCGAGATTGCCGCCCGCGCCGCCGAGATCTCCCGCAATTCGGAGATTTCCGGTAAAGTCGCCTTCGTCGTCGATACGACAGGCGACGGCGCCCCCTTCGTCCGTACTATGTACCGCCAGAATATCGGCGTCTGCCGCATCCTGGCCCTGTGCGTCGCCCCAGGCGGCGCCGAAACCCATGCCGACAATACTTACCATGTTCCGAAACGCAGCCTCCTCGGTGGACTCCTGACCACCCTCGACGCCTGCCAGGCTTCCTACGATCAATCCCAGGAACCCATCGTCGCCCTGCAAGCCGAATTGGTCGCCATGCGCCAGGCCTTTCGCACCGGAGGCCTCCCCGCCCTCGACCAAATCAACCCAACCGATGCCGCCGTCGCCATGGCCATGGCTATCTGGCGCGCCAGAAAATTCGATTTCCACGTCTGACACCGCGCACATGGCGGCCCGGTCCCTTACCCTTCGCTCCGTGCCGCCATCCACTCCTTCGCCTGCTCCTGGCTCCGCACATACGGCTTCAGCCCCGCCCACAACAACAAACACGACACCATGTGCGCCGACACCGTCACAATCAGAATCGACGTCCCCACCTTTGCATCGTCCCCAAATCCGTAATCCGTCACCATCGCCACCGCCGTCGGTCCAATCCCCAGTCCGATCAAATTGATCACGAACAAATAAATGGAGCTCGCCTGTCCCCGCATCCGAGCCGGAGTTACCTGCATAATCGCCGCCGGCGCGATCCCGAACGGAGCCGCCACCAGAAACACCGTCGGAGCAAGCAGCGCCATCGCCATCCGCCCATCCGGAACCACCAGGTACGCGATGCCCGTCGGTATCCACCCCACCGCAACCATCAACGCCACCCGCATCGCCGCGTCCTTGCTCCCACGCGCCGACCAGCGGTCCGCCAGCCACCCTCCCCATACGATCCCCAACGCCCCGAACACCGCCACCAGCACCCCGTAAATCTTCCCCGTCTCCGCCGCCGTCCACCCGTGCGTCCGCACGAAAAACGACGGGATCCACGCCGCGCTCCCGTACGAGGAAAACGACAGCAGCGCAATCCCCACGTTGTGGCAGAAGTACGTCTTCCAATTCGCCCGCAAATAGCGCAGCACTTCCCCCAAGGGAATCGCACTCGCCCCTCCCGCCCCACGCCGCGCCGGCTCCTTCACCGTGTACATCAGCAGCGCCAGTGCCACCCCCGGCAATCCCACCGCCAGAAACACAAGCTGCCACGACCGCACCGCCCCTACCGCCGGCAGCAGCCATTCTTCCTGCTTCGAACTCCATCCCGTCACCACTCCGCCCAGCAGAAACGCCAGCCCCGATCCGATATAGATCCCCATCCCGTACACACTCAGCGCCGTCGCCCTCCGTTGCGGAGGAAAGTAGTCCGTCAACAGCGAATACGCCGCCGGAGACAGCGTCGCCTCGCCCACCCCCACCCCCATCCGCATCAGCAGCATCTGCGTGAACGTCCTCGCCAGCCCGCATCCCGACGAAAACAGGCTCCACGCCACAAACCCCGCCGCGATGATCGTGCGCCGGCTGTGCGCGTCCGCCAATCGCCCCAGCGGTATCCCGAACCCCGTATAGAACAGCGCAAAGCTGAATCCCATCAGCAGGCTCATCTGCGTATCCGTCAACCCCAGATCCCGCCGCACCGGACCCACCAGCAAATTGAGAATCTGCCGGTCAATGAACGAAAACACGTACACCACCGTCAACAGCAGCAGCACATACCACGCGTAGGCCGGCTTTGGATACGGCGCTTCTGCCCCCTGCGCTTCCGGCGATTTCACCTTCGCTGCTGGCATGAGGCAGACAAGTATATCAGTCTCCGCTTTCCCGAGGACGCTGCTTTCTCAACTCCAGCATCAGGCTCTGATTCGACTGCATCAGCCGCGCCAGCACTTCCTCCGGATTCTTCCCCGGATCCGCCGCCGGCGTCGATTCCAACACCTCGCCCAGCATTGCGTTAATCGCCGTGGGCAGCACTCCCTCCAGATACTCCAGCCCCAAACCGCGCAGCAGCCTGTCCTCGCTGTGCAGCGCCCGGAACGCCACCTTCAACGGCTCCCGCGGCAACACTACCGCAAGCAGGCTGAACACATTCTCCAGACTCTGATTCGCCCGGTCCCGCAATACATCGTCGAGAAACGAAAACCCGCTGTCCGATGCATCGCGCGTATCCAGCAGCCGGCGCCCTTGCCAGATCGGCGTCGCCACGCCCAACTCCCGCTTCACCGCTTCGTAGATCGTCTCTTTGTCGTAATACAATTCCGGCTTCGTTTGTTTTAGATAGTCCAACGCCCGGCTCGATTGAAACCGCAACTCGAAGTGCGCGTCCCCCAGAGCCTCCATCAATCCATCCACGCCGCGCTGCGATCCGGCCCGCGCCAGAATTCGCGGAATCCTCCGCCGCACTGCGAAATCCTGCTTCTCATCCAGCAGCACGTCCGTCAACAGTCCAATCACCACCTGCCCGGCCCCTGTCAACGCCTCGCGGGCCGCTTCGCTCACCTCATCCCACGCCAGCAGCCGCACCACCTGCGGCCCCACCAGCGGCTCCCAGCGCTTCAACTTGACCAGCGTAGCCCGCACCCGCTCCGCATTGCCCGACCGCAAATCGGTGAACGCTTCCACCACCGGGTCCGCCGCCACAGTCACCGTCGTGGGACGCGGATACGCCGTCTTCGGCCGGTCCTTCACTTCCGCCTGCACGCTCACCGTGCGCAGCACCGCCGACATCGTCGTCGAATCCTGTACATCGCCGATATCCAGTTCCACCGCCCGCGTCAGCAAACCCTTTTCCAGCACCCCGAGATAAGCCTTGTCCATCCGGGTGGTGATCCACACGCTCAGCGCCGCAAGCACAATCGTGATTCCCAATATCTCCGTGCGCGCATGCAACGGATAGAGCAGAATCACCTGTATCGCCGCCGCCCCCAGCGCATCCCCCAACCGGTCGCAGCCGACGTCGATCACCGTCTTCACCGCGCGCTTATCCCGAGCCGGAATCGGCGTGAAGAACAGCTCATAACCCGACCGGAACAAAGACCCCCGCAAGATCAGCTCGATCGCCCGCACGCTCGCCACCATCGGAAACAACGGCAACAGCAACGCCGTCGACGACCCCGCCGCCACCGCCAGCGCCAGCGACATCACCGATTTCCCCAACCCCAGCTTCGACAGCGCCATCGGCGTCAGCAGCGATTGCACCAGAAACGTCAGCACCTGCCCGCCCGTGTAGTAAATCGCGAAATAGCGAGTCAAACCCGGCCCCCGCCCGAACGACGCCGTCGCCCCGCTCTTGAACAGGTAATCGAGCAGCGCCGCCGATGTTGTCCCCAACAGCACCAGTACCGCCAGGCTCAACAGAAACGGAGCCCCCGCGAACGCCCGCCGCGCCGCCGCCCAGCCTTCCTCCTCGTCCCCCGCGCCTCCACGCACCGGAGCCGTCCATTGCGACATCGCCGCCAGCAGCAATCCGCATCCCAAATGCAACCCGGCCAGTACCAGCAGCAAGGCGTCCGTCGACAACAACGCCACCGTCCGCTCCGCCATCAGTCCCCCCGCAATTCCGCCGGCCGTCCCCATCCCCGCAATCCGGCCGAAACGAAGCTTTGCTTCCCGCGGATCGAATAACTCGCTCGCCAGCGACCAGAACCCCGACAACAGGATCGCGCCGAAACCGACAATATGCAGATAGACCAGGTACACCATCGCATCGCGATGGATGCCGATCAGGAAAAACTCCGCCAGATGCAGCCCCGAACTCGCCAGGTACGCCATCGGCACGAAGCGCGCCGGGCTGAACCGCGCCAGCACCCGCGAAAACACCAGCGAAAACACAACCGCCACAATCGCCGCCAGCCCGACAATCTTCGGCAGATCCGTCGCCGGAAACCTCGACAGAAACAGCCCGTCCCGCGCTGCCTTGGCGGCAACCTGATGCGCGAGCATGAAACTCGCCGCCGCCATGGCGAAATGGGTGAGGCGCTGCTGCGCGTTGTCAGAACTCACGTATCTTCTGATTTTGCCCTATCTCTGCCGGCAACCCCAAGCTCCTCACACCCGCGCCGCCATCTGTCCCAACGAAATCCGCCGCTCCCGCAACCGCCGGTTCTCCAACGAATACTCGATCGCCACGTTCGCGTCCTCTGACTCCATCACATAACTCTCCACCGGCCCAAACACCGTCTCCAGTTCCTCCGGCGTGCACGTCGGCAGATACACCCGCATCACCCGCGGATCGTAGTAGCGAAACACCAGCTTGCGCCCCGCATGATCCCGCACCCGCAGAAACCCGCGGAAATGCTTGCGCAGCGTCGCCAGCGAAGCGCTCGACCGCGCATAAATCCCCCAACTGTCGCCCCACCCCTGCTTGATCAGCGACACCGATGCCGCATCGTCTTTGTCCAACTGCACCAGGTACGGCGCCGCCATCTGCAACTGCCACGGCAGTTCACCCGCATACAGGCAGCACTTATCCAGATAACTCCGGTAGATCGCGCCGTAAATGCGCTCATTCCGAGCCCCGTCCAGCACCGCCCAGTTCCCTATCCGCGAACTCAACGATTCCGGCCATAACACCGTCAGTAATGGATGCGCCGCTTCTCTCGCCATCATTCTTCTCCCGCAGCCGCCGCGGCCTTCGCGCATTCCTCGCAGAACGGCGTCCCCGTTTCCGACGCCGACTTCAGAACGCCCGCCAGTGCAACCAGATCCGCTTCCTTGCCGAACGAAGGCTGATCCTGCTGCCTTGGCGCCGGCGTCGTGGGCGGCGGCGCCGTGGACCGCGAAACCGGTGGCGCCGTGGACTCCCCACCCGGCAGCGAGTGCCCTTCCGTGCGTTGCAGCAGCAAGGAAACTTCCTTCTCGCACACATGCACCATCTTCATCCCCAAATGCTGCGTCATCGACTGCACCACTTCATCGTCCGACATGAGATGCGCATGGATGCCCGGAGGCGTAAACAACGACCGCCGCAACGTCCCCATCAGCAATGGATCGCGTTGCCGGTCGATCCACTGCCGCGCCTGCCACCCGTCCCCCACTCCCTTCGCCGGATGACAATCGCCGCAACTGCTCCACCGGCAGACCTTCCATCCCGAAGTGCCGCGCATCGAAATCCAGCTCATAGCCCTCCTTTCAAGTCTGTGTCTATTCTTACCACGAAAACCGGCGCCGAAATAGCCCGCCCACTTCGCACATTCCCATCGCAATCCTCCACGGTGCTATCTTTGCCAGAAACGACCCATGCCTACTTTCCACCCCCACCTCCTCGCCGGTAAAACCGCCTTCGTCACAGGCGGCTCCAGCGGCATCTGCCTCGCCATCGCCGAATCCTTCGCCGCGCACGGCGCCCGCCTCATGCTCCTCGCCCGCAAGCAGGATAAACTCGACGCAGCCGTCGCCGCCATCCGCTCCACCGGCGCCGTCGCCGAAGGCTTCGCCGCGGACGTTCGCCACTACGAATCCCTCGAAGCCGCCTTCGCCAAAACCAGCGAACTCTTTGGCCCCATCGACATCCTGGTGTGCGGCGCCGCAGGCAATTTCCCCGCCCCCATCAACGCCATGTCCCCCAACGGATTCAAGGCCGTCGTCGACATAGACCTCCTCGGCACCTACAATACCTGCCGCGCCGCCTATCCCTACCTCCGCAAGCCCGGCGCATCCATTATCAGCATCTCCGCCAATCACGCCCACCAGCCCTACGCCTTTCAGGCCCACGTCTGCGCCGCCAAAGCCGGAGTCGATCTCCTCACCCAAACCATCGCCCTCGAATGGGGACCCGAAGGTATCCGCGCCAACGTCATCACCCCCGGACCCATCGACGGCACCGAAGGCATGCGCCGCCTCGCCCCCACCGAAGAATCGCGCCGGAACGCCATCGCCAGCATCCCCCTCGGCCGCATGGGCGCCAAACAGGACATCGCCAACCTCGCCCTCTTTCTCTCCTCCCCCGCCGCCGCCTTCATCAATGGCGCGATACTGGTCTGCGACGGCGGCCAGCGTCTCAACACCGGCCGCAATCTCTCGCTCGCCTGGGAAACATCGAAAAAATGAAATCGCTCCTGCTGCTTTCCATCCTCTCCATCGCCGCCGCGGCGGACGCCAATTGGCCCCAATTCCGCGGCCCTGACTCCTCAGGCGTCGCTGACGACAACCCCAAACTCCCTGAAGAGTGGTCCTCCACCAAAAACGTCGCCTGGAAAACGGACATCCCCGGCCGAGGCTGGTCATCCCCCATCGTCTGGGGCAACCGCATCTTCCTCACCACCGTGGTCCCCGCCGAACAGAAAGAGAAAGCCCGCAAAGGCCTCTACTTCGGCGGCGAACGCGGCATCCCCACGGACCAGCACCGCTGGATCGTCTACGCCCTCGACTTCGATTCCGGAAAAGTCATCTGGGAGCGCGAAGTGCATCGCTCCATCCCCGCCTTCTCCCGCCATCTCAAAAACAGCTACGCATCCGAAACCCCAGTCACCGACGGCAAGCTCGTCTATGCCTACTTCGGAAACACCGGCGTCTTCGCCTTCGATTTCAACGGAAACAAAATCTGGGAAAAACGTTTCGACCTCGTCAACACCAAGTACGGATGGGGCCCCGCCGCCTCTCCCATCCTTCACCAGGGCCGTCTCTACATCGTCAACGACAACGAGTCGAAATCCTACCTCACCGCTCTCGACAAACAAACCGGCAAAACCATCTGGCAGATAGAACGCGACGAAAAAAGCAATTGGGCCACCCCCTACATCTGGCAGAACGGCAAACGCACTGAGATCGTTACGCCCGGCGCCAACCGCGTCCGCTCCTACGACCTCGATGGCAAACTGCTCTGGGAATTCGGCGGCATGTCTTCCCTC
>JAEUQG010000024.1 GCA_016789755.1 Bryobacterales bacterium
TCACTTTCAACGCCTGCACTATTGGCCGATGTAATCCTCCTCTGCTGGGGGGACGCGCGTCGGACGGATGCACCTTGGGGTTCATGGCCCGCGACAGGGACACGAATGGGAGAAGGGTAGTCACCGCGGGGCACTGCACGTTTCTGTTCAGTTCCGCGAATTGGAATGCCCAGAACGAGGCAGGTTCTTGGAAGAGTATCGGCGCCGGGGCCGGCACGTGGTTCGCGGGAGGGGCCGGCGATGGAGGTGTGATCGCGAATAGCGGCCTCAGTTGGCAAAGGCCTGCGCCCATCGGCATGGTCCTGTGGCGGCCGGTGGCGAGCATTGCCTTGGACTACCAGTACCCTATCCGCGGCGATGCTTCGGGGGTAGTGGGGAGGTTTGTGTGCCGTACCGGAATGACCACGGGTTCGGAATGTGGCGAAATCAGCTTGCTCAACGCAGACAACACAGGGGAATTGAACGGTGTCAACTACACGGTCAGCGGGTTGACCGAGGTGGATATGTGCGCCGCGGCGGCTGGCGACAGCGGTGGGCCTTACTTCAAGAATAAGAAGGCCTACGGAGTGCAATCGGGAACGCAGAAGTTCGGGACCACCTCCTGCTTCGAGGTCTTTCAGCCCATCCGTGTGCTGAAGTATGTGTTCGATTTGGACCTGGTGCTGGCCCCGTAGTCAGGCCAGGACGGCTTTCACGGGGGCGGCGGATCCACCCCTGTGGTGCGAACATCCACTCGATCGGCGGGAGAGAGCTGCTGCCGGTTTTGCGATCAAAAATAGAACTTCGCGCCGATGACCGTGCGGCGGGCATCAAGAGTGGACGTGTACTGCCCGAAAGTGCCGCTGACCTGCCGGCCTTGTGCATCGAAGCGGCCGGCGGTATCGACTCCCTGGAAACTGGCGTGGTTGAAGAAATTGTAAAACTCGAAGCGGAACTGGAGCCGGTAACGTTCGGTGAAAGGCACGGATTTGTAGAGCGAGAAATCGAACACGTTCATGCCCGGACCTCGAATGGGGTCTTTGGGCGCTGTGCCGATGCCGAATTCCTCGCGGGTGGGTGGGCGCACCACGCTGGTGTCGAAGTGGCGAAGGACCGTGCGGTCGCTCTTGGGGAGGTTGGGATTGCCGGTGAGGTTGACGCGGCTATCGACTCCGGCTCCGCCACCGCCAAGCAGATCCTGTCCCGATACAAGCGAATAGCCGATGCCTAGCGGAGCCCCGGAGGTGAACGTAGTGACGCCGGCGGCATCCCAGTTGTCGAAGATCGCTTTCACGACTGCATTGTTGTTGGTCACAGTGCTGAGTTTGGGCAGCGACCAGACATAGTTGGCGACGAAGTTGTGGGTGCGGTCGAAGTTGCCCTTGCCGTAGTTCCGCACGCGGTAGTTGACGAAGGGATTGATGGAATCGTTGTTGCCGTTGACCAGATTCATCGACTTCGACCAAGTGTGCGAGACGCCGAATTGAAGGCCCTTGGAGAAGCGCTTGTTGAGCTGAGTCTGCAGAGAGTGATAGTTCGAGGTGGAGGCGAATTCGATGTACTGGATATCGGCGTAACCGGGGAGCGGGCGGAGGAAATTGTCGGGAAGAGGCGTATTGCCGGTGGTGGAATCGATACTGGAGGGCAGGAAGCGCGTGCCGTAGGGGACGGCGTTGAAACTGCGGCGCTGCAACAAACGGCGGCCGACGCTACCGACGTAGGCGGTATCGAGCACCGTGCCGAAGCCGATGTTGCGCTGGATGCCGAAACTCCAGTTGTAGACCGTGGGCGGACGGTAGTCCTTCTGGAAGCTGGTTACTCCGGGAGGCGACGTGCGGAAGGGGCTGCGCAGCAGATCGCCGATGGTGGTGTAGAAGGCGGTGTTCGTTACGGTAAGCGGCGGAGATTCGCGGTGGATGAGGATCTGGTCATCGTTGAAGCGGTCATAGAAGATGCCGGCACCGCCACGAACAGCCATCTTGCCATCGCCGAAGACGTCCCAGGCAAAGCCCAGGCGCGGCGCAACCTGGATAGGGGGCGTGTTGGCGAGCTTCTCAAAGACGATGTTCATTCCCTGGAACGGGGCCAGCGGGCTGGCGGCGAACTGGCCGATGGTGGCGGCAGGAACTTCCTGCCCGGTGACGGGGTCGCGGCCGACACGCTGGTTGGCGGGGTTGCGGAAGGGCTGAATGAGCGGCGGCTGTTTGGTGCGGTCGTAGAGGTTCAGGTCAAAGGAGGAGAGTTGGTCCTCAGCGCTCCAACTGGGCTGGATGTAATAGAAGCGAAGGCCGGCGTCGATGGTGAAGCGCCGGGTGACCTTCCAGGTATCCTGGGCAAACCATTCGACGTTGAGATAACGGGAGTGACCGTGCGGGTGGTTGGTGGACTCGGTGTAGCTTTGGACGATGCCCATCAGCGCATTCGAATAGGCGTAGTTCGATTCGAGGGGGTTGTTGACGTCGCGGTTGAAATTGAACGTTCCGTTGAAGGAGGAACTGCGGGCGGCGTTGCGTGTGGTCCGTTCGACATAGACGCCGAATTTGGTGTTGTGGGAGCCGCGGATCCAGGAGAGATTGTCAGACCAGTTCCAGATGTTGTTGGTGCCGAAGAAGGGGTAGCGCCCTTCGATGTTCAGCACGCCGGCGTTGGGCACTCCGCCGAAGTTGGCGTTGGGCACCAGGTTGTCCGGGTTCGAGCCAGGGTAGAACTGCGGCAGGCCGCCAAGTCCGGCTTTGGTTCGGACGTTGCGGTCGAGGCCTTCCTGGTTCAGGGGCTCGACGAGTTGTTTGGCGCGGTTGATGCCGAAGGTTGCTTCGTTGATCAGGGTGGGGGTGAACGTGTGAATCAGCGTGGCGACGGAACCGGCGGACCGGATGGAGTATTTGATGGGCAGTTGCGGCCAACTCGAACTGGCCAGGACGAAATCGAATTGCCCCTGGTAGGCTTCGTAATCGTTGATGCCCCGCCAGTAGAACTGGGTCTTAGGGCCGATGTTCCAATCGATGCGGAGGATGGAATCGCGGCGCGGTTGGTCGACGGTGGATTGGATGAGGGCGTTATACGACCGGGCGGGATCGACGGCGTTGGGCTGCGGCATGAGGTTGAGCAAAGCTTGGCCGTTGCGGTCGATGCGGCTGGCCGGGACTATGTTGCCGGCGAACGGTACGCGGTTGTTGAGCGGGTCCCAAATGGGGATCAATGTGCCGCCCTGATCGAGCGATTGCGAGAAGTTGCCCTGACGCTCGGCGGCGGTGGGGAAAGTGCGGCGGACGAGGTTGGTGGGGTACTTGCGGGGAAGGAACTCCTGGGACCAGAAGAAGAAGAGCTTATCGCGGTTCTTGTTGAAGTTGCCAATGGTGACCGGGCCTCCAAGGAAATAGCCGGGGTAGTTGAAACGGTATTGCGGTTTGGGAAGACGGTCGCGGTTGCGGAAGAACTCATTGGCATTGAAGGCTTCGTTGCGGTTGAAGTAGTAGACGCCGCCACGGAACTGATTGGTGCCGCTTTTGATGACGGTGTTGATGGTGCCGCCGGAGGAGCGGCCGTATTCGGCCTGATAGTTGGTGAGGAGAACTTTGATTTCGGCAACGGCGTCGATGGAGGGGGCGAGGTAGGGGCCGGTCATGGAGCCGGTGTCGAGTGAGGAAATACCATCGAGGGTGAGATTTACGGTGCCGGTGCGGTTGCCGTTGATGGAGATAGAGGAGAAGTTGTTCCATCCGGGGGCGTTGCGGTTCTGTGTATCGACGACGCCGGGGAGGAGTTTCACAAGGCCGAGATAATCCCGTCCTTTGAGCGGAACGTTTTCGGTTTGGGCGGTGGAGATGAGTCCGGCGCGCTCGGCGGATTGGGTTTGGATGCGGGCGGCCTCGGCTTGCACTTCGATGGTTTGGGTGATCTCGCCGACTTGGAGATTCACGGTTCTCAGCACGACGCGTTCGGTGGCGGTGAGGATAATGTCGGTCTGCTCGTAACGTTTGAAGCCTTTGGCGACAACGCTGAGTTTAAACGTGCCGGGCAGGAGTTGGGTGAATACAAAGTCGCCGCTGGGCTCGGACTGGATTTGCCGCGACTGGCTTGTGGAGACATTCACCAAGGTGACTTCGGCTCCGGCGATTGCGGCTCCGGTGGGATCGGTGACGCTTCCGGAAATGGATCCCGTCAATCCTTGACCGAAAAGCGAGGGAGAAGCGAGAAGAAAGAAAGAGAACAAGCAACGCAGCATGTGTGTATCCTCTTGGCTCTCAATTGTCACATGGGATTTCATTGAAGGCAATAGACAACGGGCGGACTGTATGAAACAGCCCGCCCGTGGTTTCTGAAAATGCGATCGGATTAGAAGGCGATCCGGAGACCGAAACGGATGTCGCGGCCGGTGGAGGCGCCCGTGATGCTCATGAAGTTGCCTGTCGGGTTGGCGACGTCGGTGCGGAGCGTGCCCTGTGGGGTGAGCAGCATGCTGCCGGAACCGCCGTTGGGGTTGTTCCAGATGGGAGAGTTCGTGATGTTGTTCGATTCGGCGCGGAATTCGGCGCGAATCTTTTCCTTGATCACGAATTCCTTGAAGAGCGCCGGATTCAGTCTCCAATAGCCGGGTCCGCGAAGGATGCCGTAGCCGCTGTCGCCGGGGCGATAGACGGGGTTGGCGGCGTTGAAGCTGAACAGCGGATCGCGGAAGCTGAGCGGATCGAAGTAGGGGTTCTGAGGACCCTTGCCGCCGAGCTTGCGAATGGGGGCGACGATATCGGCCGTTTGTGTGCAGCCGATGCACTGGAGCGAGGAGCCGCTGCCGGTGACGGTGAACGGCGTGCCGGTGTAGGCCACGAACGTGCCCGCCAGTTTCCAGCCGCCGGCGATGAAGTTGGCGACGGGGTTGTCCAGAGCGACCTTCTTGCCTTTGCCGACAGGCAGTTCGTAGTTCCAGCCGGTGGTGAAGGCATGGGTGCGATCGTAGCCGGCGGGTCCGTAGTTGCGGCGGATCATGGGGCCCCAGTTCCAGAGGCGGAGTCCGACCCATCCATCTTCGTCGGCGAAATTGCGCGCCTTGCCGAAGGTGTAGGCGGTGCGGATCAGCAGCCCGTGGGTGAAGTTTTTCTGGAGCGAGGATTGCAGCGAGTCATACTTGCCGCTGGCCCAGCCATCCCACATGTTCGTGCCGATAGTGCGGCCGTAGAGTTGAGCGAGAGGCAGGTTCGCAGTGGAAGTTCCCAGGCCCGGTCCAATGGTGTTGATGTTGATATCCATCATCTGGTGGATGGTGCGGGTGGCGACGTAACCGACGTTGCCGACCATCTGCCAGGGAAGATTGCGTTCGAGGGTGAAGTTCCAGCTCTGGATGTAACCACGGTTCAACATACCGCCCCAGGGGCTGCGTGGGCCCATGTCCTGGTTGATGGGCAGCGTGGCTTGTCCGCGGCTGACGTCAGGGGTGACGATGTCGGGAATACCTTGGTCCACCGTATTGAACCAGCCGAAGGTGGTGACGGACGGTACCCAGCTTCCAGTCAGCGTCGCGGGGTAGAGACCGCGCAGCGGACGGCCGAAGGGTAGCGGGTCGAAGGTGAGTCCATAGCCTGCGCGGATCACGAAGTTGTTGGTGGCGCGGTAGGCGAGGCCGATGCGGGGAGAGAACAGCTTCTTGCTGACCTGGATGCCCGCGTCGCGCGGGGTGTTCCCCAGTCCGCCGAAGTAGACGATGTTGGTGTAGGGATCCCAGCGCTCGATGCCGCGGTCGCCGCGGTTGATCAGCGGGTAGTACTCGTAGCGCATGCCGAGGTTGACGGTGAGATTCCGGCTGGCCTGCCAGCGGTCGCGGAAGTAGAAGGCCATCTGCGTTTCCCGGGTCTTCATTTCGAAGAACTGGATCGACTTCCCGTAGGAGGAAACCAAGCCCAGCAGCGCCGACGCATAAGAGTTAGCCGAACCACGCTGTTGTACGGTTTGCGCGTTGTTGATGGTGGGACCGGAGGCGAAGTTGACGGCTCCGCGGGGATTTGCGGTTTCCGGTTGCCAGTGGTTCAATTCCAGGCGGCGGACCTCGAAGCCCCAACGGAATTCATGCGCTTTGCGTAGCTTGCTGAAGTTCATCTGGTAGGTGTAGCTGCGTTCATAGCGCCAAACCGGAGTCCATGTATCGAGGAAGCCGATGTCGGAGAAGCCGAAGCCGGTGACGGCGGGAGCGCCGCCATAGCGGTCGTCGTTGGCGAACTGGCGGCCGCCATTGGTGCCGGGGATCTTCCATTCGTCGAGGCCGATGTTGCGATCGACGTTGGGGATGCCGACAAACTGATCCATTCGCGTGTAGCCGAAGACGCCGTCCATCAGGAAGGTGGGGGAGAACGTCTTGTTCAAGCCGGCTGTTACGAGTTGGGTGGTGGTATCGCCCTGACCGGCGGTGCCTAGGGCCGCGCCGCCCAAGTCACCGAAGGGGTACTTACCCGCGACGGGAGCATCCATTCGGCTGTACTTACCCCACACCATCGTGTTCGGATTGACGTTGTAGTTGATCTTGGTGTCGTACTGGTTGCGGTTCAGCCGGAGCATGCCGCTGACGCCATAGTTGCCGCTGAGGTTGAAGGGATCGGTGACCGAGGTTTGGTTCGGTAGCGGCATATTGCGATAGATGTTGGGAAAGATCGGGTTGAATCGTCCCTGGGGGACGCGGTTGCCGGGGAATGGCGTGCGCGCCGTGTTGGCGTTTTGCGCGGCCGAGGCCGGGTCGTAGACGACGGAAATTGGAGTGTAGGCGCTGAAGTCGCCGGTACGGAAGTCGGCCGGGGCGACAGAGTAGGTGCCGAACACGCCGGTGCGCTCGGTGGTGCGCTCATAGTTGAAGAAGTAGAACAGCTTGTCCTTCTTGATGGGCCCGCCGAGGTTGCCGCCGAAGATGTTCAGGATGTTCAGGGGCTTCACGAAAGTGGCGGGCCTGAAATAGGTCTGAGCGCTCTGCAGATGCTGATCGCTGTGGAACCACCAGCCGGTGCCGTGCAGATCGTTGGTGCCGCTCTTTGTGGCGAGCGTGACGGCCATGCCGCCGGCCATGCCCTGTTCGGCGTCGAAGGAGCCGGTGGTCATGTTCACCGTCTCGATGCTTTCGACGGGCTGCACGTAGGCGACGTGGTGGGGCAGCCAGATGTTGATGTTCACAGCGCCATCGACAAGCGTGTTGTTGTTATTGGTGGCGGTGCCGTTGACGAAGCTGCGCAGCGCACGTCCGGGCGTATCGACCACGGCGTTTTGGAAAGCCGGGGGCGTGGCGCCGGGAACCAGAGCGATCAGGCTCTGGTAATTACGGTAGCTGGGCAGGGGCAGATTCTGAATCGACTTGCCGGTCAGTTCGTGACGAACGTCGGACTTGTCGGTTTGCAGTGCCAGCGCTTCGGCGGTGACCGTGATTTGTTCCGTGGTCTGGCCGACTTCCAGCCGGGCATCGACGCGCGTAACCGTGTTGATGGCAACGGAGACGTCCGTACGCACCCAGGTGCGGAACCCGGAGGCGCTGACTTTCAATTCATAGGGACCCGCGGGGACGTTCAACAACGAGTAGCGTCCGCCTTCGTCGGTCTGGCCTTCGCGGGTAGCACCCGTGGCCTTGTTGGTGAGTAACAGTTTCGCGCTGGCGATGACGGATCCGCTAGGATCTTCCACCTGACCCAGAATGGAACCGTAGAGAACCTGTGCCGATGCCGGAGCGTAGGCGCCGATCAGCAAGGCGAGAAGAGTCACAGTTGTGACACGTTTGGTACAACCCATTCCACAAACCTCCCGTTCTTATTTCGTTTACCGTAAAAATTGCCCGATTGCAAGGGGGGAGCTTGCAAATTCTTGGTTACAAGTTGGTTTCCGCCATTACAATGGCAGTGGGAGACTTGCTGAGAATGCTGTTGTTTACGGGAGTTTTTGCTACTTTGTTGGCTGCGCAGGCGCCTCCGCGCGTGGAACGGGATATCGCCTATGCGATGCCGAAAAATGAGAGGCAGTTGCTGGATGTGCATGCTCCGGCGCAGGGTACCGGGTTGCCTGTGGTAGTGTGGGTGCACGGCGGCGGGTGGATGCGGGGCAGCAAGAGCGAGGTGGATAGCAAGCCGGGGGCATTTACGGAGAATGGGTATGTGTTTGTCGCGGTGAACTACCGTTTCATCCCGCAGGTGAAGATGCATGACATCGCGCGCGACGTGGCGAAGGCTACCGGGTGGGTAGCGGCCAATATCTCACGGTATGGCGGGGATCCGAAACGGCTGTTTCTGATGGGGCATTCGGCGGGGGCGCAGTTGGCGGCGTTGCTATGCACGGATACCCGCTACATTGAGGCCGTGGGAGTGCCGCGGTCGAGCGTGAAGGGCTGCGTGCCGGTGGATGGAGACACCTACGATGTGCCGTTGCAGGTGGCGACGGCGGTGGCCCGCAGAAAGAGCTTGCGGCAGCCTGAGCCGAAGTGGGGACATCGGGAGAAGTTCGGGACCGTGGCCGAGCAGCGGGAGTTGTCGGCGGTGAATCATGTGGCGGCGAATCGCGGGATTGCGCCGTTCCTGATTCTGCATGTGGCGGATCAAACCGACACCAGCACGCAGGCGCACCGGCTGTGGGAGTCGCTGGATCAGGCCGGTATTGCAGCGGAATTGTTCGGGGCCGATAGCACCGATCATGTGAAACTGGACCGGAATCTCGGAGTAGCCGGAGACGCGGCGACGCGGGCCCTTTTCGATTTCATGGCGCGTGTGCTGCGCTAGTTCACGGTGCGGGCGGCGGATTCTCCGGCGCTGTTGCGGAGCCTGACGGAAAGCGATTGAATGGCCGAGGCATCGCCGGAGAAGGGCGCCGTGAGACGGAACTGAGTGCCGAAGGGAAGCGATTGCGGCGAAGCGTACCAGGCTCGGAAGACATCGGTGAGCGGGACAACGTAACGCGTTGTCTGAAGCGTGCGTCCGGCAGCCGGTGTGGCCTCGGCGGTCAATTCACCCATTTCGCGCGTGGTGGCGAAGCCGATGATGGTGAGCGTGAATCCGTTGGCAGCGCGCTCGAGTGTAAGGCTGCTGATGACGGGCGGTGAATGGAGGATGCGCACGGAACGGTCGGGACGGTTGGCCGGTAATGCGGATTGGCCCGCGACGCTCAGTTCCAGGCGGAAGGCGATGGCGCCGGCGACAGTGCCGGTTTGGACGGCGGGTGTGCCGGCGAATACCGCGGCGGTCTGTCCGGCGGGGATGCGGAAGTCGGCGCTGCGCCCTCCGGTGCTGAACTGCAAGGCAGGATCGATGCCGGCGACGGGCGGGTCGGGCGCGAAGTCCATGATCAGCCGGCCGGTGATATCGGCGGAATAGGGCGCCGGCAGGGAGACGCCGATTGCCGATTGCTGGCCGGGGTTGAGCGTGTCGGCGATGCCGGTGATCTGAACGCCGGGGAGCGCATCGATGGCGGCGCGGAGAAGAAACTCGCGGGCAGCAGTGTAGCCGAAGGCGTCGGTGACGCGGAGGTTGAGATTGGCGACGGCAGGCGCGCTAGGTGTACCTTCGATCCGGTCGCCGTTGAGGCGGAGCCCTGCGGGGAGTGTGCCCGCAACAAGGGTCCAGCGATAGGGCGCCAGTCCGCCGCGTGCTTCCAGCGCCGCGGTGAAGGCTCGGCCGAGGCTGGCCGAGGGAAGCGCTTGCGTCACGATTTGCAGCGGCTCGCCGGTCGGCGTGGCGGCGATGGTGAGTGTGCGTGTGTCAATGCCGCCATTGGCATCGGTGACGCGCACATTGAAGCGGAAGGTGCGCACTTGTTGAACGATTCCGCTGAGGCGGCCGCTGACGGGATCGAACGTGACTCCCGGCGGCAGTTCGCCGGATACGATGGACCAGACGAAGGGTCGCACGCCGTCGGTGGCTTCGACCAGGAAGTCGAGTTGACGCGAGATGGCGTTGAGCGGCAGCAGGGGGCCGCTGGTGATGAGCGGACCGGATGCGGGTCCGATGGAGAGGGTAAATGCTTTCGTGTCCGTGGCGGGCTGGCTATCGCGCGCGGTGACGGAGAAATTGAAAGTGCCGGTTTGTGTGGGGATGCCTTCCAGCAGGCCGTCGGCGAAGACGAGTCCGGGCGGCGATGCGCCGCTCAGCACGAGCGAGATGGGAGCGACGCCGCCGGCGGTCGCGATGATTTGCGAATAAGGTCTGCCTTGCGAGCCTGACGGCAAGGGCGTGGGTGTGATGATACGGAACGGTCCGGTGGCGGGGAGCACCGTCAGATCGAAGAACTTGCGGAAAGCGTTGCGGGCCGGGGCGGCTACCTGGATACGGAAGCGGTGATCGACCGGGACGTTCGCGCCACGGCCGGCCGCGGTGGGCAGGACAACGGCCTCTTCGGCGATGCCGGCGATTTCGCCGCTGCGCGGGTTCAGGGTGAGCCCGGCGGGGAGTGTGCCTTCGACGATGCTCCATTCGAGCGGTAGATTGGAAGCAGCGCTGGAACGGAGTGTGTGCGAGTAGGGCTGGCCCGCCGTAGCGGGAGGCAGCGGAGAGGTAGAGGTGATATCGAGGTCCGCCGAATCAATCAGCACCGTGGCTGCTTGCTGACGGGTGGTGTTGGTGGCGTCGGCCACTTCGACAGTGAAGCGGGATTCTCCGGTGCGCGCCGGAGTTCCGGACAGGAGACCGATTTCCGACAGGGTGAGCCCAGGGGGAAGAGTGCCGGCGGCAATACGCCAGCGGTAGGGACGGGCGCCGCCCGCGGCCGTGAAGGCGAATTCGTAGCGATTGCCGGTGAGCCCGTTGGGCAACGCCGGCGCGCTGGTGATGCGCAACGCTTCCCCGACGGCAAACAGTACGGCGGTGGAGGTCTTGCCGTCAGGATTGCGGACCGCGACGCCGGCGACTCCGGTGGCGCTAAGCAATTCGCTGGGAACGTTAGCGTTGAGTTGGGTCGAGGACACGAAGTTTGTGGTCAGCGGCTGGCCGTTCCAGAATACATGGGCGCCGCCGATGAAGTTACGTCCCACGATGCCGAGCGTCAGATTGGCGCTGCCGGCCGGCGCTGACGATGGAGTCAACTGCGTGATTTCCGGAGTCAGCGAGGGCAACACCTGGAACGTTGCTGCATTCGACGATGCGCCATCCTGCTGGAAGATCTGCACCGTCGCTGTCTGCTCAAAGAGCAGGAACTCGGCGGGCAGGGTGGCCGTGATCTGGTTTACCGAGACCACCACCGAGAACAAACCGGCCCCGTTGAACCTGACCTGCGAGCCTTGGCGGAAGCCACTGCCGCGGATGACGAGTTGGACTCCGGGAGTTCCCACCGTGGCGGCTGAGGGCTCCAAGGAAGAAATGAGCGGCGGGGGCGCAATCACCTGGAAGGGGACCGAAGCTGAAGTCTGCCCATCGGGATTGCGCACGGAGATGCTTGCAACGCCCGGGGTGAGAAGGAGCGAGGCCGGCAGCACCATCGCCACCAATTGTCCTTGCGACGGAGAGGAAGTGGGCAGCGTAATGCCGTTCCACAACACCGTGGCGCCTGTTTGAAAAAACTGGCCGTTGACGGTGAGCGTTACTTCAGGAGTCCCGACCAGCGCGGCCAACGGAGAAATGGACGTGATCTGCGGTACCGTTTGCCGGATTTGCAGCGGCAGCGAATTCGAGAGTTGGCCATCGGGATTGCGAACTTGCACCGTTGCCGCGCCGGCAAACTGGGCAAGGCCCTGTGGAACAATTACAGTAATCTGCGTCGCGCCCGTCGAGACCGGGGTGAGGGCAGTGCCGTTCCACAGCACGACAGCGCCGGCGGCGAAGTTTTGACCGGTCAGAGTCAGCGGAAATGTGGCCAGGCCGGTGATTGTGGAGGAGGGATTCAGAGCCGTCAGAACCGGCGCGGGATTCACCACCGCGGCTACCTGGACCGGTAATGCGTTCGACGTCTGGGTATCCGGGTTGCGCACGTCGACATTGGCAGCCGCCACGGCGGTAAGCAGGCTGGCGGGCACTTGCGCGGTCAACGATTGCGCCGATTGGAAGCTGGTCGTAAGCAGCGTCCCGTTCCACCGCGCCACCGCTCCGGTTTGGAAATTGCTGCCGCTTAGCGTAAGGGTGAAAGCCGCGGACCCTTGTTGAACGGTGGCCGGATTGAGCGATGTAAGCGTTGGCGGCGGTGTTGTGCCTGTCACGGCGAAGTTCGAGGAACCCGACACCTGGCCATCCGGATTGCGGACCACTACCGGGAAATTGCCGATGGCATTCAGTTGCGCCGCGGGAACGGTTGCCGTCAGCGTGGTGGCATTTGTGAAATTCGTCGGCGCGAGGTCGGTCCCGTTGAACTGGACGATGGCGCCGTTGAGAAAATTCGCGCCATTCACCGTGAGTTGCACCGCGGCGGCGCCCACTTGCGCGGTGTTCGGGCTGAGCGAGAGAATCTGCGGACCCGTGCCGAGAATAGGAATATTGCGCGGCGCCGAAGTGAGCTGATTCGGATTGCGGATACGCAATTCCGCCGTTCCCGGATCCCGCAAGAGACTCGCGGGGACGGTGACGAACAAACGCGTGGGACTGAAGAATGCGGTCGGCACCGGCAAGCCGTTCCATTGCGCGATGGACAGCGTTTCGAAGTTCGTGCCCTCGACGGTGAACACGGTTTGCTGGCTGCCGGCGGCCACGCTGGGCGGTGTTACGGAGGTGATGGAGGGATTGGTTCCGTTGATGGTGAAGTTCAGTACGTTGGAGGGCGCTCCTTGCGGGGACCGCGCTTGCACCGGAATCACGCCGGCATTAATCAATTGCGAGGCGGCGATGTTCGCACGCATGGAATTGGCGGAATCGACGAACGTGGTGACGGGGTTGCCATCCCATTCCACTCTTGTGCCGGGCTGAAAATTGGACCCGGTCAGCATAAGGGTGAACCCCGCCGAGCCGGCGTTGACACTGCCTGGGTTGAGCGATTCCAGAACCGGCGCCTGGCTCTGGATGGTGAATACGGCGATGTTGGATAGGATGTTGCCGGGATTGCGGACCTGGACGTTGGCAGTGCCCGGAGTGGCGATCAAGAGGGCGGGGACCTGCGCCGTGATGAGGTTGCCGGCGATATTCAGGATATTGAGCGAGACGCCGTTCCAGAGCAGTTCGGCGTCGCCGAAGCGGCTTCCGTTCACAAGCAGTGTGAAGGCGGGGCCTCCGGCGATGGTGCTGCCGGGGGAAAGGCTGGTGATGATCGGCGGGAGGTCCGCGCCGGTAATGTTCAGTTGAAATTGCCGGATGACCGTAATCGGGCCTCCGCCCGCTTCCGGATTGTTGTCGGTTGCCGCCACATCGAAAGTGAATGTGCCGCCGACGATCGGCACTCCGGAGATCGTCCCAGTGCTGGATAAGGTGAGCCCCGAGGGCAGCGATCCGTTGGCGAGTGCGAACGTAATTGGCGGCACCCCGCCGGTGACGTTGAAAGTTCTGGTGTAAGAAACTCCGGTAGCGCCTGGGGGCAATTGAGGCGGACCGAGGATGCCGAGTGTGCCGGACGAGTCGGCGATGTTAATGTTCCATGTGCGGCTGGCGGATGTGTCGCTGCCAGCCAGCAGATCCACCGTGAATGTGAACGAACCAGGTGTCGTAGGGACACCCAGGATTTCACCATCCTCAAAAAGCGCCAGACCGGGAGGGAGCGTCCCTGAAGCCAAGAACCACGAATAGGGGTGTCCGCCGCCGTTGCTGGCGCAGGTGGGATTACAGCCGGCGTCATGAAACCGGTATCGAACCCCCTTCACGCCGTTGGGTGGATTGGTGTTGAGGAAAGTCACGGGCGGTTCGCCGACGACGTTCGCGGTAACTGTGCGGGTGGCAACTTGTCCGTCGGCGGCCTTCAGTTCGACGGTGAAGATTGTGGTTCCAGTGGAGGAGGGTGTTCCGGCCACGGTCAGTCCGGAGGAACTGAGATCGAAGCCGCGCGGCCAGGCGCCGGAAACCAGTTCGATTGGACCCACGGCGGTTCCATTGGTCACTCCGCTGAGGGCGGTGAGCAGCGTCGAATATTGCAGATTGAACACGTTCACGGGATTCGGGCCGGTCCACTGGAATGGCGCCGCTGCCACGGTAAGTGTGAAGTCCTTGTTAAAGTTCAAACCGGCCACCAGGCGCGTCACCCGGAAGTTGAAAACCCCCGCGGCGGTGGGCGTACCCGAGAGCAGCCCCGATGTGTCGAGAGTGAGCCCGCCCGGCAGTGCGCCGTTTGTGATGCTCCAGTTGCCGGGCGGTACAGCGATGATATTGTCGATGGTGAATTGCTTGCTGTAAAACGCGCCCACCGCAGCCACGGGAAGCGGATTGCTGGTAGTGATCGTGGGCGTGGCCACATGGGGAAAGGCGAAGGAGTACGTGCGCAGCACATTCACTCCGGTGGCATCGATAGCGCGCACCGTCACGTCGAAACTGGCGGCGTTCAACGGACCCGTCCCGCGCACTTTTCCGCCGGAAGTGAGAACGAGTCCCGCCGGGAGGGGCAGCAGGTCGAAGGTTTCAAACCGCACCGGTCTCGTTCCGCCCGTGTAGGGGATGATGAACTCGTAGTCCGCACCAGGCACTCCCGCCGGAGGCGAGAACGCCGGGAGCGTTAGCGGGTCGGCCGCGATAATCACGGTCAAGGCGGCAACGGCATTGCGGTTCTGGCTGTCGGTGACGGCGATTCCGATCGGGTAGGTTCCCAGCGAGCGCGGCGTTCCTTCCAGCCGGAAGGCAGTCGCATCGTCTTTGAGGAACTGCAGGCCGAAGGGCAAGGACCCCGTGATGAGCGAGTAACGGTAGGGGGGCGTGCCGCCCTGTGCCGGGAACGCCACGGTCGCCAACTGCCCGCGGGCCAGGTTCGCGGGTGAGCTGACGGGTAGCGTCAGCGGTTGCGCGGCCACGTTCAACGTGAACTGCTCCCGGGTGTAGGCCGTACCGGAGATTTCGTTGGCTTCGATCTGGAAGGTGAAGTTTCCGCTGGATGTGGGTGTGCCCGACAGGAGTCCGCTCGAGCTCAAATTGATACCCGGAGGGAGGCTGGAGAGGGCTGCAAAACTTGCGATCCCGCTGCCGCCTGCCACGACGAGCTGGAAAGAGTAAGCCTGCGTGAGTGCCGCGCCCGGCAACTGGGCGTTGCTATTAATGCGAATCTGGCCCCACGCTGCTCCGCAACAGAGCAGGAATCCAGCAAAAAAGGCGGTTAGCGGGGCAGGGAAGCGTAAGCTCATGAAACCTCGGGACGATTTCACAGGATATCCGCATCGCGCGGTGCATGCAAACTGGCCTGCTTGCGGCGTGGCGGCACGGTTTGTGCCGGATGGCTACCGGTAGAGGCCCTTGAGTTGGTTGCCTCGGATCAGGAGCAGGTCGGAGAATGCCTTCACCCCGCTGAGCAGACTGACGCGCGTTCCTTCCACGTTGGCCCACCGCACCGGGACCTCGACTGCCTTCAGCCGGTGGCACTTAGCGATAAACAGGTCCTCCACGTCGAAACCGAAACCATCGAGTTGCTGCCGGGGGAAGATAATCTCCGCCGCGTTGCGGTGGAACAGCTTGAATCCGCATTGCGTATCGCGGAAGGGAAGCCCTGTGCAGGCGCGCATCACGAAGTTGAAGAAACGCCCGGAGATCTCCCGGCCGGCGGGCTGATGCACGGAGACAAGAGAGCGGTCGATGGCTCGGGAGCCGATGGCGATGCTGGCATTGGCGGTGGCGGCGGCACCGAGCAGTTTGTCCAATTCCTCGATCGGCGCGCTGAGATCGGAGTCGGTAATGAGGCGCCATTCGCCTTTCGCGGCCAGCATTCCATGGCGAACCGCGTAGCCTTTTCCCCGATTTCCAGGATTCCTCAGCAGCCGGACCAGGGGCGAGCGGGCGGCATATTTTTCCACCAGCGCCGCGGTCGAATCCTTCGATCCGTCGTCGACAACGAGAATCTCGAGGAATTCCCATTGCCGGAGTCCCGTAAAGGAGAGAATGGTGTCCAAAGATAGGGGCAGCCGGTTCTCTTCGTTATAAGCCGGGATGACGATGGATAGGGAAGTCAAGGGTCGTTTGCCGGATTCGCGCAGGGTGCGAGAACATTGTAACAGTGAGCACCTCCAGCGATCCACGTGGTTCCGGCTTCGAACTCTTCATTGCCCTTCGCTACCTGCGGGCGAAACGCAAACAGGCCGTGATCTCCATCATCACCGGGATCTCCGTGCTGGGGATTGCGGCCGGCGTGATGGCGCTCATTATTGCGCTTGCCATTAACAACGGATTTCGCAATTCACTGGAGCGGACACTATTGGGTGCGCGGGCGCACGTCAGCATTCTCGAAAAAGAGCCCTCCGAAGGGATTCGCGACTGGCGGGGGATTCAACAGCGGCTGCTGGCCTTGGCCCATGTCAAGTCGGCCGCCCCTAGCCTCTACAGCACTGTCTTTTTCGCCGGGCCTTTGCGTGCCGAAGGCGGAGTGCTGAAGGGCATCGATTCCGGTTCGGCCACCAACCGCGCCGATGTCGAACGCAACCTGAAGCAGGGGAGCTTGCGCCAATTGGACGATCCGGGCGGCATACCGGGGATCGTTCTCGGTGCGCGGTTGGCGGAGATCACCGGAATGAGCATGGGCAGCAGGGTCAAAGTGATTAGCCCGCAAGGGGAGTTGACTCCTTTCGGACCTCGCCCTTCCTACTATGATTTCCGCGTCACCGGGATTTTCGAATCGGGCTTCTACGAATTCGACCGCGCCTGGGCTTTCACTTCGATGAAGAACGCGCAGCGGGTTTTGAACGTGGGGGATGTGGCCAATTCCATCGAACTGAAAGTGGAGCCTGTGGAGAAATCGGCGGAGGTGGCGGCTGCCGCCCGGGGTGTCATCGGCAAGGAACTGGATGCCTCTCATTGGATGGAGCAAAACCAGCAGGTTTTGGGAGCGCTCCGTCTGGAACGGATTGCGAGTACGATCACGATCGGTCTGATTTTACTTGTGGCAGCGCTCAATATCCTGATTTCGCTGGTGATG
>JAEUQG010000044.1 GCA_016789755.1 Bryobacterales bacterium
ATAGGCAGCGTGTGAGGAAGGCGGCGTGCAGATATCGAGCACATCAATATGCGGGAGCATCGCCTCCACGGATTCATAGGCCGTGGTATTGAACTCGCGGGCAAAAGCGTCACGGCTCTCTTTGCGCGAGGAAGTGACGCCGGCGGTGACCGCGGGAAGCCCGCGCAGATTCTTGTGGTGGAACTTACCGGCGAATCCGGCGCCGACGATACCAAGACGAAGCGGTGAAGAACTCATAAGCGACGAATTCTTCAGTGTACGACGACGACTCAGAAGGTGAGTTTCAAACCGAGTTGCAGCGATCTAGCCGATTGCGCGGCATTGATCACTCCGAAGTT
Organism: Bryobacterales bacterium; assembly: GCA_016789755.1. Lineage (GTDB taxonomy): Bacteria > Acidobacteriota > Terriglobia > Bryobacterales > Bryobacteraceae > CADEFT01. Next base: position 339 of record JAEUQG010000044.1, read on the forward strand.
GGGTGACCCCAGTGCTCCGCCGGGCTCCTCGAAATTGGCCCGGTTGAGCGAATTGAAAGCTTCCAGGCGGAACTGCAGGTTCCACGTTTCGGCGAATTTGAAATTCTTCAGCAGCGACAGATCGAGGTTGAACAGACCGGGTCCGGTAAGCAGCGAGCGGCTGGAGGTTCCGAAAGTGAATTGCGGCGGCGCGACCACGGCATCGGTGTCGAAATAGCGCTGCACGGTGCGTTGTCCGGCAGGCAACGTGGGATCGCGCAAGACGTTCACTCGCTGGCCTCCGGAGAACGCGTTGAGCGTGTTGACTTGTGTAGTGAGACCGAAGGGACTGCCTTGCTGCAAGGTCATGATCGCGCCGACATTCCATCCGCCGAGAATGACGGCGGCAGGCCCCGTGCCGAGGAACTTGCGGCCCGGGCCCCACGGCAGTTCATAAACTGAGCTGAAGTTGAAGCGGTTTCGAATGTCGTTCCCGGAGAGCGCTTTCTCCGCAGCGCGGTTGTAGTAGTTCTGCATTCCGGAAACGGCGCCGATCTCCTGCGCCGCTGCGACGTCATCGATGAACTTGGAGAAGGTGTAGTTAGCCAGCAGGTTGAGTCCGTCGGAGAAGCGCTTTTCATACTTGAAATTCACTCCATGATAGGAGGAGTTGCCCCACATGGGCGCAGTGGTGGTGACGTTTCCGAACTGAGGATATGGGCGGCGAACCTGGGCATTTCCCGCGGCAATTTGTTCTGGGCGGACCTGGTTTATGTTGACGTTCGGGCCGCTGAGCTTGTGACCGACAGTGCCGAGGTAGGCGATCTCGACGATCGAGTTCCAGCCCATGCTCTGCTGAATAGAGAGATTCCATTGCATTGTGTAACCCAGGCGGCGCTCACGTTCGACGAAATCGAAGTTCAGCGCGGCGGCCTGCCCCACGCGGACGGCGCCGAAAGCGGGACCGAGGTTGGGGCTGGTCACTCCGCCAGGGAATCCGTCGCGGAGGAAGAACGGTGCGGTGATTCCGTTGTCAGGTGTGGTGTAGGCAGCTTGGGCGGCGAAGCCCGCGCTGTTATTGTTCGAGCCCGGAAGCGGAACCTGATAGAACACTCCAGACCCTGCGCGGATAACGGTTCCCGTGCGGCCGAAAGGCTTCCAGGCGATGCCGATGCGTGGCATGTAGTTGTTCCAATCGCCGTTGTAGAGCTGGCTGCCCTGGCTGTCGCGGCCGGCGAAGGTAATTACGCCGGGCGTGTTGGAGATGGGATTGAGAGCCACTGGGTCAAACCCGTTCATGCGGTTGTTGGCGTCGAATTTCGGCGTGTGCGCTTCCCACCGCAAGCCGAGGTTCAAAGTAAGATTCTGCGTGACCTTCCAATCGTCTTGCACGAACAGGGCGAAGTATTTCGAACGGCGGTCCAGCAGGTCGGAGTCGAGCACGTCGCCTGAGTTGGGGAACCCGAGAAACAGGCTGGCGAGCGCATTGCCCGTATTCGCCGGAACGGCCGGGTTCGAGGTGGGCTGGATAGCAAATCCGAACTGGCCTGACATAAAGGAATTGAGATCGTCGACATTGCGGGCCAATCGGATCTCACCGCCGATCTTGATGGAATGCTGCCCGCGGTACAAAGAAAGTGAATTCACGATGTGCGTGTCGTGAATCGGCACCTGCACGCGCTCTTGCGCGGTGGAGCCAAGGGCCGCATAGCCAGTGGTGTTGATGCGTGGGAAGGCACGGTCGGAGACACCCTTCAGGCCCAGTTTGGCAGGCCAGCCTTGATCGATGGATAGAGTCGTGGGGTGAAAACTGCGCGGCTGCCAGTTGAAACGGAAATCGTTGAGTACCGTGGGGGAGAAGCTGTGCGTTTCGTTAATCAGGAGCGAGTGTGCCCGGCGCACGGTATTGCTGGCATTGGGGTCGGCCGCTGGTTCGTCGTAGGCGGGCGTGATGAAGGTAGGAAAGTCATGCAGCACATATCGCACGCTGAGACGATCGCGGTCGTTGAAGACGTGATCGGCTTTCGAAGTCCATGTGGTGATATTCAGCGCGCTGACGGCGTTGCGGTTGAAGTTGTTAGCCCCGGCGAGATTCGTCGGGGGACGAGTAGCAGCCGGAAAGAGAGGGATGATCTTGGCGGCAACCGGATCGAAGCGGGACGTGGGGATGATGTTATTGGGGAAGGGCGTGCGGGCACGGGCAACGGAATCGTAAGTAGCGGGATCGTAGATGCGCGTGAGCGCGCCGGCAGTGTTCGTGGTTTGAGAAAAATCGCCGCGGCGCTGCAGATCGGTGGGGACGGTGAGATTGCGCACCTCACCCACCCGCTGGCGCTGAAACTCGACGTGGGAGAAGAAGAACGTGCGGTTCTTGATGACGGGTCCGCCGAGGGCGCCGCCGAAGACGTTCCAGCGCAGAGGCGGCTTGCGGTCGGCGAAGAAGTTGCGGGCGTCGAGTTTGTCGTTACGAAGGTTTTCGTAGAGCAACCCGTGGAATTGGTTGGTGCCCGAACGCGTGGTCATGGCGACCACACCGGAAGAAGAGTTTCCAAATTCGGCGGAGTAGGCGCTTTGTTGAATACGGATCTCCTGCACTGCCTCCACTGGGGGATTAAAGAGAGCCTGTGGGACTTCGAGAGCAATATTGGAGGAGTTGACGCCATCGAGCAGCCATTGCTGCTGATCGGCGCGTCCGCCGCCAATGACCACGCGGGGACGGATGACGTCGCCGCGAATGTATGCGCCGTTGCCCATGAGCCCTAGCAGATCGCCGACGCGACGGCCGTTCAAGGGCATGTCGGCGATAGTTTTGTTTTCGATGAACTGTCCGACCGTGGCGGATTCCGACTCGATCAGAGGCGAGGCGCTAGAGACTTCCACCGTCTCCGTAACCTGACCGAGTTGCAGCGCGATGTCCAGTCGCACCGTGCGCCCAAGTTCCATGACGATGCCCGAACGCGTGCTGCGTTGGAAACCGGTCGACTCCGCTTCCAGTCTGTAACTGCCCGAGGCAAGCAACGGGAACGTGTATTCACCCGTTGCAGCCGTGGTGACTGTGAGCGCAACTCCGGTCTGTTCATTGGTGAGCTTAATTGACACATTGGCGAGGCGCGCTTGCGAAGGATCCGTGACAATGCCCGTCAGAGTACCTGTGCTGATCTGGGCGTGCGCGGCCGCAGCCGTGAAAAGAGCGAAGCAAAGTGATCGAAACATGGGAGCCCCTTATTGTCCGCCCATTATATATAGTCAAGGGCATGTACGCGTGGCTACTTCTTGCAATGATGGACCTGCTGTCAGGACAGGCGATCGATCAGCCTCAGCCGTATCGGGCAATGCGGGCTTCCAGTTATCGGACCGATGGCGGGAATGCGGACGCCGTCCGCGTGGAACCGGGCGCCAGCTACACGGTAGCGGATTTGAAGGGCGCGGGCCGCATCGTGCACATGTGGTTCACCATCGCCACAGCGGAAGAGAATTACCTGCGAACCACACGGCTGAAGATCTACTGGGACGGTGCGGCGAAGGCCGCCGTAGATGTGCCGTTCGGAGACTTCCATCTGCTGGGTCATGGCAAGGTGCGCCAAGTGAATACGGCGTTCATCACCGTGCGTGCCCGGCCGGAGTTGAATCACAATCTGCGCAATCCGAACGTGGCGGGCTTTAACAGCTACTTTCCTATGCCGTTCGGGACCGGCGCTAAGGTGGTCATTGAAAACGGATCAGCCAGGGAACCGATCACGGCGTTGTACTACCAATTGGATCACCAGGCCTGGGCGAAGGCGCCCAGCGCGCTGCGGTTCCATGCGGCGTTCCGCGAAACGGCGGCGGAGCCCTTCCGAGGCAACGAAGCGGGGAGAGCGACGTCGCGAAACGTCACCCCGGAGCAGAACCATTTGATTGTGGAGACCACCGGCGCGGGGCACTTCGTCGGCGTGGCCTTGAGCGTAGATGCATCGGGGGCGGGGTGGTGGGAGGGCGATGAAATGATGTGGGTGGATGGCGAGTCTACTCCATCCCTCTATGGGACGGGTACGGAGGATTACTTCGGCGGGGCATGGGGCTTTCGCGGAGAGTACAACATGCCTTACCACGGAGTGACTTTCCACGAGCGCATGCCGTCACGGCCGGATTGGCAGGCCGGCTTGTTCTCCGTATACCGGTTTCATGAGAAGGATCCCGTGACGTTTCGCAAATCGTTCAAGATGTCGATCGAGAGAGGGCACAACAACCACCGGCGGGACAGCAAATACTGGAGCGTGGCGTTCTGGTATCAGTGAGAAGCGCTAGCAACCGCCCCCGACAAAATGAACGATCTCCAACTTGTCGCCGTCTTCTAAAACTGTCTTGGACCAGGACTCCTTTCTAAGAATTAGGCCGTTGTATTCAATGGCGATCCGGGATGGATCGATGGCGAGGGAGGCGAGGAGATCGAGTATGGTGGAGTTCACTTCGGCGGTATGCGGTTCGCCGTTGATCTGAAGGTGCATGTATCCAGAATAGGAGCAGAGGGCAGGACTTGAGAAGCGCACTGCCGGCCGGTGAGAACAGCGCGGTGCTATTTGAATCGATCGAGAGCGGGCATGCGGGTCTTCAGTCCTTGTCGATGCCGAGAGCTTTCATCTTGCGGTAAAGGTTGCTGCGTTCCAGGCCGAGCAATTCAGCAGCGCGGGAGACATTGCCCTTCGTCTCTTCCAGTTTCTTGAGGATGTAATCGCGTTCGGCGGCTTCACGCACATCTTGAAGGCTGGCGAACTGATCGGCAGGCCTGTCGAACACATTGCGCTTGGCGGGATTTAGAGGAATGTGGCGCGCATCGATGTGAGCCTGCGGATTCATGATAACGATGCGCTCCATGAGGTTCTTCAGCTCACGAACGTTTCCGGGCCAGTGGTAATCCTGCAGCACAGCATAGGCTTCGGATGTCAGTTCCTTGGGCTTGCGGCCGTAGGCGGTGGTAAATCCCTTCATGAAGTGGGCGGCAAGCACGGGAATGTCCTCCATGCGCTCCCGCAGGGGGGGCACGTAGAAGGGAATGACGTTGAGGCGATAGAACAGGTCCTCGCGGAAATTTCCACGCTCGATTTCAAGCTCCAGGTTCTTGTTCGTGGCGGCGATGACACGAACATCGACTTGCACGAACTCGCCGGCGCCTAGGGGCTCGAACCGCTGCTCTTCCAATACACGCAGCACCTTGGCCTGAGTACGAAGACTCATGTCGCCGACTTCGTCCAGGAAAAGCGTGCCGCCGTGGGCCTTCTCGAATTTTCCGGTCTTGTCTTCCAGCGCCCCGGAGAAGCTGCCCTTGCGATGCCCGAACAACTCGCTTTCGATCATCTCCTCGGGGATGGTGGCGCAATTGACCTCGATGAAAGATTCCGCGGCGCGTGGACTGAGCGCGTGAATGGCGTGCGCGACAAGCTCCTTGCCCGTGCCGCTCTCCCCATAAATGAGCACGCGACCGTTGGTCCCCGCCATCAGCTTGAGTTGCTGACGAAGCGCCTTCATGGGGATGGAGTCGCCGATGATCTCCGGGCCCGGCCCTGATTCCTGGCGCAGACGCTGGACTTCGAGTTCGAGCTTGCGCTGCTGGATGGCGTTTTTTACCGTGACAGTGATTTTCTGAATAGTGAGAGGCTTTTCGAGGAAATCGAACGCGCCGAGCTTGGTGGCGCGCACCGCGGTTTCGATGTTCCCATGGCCGGAGATCATAACTACGGTAGGCCGATCTTCGAGTGGGATTTCCTGAATGCGGTGCAGTGCTTCGAGTCCGTCAATGCCGGGGAGCCAGATATCCATGAGAACTACATCGTAGGGATGGCGGGCAACTTCGGCGAGACAAGCTTCGGCGGAATCTACCGCGTGGACATCGAAGTTCTCGTCTTCGAGGACGCCGATCAGCGATTGGCGAATGCCGGGTTCGTCATCCACCACCAGGATTCGATAGCGCTTCATGCCTTGACCTCGACGGGAGACCAATCGGCTTCAGCGACGGCGGCGGTGGGAATGTCGATCATGAACCGGGTGCCGGCGGGCTGGTTGTCTTCGACACGAATCTGGGCGTGGTGTTCGGCGACGATGTGGCTGACGATGGCCAAACCGAGTCCGGTACCACGGCCCTTGGTGGAAAAGTAGGGCAAGAACAGCTTCTCCTTATCTTCGGGAGAGACTCCGCAGCCGGTGTCGGCAACAGAGAGCTCAATGCTTTCGGGTGTGACGGCGCGAGTGGAAACAACGATGCGGCGGACGAGGGAATCCTCCATCGCTTCGGCGGCGTTATCGACAAGGTTGACGATGACGCGCTTGAACTGCTCGCGGTCAAGCTTGACGGCGGGCAGTTCGCGGGCAAGGTCAGGGATGAGTTCGATATTGGGAATGCGGTCCTGGAAGACCGCAAGGGCATTCAGGACCACTTCATTGAGATCGGCGGGGACGAGTTGGGCGGCGGGGAATCGGGCGAACTGGGCGAACTCATCCACCAGGGTTTTCACGGACTCCACTTCGCCAAGGATCGTCTGGCAGCAATCGCGGAGCACGCGGCTCGACTCCGGCGGGATACCGAGGCGGTCCAACTGTCGCACGATGCGCTCGGCGCAAAGGGCGATGGGGGTGAGCGGATTCTTGATCTCGTGAGCAATGCGGCGGGCGACTTCGTGCCATGCGGCGGCTTTCTGGGCACGGAGCAGTTCGCTGGTGTCTTCAATGACAAGGACGAAGCCGGATGTGGCTTTCAATTCCAATGCGGCAACGGTTACAGCCAAGTGCACCATCTGGCGGTCGAGGCGGAAATCGAGTTGGCGCGAGGCGACTCCCGTCCGCCGGGCGCGATTCATCAGGTAGTGGATTTCACGGGCTTCGTCAACGGGAAACAATTGATCGATGGAGTTCTGCCGGTCGAGGCGAAGCGTAGGGAAGATACGTTTGAGCGCCTGATTGTGGCGGAGAATTTTTCCATCGGGCGACATGGAAATGACGCCGCTGGGGATACTCTCCAGGATCGCTTCGGTAAAACGGCGGCGGCGCTCCAGTTCGCGCGAGTTGGCATCCAGATCCTGAGTCATTTGATTGAAGGCCCTGACAAGGACGCCGAGTTCGTCTAGCGCCGTGACGTGGATGCGGTGCTCGAGATTCCCTTTACGAACCTCTTCGGCGGCATCGAGGATTGCCAGAATGGGGTCGCTGATCTGCCGCGCCATGAACTGCGCGATCCAGGTGGCGACGAAGAGAATGAACAGCGTGATCAGCGCCAGCAGAAGGATGTAGAGATTGCGGAAATCTTTGCGGCGCGTGGCGAGTTCGTCGTAATCGGAAACCTGTTTGGCGATTTCCTTCTGCTTGTCCGAGAAATCGAGCGGCATGATGATCCGCACACGCATTTGGGCATCCGCGCCGTAGGCGGCGTAGCCTTCGACGGAGCGGGTGTTCGATTGCTTGGGCGGCCCGCAAAGAAAGTATGGCGATCCGGCGGCAGGTTTGACCCACGCCTGCTCCACATCTTGTTGTTTGCAGATACGA